>DATKUL010000002.1:360785-721570 GCA_035530615.1 Candidatus Paceibacterota bacterium
CAGCAAGAAATGGGCAGTTATCGCAAAGTGTTCGCCAGATACCGCGTTGCGGGACATCACGGATCTCATAACCAAAGGTGTGTTAATGAGAACTCCGGCTGGTGGTCGAAGCACCCATTACAAATTGAAACCATTGGACTAGCCATTTAAGCGTGTCCGCCAGTCATATTTTCCGCTGCTCATTAAAGACGAAAAGTGCTCCTTCAAAACCAATATTTATTCATTCGTGGGCGGTACTTTATCGAACCTTTAAAGCACCAAAGCCCCGAGATATTCTCTCGAGGCTTTAGGCAGTAACTCAACTTATAGAGCACCACTGTAACGAAGCCGGAGATACCGGTTCGAGTCCCGTCAGGGGCACAACGGGAGCACACTAGGGCGAGGCTCGAACTATCAAGATTTTCGACTGAACATGTGAAGTAATCTATTTGGTTGCCACACTTTTGACATTTCTCTTTTGCTAATTTCGCCATTTCAAGAGAGGAATCTACGTAGGTCACGTGATGACCAGCTCCAGCCAATAACTCAGTAATGCTTCCCGTGCCACCACCCATATCGATTATCTTTAACGGCGCGTAGGAATCCCATTCATTCTCACTCATTCTGGGAGCGTATCGCCACGTCCAGCCCGGCTAGCTCCTATATGAAGAGTTAAGTCGGAGAAGCATAAACGATAGGCAGTGCGGGTCGCTTGATGGCGCCCATCACCTCCCGCTATTTTGACAAGTCAAATAATTAGTGGCCATGACCAGAAGCACTGATATCCGAGAATACATCCTCGGAAGGTTTGAATATTTTCGAGAGCGAGGAGAGGATTCTTCCACTTTAGTTTCGGGAGATATTGCAGGTGAATTGAACCTTCGCAATCGGATGCCTATGGTTTGCAGTGTCATGTACTCGCTCATGAAGTCGGGAGAGGTGATATTGCATAAGACAACGAGCGGACAAAGTTCAACTATAAAGATCAGATACCAAATCGCTTAAGGCCAAAGGTATTTATCAGGCGTTCGGAATGCTTCGCAAGTTGGAGATGGCCTGCTGCGGCAAGTTAACAGAATCAGAAATGGCGGCAAGTGTGGCTAGTCTTTTGGATTCACCCACACTTCCCGCCATTTTCATTGGCTGGAGAAGTAAGGACCTAGAGCTCGAAGTAATGAGTGAAGTTTGAAATACACGCTCAAAGCCGTGGATGAAATCGCTTCAGAGCACCACCTGGGCACACGGCCTTGAAGTCAATAGCAGTTCCGCTTCGCTTGTGTGGTCGGTGCCGTCCGGGACACGGACGACCATGTGTTGCAGATAGATTGAATCGTCATATCGATAAGCATTGTATGCATTAAAAGTTCATAAATGCAGATGGGTCGTCACAAATGCATCCCTATGTTTATTCAGCGTTAGTTGGTTGCTTTAATGTATTTATTGATTTTTGCTCGTGTAGTCTCATCTTGTGAAAACAATTGGCTTGCTTGGTGGTATGAGTTGGGAAAGCTCAGTTTTGTACTACCGGCTGATTAACGAGTTGGTCCGTGAGCAGTTGGGTGGCTTGCATTCCGCTGCATGCGTGATGGCTTCGGTTGATTTTTCCGAGATTGAACATCTGCAATCGGTCGGGGACTGGGTCACGGCAGGGCAAGTACTTGCCGAACAGTCCCGTCGCCTCGAAGCCGCCGGCGCGGACTTTATTGTGCTGTGTACAAACACCATGCACAAAGTTGCTCCCGACATCGAGAGGGCTGTGTCAATTCCATTGCTTCACCTGGCCGACGCGACAGCGCAAGCCGTGCTCGAGGCCGGTGTGACCACCGTCGAGCTACTGGGGACCGCGTTCACCATGGAACAGGACTTCTATAGAGACCGAGTGTCCTCACACGGACTCACGGTCATCGTGCCGGATGCTGCCCGAAGGGCGATCGTCCATCGAATCATCTACGAAGAACTCGTGCTGGGCATAGTTAGCGACGCTTCTCGCCAGGAATACGTCGCGATAATTTCCTCACTTCACGACCGTGGAGCTCAGGGAGTCATCCTCGGTTGTACCGAAATCGAATTGCTCGTTGACGAGAGCGACAGCCCTTTGCCCGTATTTCCAACTACCCGTATCCATGCCGAAGCGGCTGTCCGGATGGCCTTGGCCTAAGCGAGCACTCCACGTCGCCTCGCAATTAAGTGGGTCGTGCGCCGAAAACAAACGAATAATGGCGACAAGTGATGAGAGCCATTTACGCTTGATTCACGCTCACCCCTCGCCATCTTCCCAGGCCAGAGAACTTACTTTTTAGAGGTCGAAGTAAAAGTTTGGGGAGAGCTTTCCTTCTTCCACCTGCAGTTTTGTTTGATCTTTCCAAAGTGGGAGCACGACGGGAGCACGCGCGGTGTTTGTCTCTGATTTATGACGGTCGGTCACCAAGTATCTTTAGTACTTCGCTATTTTGAGTCAAGTGAGCAAATGCATCCTTGGGTAGCAATCGTGAAGCGACGGAAATAATCTTTCTGCGTTCGAATTCTGAGCCAACGAGCAGCGGCTCATGGTGTGCTACCCGGTTTCTGAACTCCCTCAATTCATAAAGAGTTTGGTGGATTTTCCTTCGATCAGTTTTACTGGGATAAGCCGTATGAAGATAGGGAACCCATATGGTTTTTTCATGGGCATTCGATGTTAAATAAGTCCAAAATCCAAACATGACTTCGGCGACTACTTTTCCAGGAACCGGTGTGGTGTTCCCAGACCTAGAAGCGTCTATGCGGGCACGTTGAATTTGACTTCTAGGAATTTCATTTGCATCAACCAGTCGCTGTTGGGCTGGTTCGTTTTTCATTACAACTGGGAATAGTTTTAGCATTGTGGGAATTTCTGTCCAATGTGAATCTTCACTAACAGTGGCCGCCGAAAGAGCCCGATCGTAAGCATTGCGAAGTCCAACTTCGAAGTGCCCCAAGTCGTGAAGAAAGGCTGCTCCCAGGCGGGCATTCCATTCATAGAGTGCGAGGGCAAGAGATCGCGACCCTTGAGCCGCCGAAAGATAAGTTCCAAATCGTCCGGTGCTCAGCCAAGTTTCTATCCACGGATCGGATGGTCGCTGAGTTGGCACGTTCTTCCTTCAAGGGTATAGTTCGGCACGAAAGCCTTTGAGGACCGCTGACTTTCGAGTTAAGTTACTTAGGCACTGCATTGGAAACTCCGGTATTTCGCTCACGCGGACCCGGAGTTTTTTATTGCTCGGAGAATTATTCCAAGTACTGCGATACGAATGGCGAGAATGTCCACAAATCACTCAGAGTGATCACCTTCGATTTCCCGCCAGCTCAACGGCATGGGACGACTTATGGCTTATAAGTCGAATTGGAATCTAATCACCTCTAAGCAATTGTCCGACCTGCACTTATGGCACAGTCGAAGGAGTTGGGGACACAATCGGAGCACCAGGGGTAATCCTGCTGTCTTTCTTGGTTAGTTTCTTGCAAGCGACTTCGGAATTCGTGGGATCAACTTGACGATCCTCTATTTCATCGGATTTCAACACAAGGGGGTGACGTCCTGGAAGATCCATCAAGTATGTGTTTCGGACATCAATAGAAAGGACGAATGCGGAGATTCTATTTCCGTTTGTGAGGGTGACACACTCGCTAGGAAGCCAGGAATTTCCGGAAGAATAGAGGGCAACCATTGCAATTATTGCAACATAAGATCCTGGACTCCAAGCTATGTCATCCCTATAAAAAACGTGCTTTTCTTCTGGTGGTTTAAGTCGCCACCCTGCTCGACCCTTTCGCGTAAAGAGCCAAGCTGGAAAATGGATATCCAGAATGAAGTAAGAAAGCCCGGATACAAGTAGCCAAGTTTGCCAATTGCCCATCTCAACAGCAAGGAAGGCACTTATGATAGCCAGAAAGAAGATAACCTGATCGTGAAGTTTTCGTCCTTTAAAATTGGCTACAAAGTAAATCCGAAAGAACACCCACGTCGTGAACATGAAGAGGGGTGCCAAAAGGGGAAGCATAATACCTACTAGAAGGGGAATTTTTTCCGAATGGGCGAGCAGAAAAAGAGTTGTTGGGTAATCTTTTTCAGAAATCATAAAAAGTTGAAGCACTATGAACGCGAAAGAGAGGAGGGTTGCGATGACTCCAAAATTCGCCTTGATAAAATCTCGCGAATACGAACCCTCATTATTCTTTCCCTCAGGAGTCATGCTGGAGTCTCCCATGGAGGTTCCTGAGAATTTCGGGAAGCGAAGAATGACCAATCGGGCGTTTTGCTTCCCGGAGTGTTGAACCAAACGCGTAGAGGTGCGTTCCCTGTAACAAAGCACCTGCAAAATACATGATGTCCGAATTGTGTGCATTTTCATCATATGCATTTTCAAGTTTCTTGGAGCACTTGAGGGGCACGAGAGAGTTCAATTAGTGAGGGATTCGCTTCCTGTAGAGAACACACTGTCGCAGGGGATCTCCGGGCTTCAGATTCGGATGTAAGAAATCGTCGGTATCGCTCCTATGCATTTCTAGCTTTTCCATGACCCGACGGGAACTCAGGTTCGAGGCGGAAGAGAATGAAACGATTTCATCTATTTCGCAGTTCGCAAATGCCCAACTCATCACTGCATCGGCGCCTTCGGTGGCATACCCAAAACCCCAATGCTTTTGAGCAAGTCGCCAACCGATTTCAACTGCCGGGGTGAAGTGAGACTCAAATTTGCATTGTGCCAGCCCGATGAAGCCGATCAATTCTGAAGTTTCGGAAATTTCCACTGCGAAGCGTCCGTAGCCAAGTTCTTGCCAACTCCCTCTCGCCCTCTCAATCATGGCTCGACTTTCTGATTCGCTGATTATGGGCCCAATGAACTCCATAACCTTTGGGTCTAGATTCATCTCTGCCAGTGATAGCAAATCGGTATCACCCCTCTGACGCAACAAGAGTCGCGGCGTCTTGATTGAGATCTCATTCATGGTTCGGGAATTCTAGCGACCAAAGTGAAAGAGCCTCCCGATTTCTCGAGAGGCTCTTTGGGCAAGTTTTACAGGTCGAAGTAAAAGTGACCGTTAGTAAATCACGCTCAAATTGAATTGTTTTAGTCTTCGGCGCACAACGGGGGCACACCAGGGCGAGGCGTGAACTATTTTGAGACTATTAAGTATCTTTCGTCATCTATCTGCTTCCCCCAATAAATCGGATCATTCAAAGGGAAAGTGGAGGCGGAACCCATCTCCGTCTTAACGGCATTCTCAAGCACTCCTGAAGTAATTCCTGCTCCAGTAGACCAAAAGCCTTCAACCAAAACGAAATAGCCATGTTCACTCAAAAGGGAGTGCCATGCCTGGAGAGTGCTGACGAGATTCTCCGTTGCCCACAAAATATGTCTGCCGAACACGACGTCGAACCTTGAATTCAAAATTGCTTTATCCAGATTTTTGACTGAACAGGTGAAATAATCTATTTGGTTACCAAACCTTTGACATTTCTCTTTTGCTAATTTCGCCATTTCAGGAGAGGAATCAACGTAGGTGACGTGATGACCAGCGTCGGCCAGTAACTCAGTAATGCTTCCTGTGCCACCACCCATATCAATAATTCTTATTGGCTTGCCTGGCAACTGACTGACAATTAATTCGGTCCATTTTTGCTTTATGAGCGGGTCTGACAAGCCGTGATCAGGTTCATTGTCGTACGTTGGGGCGTAGGAATCCCACTCATTCTCACTCATTCCGGGAGCGTATCGCAACGTCCAGACAGACTAGCTCCACTACGAAGAGACAAGCCGAACAATCGTAAATGACGGGAAGTGCGAGGAAGCCTGATAGAAACCATCACGTCTCGCCATTTTGGCAAGTCAGATAATTAGTGGCCTATAGGTCGAAGTGAAATTTGGATCAATCTGAAGTTTGCTCTGACTTGCTGCTTCTCCTTTAAGGTCGCCCGAGAGGCATGGCGGCGCGCAAGATCATTAAGTTTAGAAAGTTTTTTTAGGCGGCTTCGATTCTGGACATCTTGTGACCTATCTAGTGACACAGATTTAGTAACACAAAAAAGGCTATACAAATGAAAAGATTGCGGACTACTCTTTCAATAAATGAATCGCAACTACGATAAGGAGTGGCCATGACCAGAAGCGCTGATATCCGAGAATACATTCTTGGAAGATTTGAAGATTCACGAGGACGAGGTGAGGATTCTTCCATCTTAGTTTCGGGAGATATTGCACGTGAATTGAACCTTCGCAATCGAATGCCTATGGTGTGCGGTGTCATGTACTCACTCATGAAGTCGGGAGACGAGATATTGCACAAAACGCCGAGCGGACAAAGTTCAACTATAAAAATCAGATATCAAATCGCTTAAAGCCAAAGGTAATTTTCGGGCGCTCGGAATCCTTCCGGATCAACAGGATGAGATCGAACCGAAATACAAAACCCCCACCATTTCTGATGGGGGTTTTTAGTACAGATTCCTATAGGTCGAAGTACAACTCGAACTCTGCTGGATGTGGTCGCAATTGCACGTAGTCAACTTCCTGAGTTCGCTTGAAGTGGATCCAAGTGTCGATGAGATCTTGCGTGAAGACTCCACCACGGGTTAGGAACTCATTGTCTCTCTCGAGATTGTTAAGAACCGCTTCCAAGGAACCCGGAACTTGCGGGATAGCTGCGGCCTCTTCGCCTGTTAGCTCGTAGAGATCCTTGTCAACTGGAAGTGGTGGCTCGATTTTGTTGATGATTCCATCCAGGCCTGCCATCAGCATTGCTGCGAAAGCTAGGTATGGATTCGATGATGGGTCTGGGCATCGGAATTCAATGCGCTTGGCTTTTGGATTCGATCCTGTGATTGGGATACGGATACAAGCAGAGCGGTTCCGTGCGGAATACACGAGGTTTACCGGCGCTTCATATCCTGGAACCAGTCGTCGATATGAGTTGACGGTTGGGTTGGTGAAGGCGAGAAGAGATGGTGCGTGCTTCAACAGACCTCCGACATACCAACGTGCGATATCTGAAAGATCCCCATATCCATCACCGAAGAAGAGTGGCACGCCGTTTTTCCAGAGTGATTGGTGCACGTGCATGCCGGATCCGTTGTCACCGAAGAGTGGTTTAGGCATGAAGGTTGCGGTCTTGCCACCTGCCCAGGCGGTGTTCTTGATGACGTACTTGAACTTCATTAAGTCATCGCCGGCATGCAAGATATCGCTGAAGCGGTAGTTGATTTCCATTTGACCGGCCGTACCGACTTCGTGGTGGGCGCGTTCAACGAGCAAACCAACTTCACCGAGCTTCATGACCATTTCATCGCGAAGATCTGCGTACTGATCTGTTGGAGAGACTGGGAAGTATCCACCCTTAACACGAGTGCGATATCCGCGGTTAGGTGTGCCATCGGCATCCTTTTCGATGCCGGTGTTCCAGGCGCCTTCGTATGAATCAATGTGGTGGAATGATTCGTTGATTCCGGTTGAGAAACGAACCGCATCAAAGACATAGAACTCTGCTTCAGGTGCGAAGAACGCGGTGTCAGCGATACCGGTGCTGCGCATGAAATCAACCGCTTTGGCAACAATGCCGCGCGGATCACGACTGTATGGCGAATCATCGGCTGGATTATGAACAGAGAAGTTAATAATCAGAGTCTTCTCTTTGCGGTATGGATCAAGGAATGCTGATTCAGGAACTGGAAGGAGTTTCATATCTGACTCGTGGATTGCTTGGAATCCACGGATGGATGAACCATCAAACATCAAACCGTCGGTGAAGACAGCTTCGTCAAATGATTCAACTGGAACATTGAAGTGGTGCTGGATACCTGGCAAGTCGATGAAACGAACATCAACGAGTTTGACATCCTCTTTTTTAATGAAAGCAAATACTTCTGCCGAATTCTTAAACATGCTTCTCCCATACAGACCGATATCCGCGTTCGCGGGGGTACCTGATTGGCTCCACATTGAGCTCCAACTCTTGGCGTTAGGGTAGAACTAGGGCGTGAAATGGTCGTGACCCGTGTGTTACGGATATGTTACAGAATCCGAGGACTACAACTGGGTTTGGAGGGTTACTCTTCTCTGATGCATTTCAAAAGGGTTGGCCTCTGGCGTCGAATTTTTGCCCTGCTGATTGATTGGCTGATGTGCTTGGCGATTGCCAGCGCGTTCGTTCCTCGAACTCCGGGGTGGAGCCAATTTGCACCCCTTGGGATCTTCTTCATTGAAGTCTGGGTTCTGACTTCCCTGCAGGGAGCGTCGGCTGGTCAGAGAATTCTGCGGATGAAAGTCGTCCGATTTTCCGATGGCGGTGCGGTCACGCCAACCCAGGCTCTTATCCGTACTTTTTTACTCTGCCTGGTTGTTACCGCTGTGACATTTGATGAAAATGGTCGCGGAATTCATGAGCGAGCGAGTGGAACCGTACTTACCGCTTTGGAACCTTGAGATTCTTAGGCATAGGTCCTTTGGGAATTGGCATCGCCAAGCCACCCACTGCTTTGAGGCGATTACGCACTTCACGTAGTTGAGCCGGGCTCAATTTCTTGGGCATCTTCTTCAGGTGCTTCTGAATCTTGGATAATTTCACTTGTCCTGCGTTATCGCCGACAATTAGTTCGGAGATCGGAACCCCGGGTGCGAATCGTTCGGTCTTCTTCCGCTCATCGCTAAGAAGTTGACGCACAGATGGCCCGCCTTCTCCTACGAGCACGATTCCGGGCCGGCCGACACTGCGGTGAATCATGTCCTGGTTTCGATTTACAGCCACGGCCGGAGTTGTGGTCCAACCTTTTCGGATGGCCATGAGCACGCTGGCAGCCGCTCCGACTTGGCCTTCAATAGATTTGTATGCGGCGGTGCTGGCTTGGCGCGTGAAGAAGAAGAGTGCGCCGAGAATCGCCAAGGGAAGTGAGACAAAGCCCGCGTAGACCGGATGGCCCCAGATATAGCCGAGGAGAATACCGATGACCCAGATGACTAAGAAGATGGCGAGGAGTGCCATTCCTATCCAGGGTTTAACGCTCTTGGTTACGACGTAGGCCTCTCGAACCGCTTTGAGACGAGGTTCTTTGGCGGTCTTTGGGGTTTTCGCTGACTTCTTCCGATTGAACATGGTCAGGAGTTTAGTGGGGCAGGTGCGGTACCACCAAGGCGAAGCGGGGCCCACCACTGTCCAGTGTGCCCATCTGGATATTCTTCCTGGACTTCGTGAAGCATCGCGATCATTGTGGACCGCAGGGCGATTTCCGCAGCCGCCACGTCGTCATCCTTCGTGAAATGGATTGGCGTACCAATAGAGATACTGATTGGAACGCGTTTTCGTTTCAAATTTCGCGGGACACCTTTGGTCCAAATTCTCTGACTACCCCAAATAATGACGGGGATTATCGGCACACTCGCACCCATGGCAAGGCGCACAACGCCGGTTTTCATCTCTTTGATCTCAAAACTTTTAGAAATGGTCCCTTCCGGAAAAATTCCGACGAACTCTCCGGCTCGAAGTGCTCGCAAAGCTGCAACAAAGGATGCCGATCCACTACTGCGGTCAACATTGATGTGATGCATTCCGCGCATCAAAGGGCCAGCAAATTTGTTATCGAAGATTTCCTTTTTTGCCATGAATCGCACGTAGCGCTTTGCAGGAAGCAATGCAGTGCCGGCGAGGGCAAAGTCAAGGTAACCGACGTGGTTGATGGCGATAATCGCCCCACCCTCTTTAGGAATATTTTCCTCACCAGTTACCGTCAGCTTCAAACCCAGATAGCGCCAAAATAATTTGGCGATCGTGATGACAGGAGGGTAAACCAACTCAGCCATTTGAGACTCGCGCCTCCATGGCTTGTTTGTAGAGGCGTCCTGCGCGGTAACTTGAGCGCACCAGCGGACCGCTCATAACTCCCAGGAACCCAATTTCTTTCGCTTCATCAGCGAGCTCCACGAACTCTTCTGGTTTGACCCATCGTTCTACCGGGTGATGGCGATTAGTTGGTCGAAGATACTGTGTAATAGTGATCAGATCGCACCCTGAATCATGTAAATCACGGAGTGCCTGGCTCACTTCTTCACGAGTTTCACCCAAACCGAGGATGAGATTTGACTTGGTAATAAGACCGAATTCACGAGCCATCGTAATTACTTTTAATGACCGCTCATAAGTAAAAGCAGGCCGGATCCTTTTGAAAATACGGGGGACCGTTTCCACATTATGAGCAAAAACTTCCGGGCGGGTTTCGAAGACTTGATTGAGAAGGTGTGCGTGTCCGCTGAAATCTGGAGCAAGCATTTCAACTCCACAATCCGGATTGACTTCATGTACGAGGCGAATTGTCTCCGCGTAGAGCCAGGCACCTTCATCGTCCAGGTCATCGCGGGCGACTCCAGTAATCGTCGCATATGCCAAATTCATTCTTTGCACTGACTCTGCTACTCGACGGGGCTCATCACGATCGAGTGGTTGCGGTTTGCCGGTATCAATATTGCAGAAATCACACCGTCGGGTGCACTGCTCGCCGCCAATGAGAAAAGTTGCCTCGCGATCTTCCCAACATTCAAAAATGTTCGGACAAGCTGCCTCTTGGCAGACGGTATGAAGCCCTTCGCCCTTAACCAGGGAACGAAGACGTGTGTACTCAGGTCCCATATTGGCCCGTGTCTTGATCCATTCAGGCTTTCGTTCAATCGGCGTTGCGGCGTTGCGAGCTTCAATCCGAAGTAATTTTCTTCCATCTGGTGCCAATGTCATGCGCTCACCCTTAACAATGCCTCATAGATGTGTCGTTCGACCACGGGTACCACTTCCTCAACGGTTACTTCTCGTGCCAATTCTTTGGAGATCGATGTCACGTCCGCATCTGGGAGACCGCATGGCACGATCCGGTCGAACCAGGATAGGTCCGGATTTACATTGAGCGCAAAACCGTGCATGGTGACACCTTTAGCGAAGCGGATGCCGATCGCTGCAATCTTCCGGTCACCCTTCTCGTCCCGTAGCCATACCCCGGAACGTTCGCAATATCTCTGCGCTGGTATGCCGAACTCTAGGCAGACATCAATGAGCGCGGTCTCGATCTCACGGACGAAGCCCACCACATCATGTCGTTTTGCCAACCGGACAATGGGATAACCGACTATTTGTCCAGGTCCGTGCCAAGTGATTTTGCCGCCGCGGTCGACGTCGATCACGGGGGTTCCGTCAGTTGGTCTTTCAACATCGAGAGTGCGCCGTCCGGCGGTAAAGACCGACGGGTGCTCCAGCAACATCAAGGTGTTGGGGCGTTTTCCTTCTGCGACTTCCGCGTGAACGGTTCGCTGAATTTGCCACGCTTTTTCGTAGTCGATTATTCCGCTCCGAGAAAGCGCGATTGGCGATTTAGTGAGGATTGCTTCAACTGGCACCCACATAGCCTAAAGGTAGGCTGGCACTCTCATCTCCTTGAAATTCTAAGCAGATGGCAGAATGGCCCCACCAGCGAAGGAAAGGTCTCATATTCGTGTCCCAGACCACATCCGTCCATCCGGCGAAATCTCCAAGAAAGGCATTTCGCCGCCCCTTCTGGAGTGCAGTCTTGGTCATCTTCATCTGGTTTGGAGCCAGCGGTGTCTTTGGCCCGCTTTTTAGCAAGTTGAGCACGGTGCAAGAGAATAACAACTCATCCTTTTTACCGGATAACGCTGAGTCAACTAAGGCATCCCAAGTGATCGCCCGATTCTCCGTCGCGGACAATTCCAAACTTCCAACCCTGGTTCTGTTGGAAGGAAATGTTGATGCCAGCAAATTGGCAGCCATTAATGCGCACCTTGTTACTCTGCCGAATAAGCACATTAATTATTTAGAGAAGTACCAAGGCACGGTTGACTCGGGAATCAAACTTTCGCAGTATTTTGCCGGGGGCGCTTCTCCGCAAGCTTTCCCTGCCCCGGATGGAAAGGCAATCCTTCTTAGTCTGCCCGTATCTATGACGGTGGCGACTGCAACCCTCCCAGACGGTCAACCTGTGATCACAGCAATGATCAAAACGATTCGCGATGATATGAACAAGTGGGCCGCCGAGAACGGGTTCGTCAGTCATGTGACGGGAATAGGCGCGCTGCTCAGTGATCTTTTTGGTGCCTTCGGCGGCATTGATTCAAGTTTGCTTTTCACGACACTTGGAGTCGTTTCTTTCATTCTTATTATTGTCTATCGATCACCCGTACTTTGGATCCTTCCGGTGGCATCAGCGATACTTGCACTTTCCACTGGTGGGGGAATCGTTTA
This sequence comes from Candidatus Paceibacterota bacterium, assembly GCA_035530615.1. Taxonomy (NCBI): domain Bacteria; kingdom Bacillati; phylum Minisyncoccota; species Minisyncoccota bacterium. The sequence goes on from DATKUL010000002.1 coordinate 373,014, forward strand.
TCTTTTAGCGAAGAACCAAATCATCGATTTGAATGGGCAAGCGCAAGGGATTCTCACGATTCTGGTTCTTGGTGCGGCGACTGATTATGCGCTGCTGCTGATTGCTCGTTACCGCGAAGAGTTGCACCACCATGAATCAAGATTTGTTGCGATGCGCGCTGCCTATCGAGGAATCTTTGAGCCAATTCTCGCCTCTGGAACAACAGTGGCGATCAGTCTGCTGGTTCTGCTCTTGAGCGAACTTTCCAGCAACCGCGGCTTGGGACCAGTGGGTGCGATAGGAGTCGTCGCGGCCATGTTGACGATATTGACCCTACTGCCGGCGCTATTGGTGATTTTTGGGCGGTGGATTTTTTGGCCACGCATTCCACGCTTTGATGATGTGGATGCCAATCTTTCGGGAGTGTGGGCGAAAGTGGGCGCGCAGGTAAGCAAGCAACCGCGTCGTCTTTGGATCAGCACTGCAGTACTTCTTCTCGTTCTTGCTGGATTTGCCACAACCTTGCAAGCAGATGGTCTGTCGACATCGCAATCATTCACCACCCGGCCTGAATCTGTTGTTGGACAGGATCTATTGCTCAAGCACTTCCCCGGCGGGGAAGGGCAGCCAACTGAAGTCATTGTTAAAGAATCGCTCATGCAGGAAACGACGAAAGTTCTCTTATCTGTAAATGGCGTCGCCAGCGTCGAGCCTATGCGCACTTCAATTCCGATTCCGGGCCAGCCGCTACCTGATATTAAGATTGTCGGCGGACTCGTAGTACTCAATGCGACTTTGACCCAAGCTCCTGATTCTGTGAAGGCAAGGGAATCGGTACCAGTAATACGAGCTGCTGTTCATAAGATTGATCCGACAATCCTTGTGGGAGGATCCAGCGCAGTTTCTTATGACATTGATCAAGCTTCACGCCACGATAATCGCTTGATTATCCCGGTGGTTTTGATATTGATTGGAATCATCCTTACATTCCTCCTGCGGAGCTTTGTAGCAGCAGGACTCCTACTTGCCACAGTTGTGCTCTCATATGCCGCAACCTTGGGAGTATGCCAATTGGTCTTCCATAATATTTTCCACTTTCCAGGAGCCGACACTTCTTTCCCGCTTTTCGCCTTTGTTTTCCTGGTTGCTCTTGGAATTGATTACAACATCTTCTTAATGACTCGGGTTCGTGAAGAGAGTGCAAGAATCGGAACTCGCGCTGGAGTAATCAAGGGATTGACAGTCACAGGTGGAGTGATTACCTCTGCCGGTATCGTGCTTGCGGCGACCTTTGGCGTACTTGGGATACTTCCACTGGTATTTCTTGCCGAATTAGGTTTTGCGGTTGGATTTGGAGTCCTGCTCGATACGATCATCGTGCGATCGATACTTGTGCCGGCACTTGTACACGATATTGGTGGCAAAGTCTGGTGGCCCTCAAAACTCCAGCACCGCGATTAGGAAGTGATTACTTACTCCACTAAAGCCGCAAGTGCTGCCCCTATATGGGGATAATCGAAGGCAAATCCAGCCTCAGTGAGAACTTCCGGAATGACCTTTTTTGATCCGAGCATCTCGGATGAGAATCCGCCAAAGGCAATTTTTAAGGCGATGGCAGGAACTGGGAAAACGGCTGGCCGATGCAGGGCGCGTGCCAGGGCAGCAGTGAATTCTTGATTGGTCACGGGATTGGGTGCGGTTATGTTGACCGGACCCAATATTGGATTCTCCAAAGCGAAGCTGACGGCGCGAACCACATCATGCAGAGTTATCCAAGACCACCACTGTTTTCCTGATCCGAGCCGACCGCCAATGCCGAAACGAAAGAACGGGATCATCCTTCCAAGTGCACCACCAGTTGGATCTAGGACGAGTCCCGTTCGAAGTTTTACGGTTCGAACATCCCCGGCAAGATCTGCCGCGTTCTCCCACTCATGGCATACGGCTGCAAGGAAATCATCCCCTGCGCGATCCCTTTCGGTCATGGCTCGATTACCTGTTTCGCCGTACCAACCCATTGCGCTGGAAGAAATGAATACCTTTGGCTTTACCGCTGCAACTGCATGTGCAATTGTCGTTGTTCCAAGTAGGCGCGAGTTCAAGATCTCACTTTTGTATTTTGCAGTCCACCTTTTATCTCCGACCCCAGCACCTGCCAGATGGATGACCGCATCGACGCCTTCAAGTGCCGCGAGATCCACGGTACCTGCTTGTGGATCCCAACTGATTTCATCCGGCGCGACGGTCTGCCGTCGCACCAAACGTTGAACTGTATGCCCCTCTGATTTGAGATGTCCCACAATCGCAGTTCCGATAAGACCCGAGGATCCTGTAACGGCAATGCGTTGTAATGGGTTCATTACAAACCAAGGTCCGTTTCAAATGATCCGCCTTCAAGACGATCTTTCAGTGTCACCAAGAAGCGTGCTGCATCTGCGCCGTCTACAACTCGGTGATCGTAAGAGAGGGCCAAATAAACCATGGAGCGAATGGCGATTGTTTCCCCACCATCTTCGCCCTTGACCACCATTGGTCGCTTCACAATTGCACCAAGACCAAGAATCGCGACCTGGGGTTGGTTGATAATCGGAGTATCGAATAACGCACCGCGACTACCCGTGTTGGTGATTGTGAATGTGCCGCCACCGAGTTCGTCCGGAGTGACTTTGTTATCGCGCGTACGAGTTGCAAGATCTGAGATCTTCTGGGCGATTCCGCCCATGTTGAGGTTGCCTGCGTCGCGTATTACCGGAACCAGCAACCCGCGTTCGGTGTCTACTGCGATACCAAGATGTTCGGCCGCGTGATACGTGATCTGGTCGCCTTCAACCGATGAGTTGACAACCGGATGTTGCTTTAATGCTTCACATACGGCTACGGCAAAGAATGGAAGGAATGTGAGTTTCACTCCCTCACGCTCTTCGAACTTGGCCTTAGCGCGATCGCGCAAACGGGCAATTTTGGTGACATCTACTTCAATAACCGTTGTGAGTTGCGCACTTACATGAAGTGATTCGACCATGCGCGCGGCGATAACTTTTCGCAGACGAGACATCGTGACGGTCTGCCCCCGAAGAGGGGATCCTCCTGAAGTCGGCATCTTTGTACTAGCACCCGATGCTACGTGGGTTACAGGAGCGACGGTCGCGACAGGTGGTGCAACTGGCGCTGGCGCCAAGCGAACCGCAGCGGCTTCAATATCTTCCTTACGGATACGGCCACCCACACCAGTACCCGCAACTTTTGCCAGGTCGACACCGAGTTCTGCAGCGAGTTTGCGGACGAGGGGAGTGACATAGGCATCGGCCTCGGCGACAACAGGAGTGAGGGATGCCGGCGTCGATGTAGGCGCAACGGCAACGGGCGCAACTATCGGAGAAGCAATGGAAGTTGCAACTGGTGCTGGTGCAACTGGTGCTGGTGCAACTGGAGTGAGTGTGGAACCAATGAGGGCGAGGCGTGCTCCAACTGGAACTGTTGTATCAATGGGAACATCAATAGCAAGTAGAACACCTGCGACGGGGGAGGGAATTTCCGTATCAACTTTGTCGGTAGAAACTTCCAGGAGAGCCTCATCTACCGCAACCGGGTCGCCCACATTTTTAAGCCAGCGCGTGACGGTTCCTTCAGAGACTGATTCGCCGAGGGCTGGCATGGATACGACAGTCCCCGAGTTCGAGGAGACAGGTGCCGGTGTGGCAACGATTGGAGTTTCGACAACTGGCGCAGCGGGCACTGTGGATGCAGCGGGCACAACCGGTGCTGTGGATGCAGCGGGCACAACCGGTGCTGCTGGAAAAGGAGTGGCCTCTGTGCTTTGCGCAATAATCGCGAGTTCAGCGCCGACTGGAACTGTTTGGTCAATTCCAACGACTATTTTGGAGAGGATGCCGGCAACGGGGGAAGGAATTTCGGTATCGACTTTGTCGGTGGAAACTTCCAAGAGTGCCTCATCAACTGCGACATGATCGCCCTCGGCCTTAAGCCAGCGCGTGACAGTGCCTTCCGTGACACTCTCGCCCAGAGCTGGCATCGTTACTGAAAATGTCATTGACGTTCTCCCCTTAGTGTGACTGCGATGAGTTTGCTAATAATTTCAACCGTGCGCATGCAGCGGTTTACCGGCAAGTGCCATGTGCGCTTCACCCATTGCCTCCGACAACGTTGGATGCGCGTGAATTAACGCAGCGACATCCTTGGCGCTGGCTTCCCAATTGAATATGAGTTGTGCTTCCGCGAGGAGTTCTCCCACGCGGGCACCGACCATGTGAATACCGAGAACTGGGCCGTCTTTCTCGGATACGAGTTTGATGGAACCCGCGGTTCCAAGAATTTGAGCTTTGCCGTTTCCAGCAAGGTCATACGTCAACTCAATGACATCGTGACCGCGCTCTTTGGCCTGCGCAGTGGTCAGTCCGACCGAAGCAACTTCAGGGTCTGAATAGGTGACACGTGGAACTCCGTCGTAGTTAATAGGTCGGGGGTTGAGTCCGGCAATTTCTTCAGCCACGAGAATTCCTTCGCCGAATCCAACATGGGCCAATTGAAGAGTTGGGATTAAATCTCCAACTGCCCAGATTCCTGGAACATTTGTGCGGCACTTGTCATCAACGGTGATGTAGCCGCGTTCCATTGCAATGCCTTGCTCTTCATAACCCAAATTGGCAGAAACTGGTCCGCGACCGACTGCTACCAAGAGCAGGTCGGCCACAAACTCTTTTCCGTTCTCTAAAGTCACGGTCACGTTTTCGTCCGTCACCGCGGCCGATTGGAATCGAACGCCTAATTCAAAATTAATTCCTCGCTTGCGGAAAGCTCTTTCAAGTTGCTTGCTTGAAGATTCATCTTCCAGGGCAACCAGGTGGGGAAGCGCCTCAATAATTCGTACTTCAGCGCCAAAGGACTTCCAGAGTGAAGCAAACTCACATCCAATTACGCCTCCTCCGAGAACAATGACGTTAGAGGGGACGTAATTTAATGTCAGCGCATGGTCGCTCGTGATAATTCTGTTGCCATCAATATCGAGCCCAGGCAATGAACGCGCGTAGGAACCGGTAGCCAGTACGACGTTCTTGCCGACATATTGCTCCCCATCAACTTCTACGGTGTTCTTCGACACGAGTCGTCCATGGCCCTGTACAAAAGTTATGTTTCGAGACTTAACGAGACCTTGCAATCCTTTGTGAAGTTTGTTGATGACGCCATCCTTATAAGCATTCACGCCATCCATGTCAATGGACTGGAATTGGGCGTTGACACCATAGCGAATGGCTTCTCGGGTGTTGTCGGCAATTTCGCCCGCGTGAAGAAGTGCCTTGGTTGGGATACATCCGCGATGCAGGCACGTACCGCCTAATTTATCCGATTCGATGAGAGCTACTGAGTAGCCCAACTGTGCGCTTCTCAGAGCACATGCATATCCACCGCTACCGCCGCCCAGCACAACCAGATCAAATTCAGACACTTCTACCCCTTCAGATTGGTTTGCCTATTCTGCCAGCCATTGGGCGTTGAGCACGACTTGAGATTTGGTTCCCCTCCTGGAAGTGGATCCCTTTACTCCAGATTGTTCTCAGCAAAACGGATTAATGAGCGCATAGGCATCCCGGTCCCACCTTTGGGGGTGTAACCATGCGGCTCGTGGACGTTGTAGGACGGCCCGGCAATATCAATGTGAAGCCAGGGAAGGTCTGTGGGAATAAACTCCCGCAGGAAAAGACCCGCAACCAGCATCCCACCCATTTTCTCGCCGATATTTGCCATGTCGGCGACGGGCGAGTCCAAGGATGCGCGAAGTTCTTCAGGTAGCGGCATGGGCCAGAGGGAATCGCCTGCCTCCCCAGCGGCCTGCAGGAATTGCGTGGATAGTCCCTCGTCGTTGGTCATCACGGCGCCGGTACGTGTGCCGAGTGCGATGAGTTGTGCGCCGGTTAAGGTCGCCACGTCGATGATTCCGTCCAATTTTTTTCTTTTTAAACCACCGGCATTGGCCACTTCTACCGCCTTAACCAGCGAATCCGCTAGAACCAGTCGCCCTTCGGCATCGGGATTGAGCACTTCGACGGTTTTCCCTCCGTATATTGTGACGATGTCACCAGGGCGGGTGGCCGTATCGCTGACCATGTTCTCTGCCAGCGCCGCCCATGCGTCAATGTGAATCGGAAGTTTTAGGGCGGCAATTGCGAGAGTTGCCGCGCAGACGGCAGCCGCGCCCGCCATATCTGATTTCATCGCTTCCATACCCAGTCCCGCTTTCAGGTTGAGCCCCCCAGTATCGAAGGTGATTCCCTTTCCCACGAAGGCGTACCTCTTTTTTGATTTCTTAGGGCTATAGGCGATGTGCAGTAAACGCGGAGGGTTGGAGGAGCCTTGTCCAACGCTGGTGATGCCACCGAAACCCTGAGATTTCAGTTGCTTTTCATTGAGAACTGTAATTTTAAGCCCTGCCTTTTCACCACCTGCATCTGCAACTGCCTTTTTGATGTGTTCCACAAATGACATTGGAGTGAGGTGGCTCGGAGGCGTATTCACAAGGTCGCGAACCAGGGCGTTGTATTGGCCAGTTATCATCGCGCGTTTAGAAATGTTCTTAGCTTGTGGCGAATTCGCAAGTGTCGTGTGAACTGTGATCGAAGTAACAGGTGTTCGGGCGTCGCCCTTAGTGCTTCCACGAAATTCCTCAAATGAGTACGCGGCAATGGCCGCACCTTCAGCAATGGCGTTTACCGCGTGAACGTCAGCCACCGGCAGAGCAAAGGAGACTTCCGCATTGCCGGCCAAGGCGCGAGTGGCTGCACCTGCGGCGCGTCGCAGTACTTCATGCGGATATTTTTGGGCTTTCTTCCCGAGTCCTGTAAATACAAGTAGACGGATAGAAGCGCCAGGAAGTCGAATGATTTCATCGGTTTTACCAGTTGCACCTAGATCTGCAAGGGTAGCGAGAAGTGGCTTGGTGTCGAGAACTAAGTCACCCGATTCAATGTGAAGTGTGGGATTCTTTCCTTCACCGTGCGTCAGTCCCACCACGAGGACACCGGTTGAGGCTGCTCCGTCGATTAATCGCACCTTTGCCACGAATTACTCCTTAATACTCGGAAGACTCGGTCTGTTCGCTCTGCACTTCGTTACAAGAAGTGAGCCTAGGCGATAGATTAACAACATGAAACATTCACCCTTGCACGCCCAGCATCTCGCCCGAAACGCCAAGATGGCCGACTTTGGCGGTTGGCTTATGCCAATCGATTATCCAGATACCGGTACTTTGGCCGAGCACACCGCGGTTCGTGAGCGAGTGGGGCTTTTCGATGTGTCCCATCTCGGCAAGGCGTCAGTGAAGGGGCAAGATGCACTGGATTTTCTTAACGCGGCTTTTACCAATGACCTCAATCGGATTGCTGATGGAGAAGCGCAATACACAATGATGTGCAATGCGGCAGGAGGCGTAATAGATGACCTTATTGTTTATAGAAATAGTCCAGATGATTTTTTTCTGGTTCCTAACGCTTCCAATACATCTGATGTAGTCGGAGGCCTTAAGGCGTTCTCTCACCCTGGGATGGAAATAAGAAATTTGCACGAAGAATATGGCGTCTTGGCAGTGCAAGGCCCGAATTCAATTGACGTTCTCCGTGCGCTTGGCGTAAACCCTGATATCGACTACATGAGTTTTTCTCGCACATCCATTGCTGGGGCACCTGTCATTCTCTGCCGTACGGGTTATACGGGCGAACATGGATACGAGATTTTACCAACGTGGAATGAGGCAGAGAAAGTCTGGGTAGAAATTGTCGATGCAATGAAGCCATTTGATGGTGTTGTCTGTGGTCTCGGAGCTCGGGATACATTGCGGACGGAAATGGGTTATCCACTCCATGGTCACGAACTCTCGTTAGATATAACTCCCGTTCAAGCAAGTGCCAATTGGGCTGTCGGTTGGAATAAAACTCTCTTCACTGGATCTGACATTCTTCGCAAAGAAAAAGAGGATGGTCCTGCTCGTAGGCTCGTTGGGCTGAAATGCCTTGGCCGGGGAATCCCGCGTGCGCATATGGAAGTGAAGAACTCTGCTGGCGAAAAGATTGGCGAAGTGACGAGTGGAACTTTCTCCCCGACTCTTAAGAATGGCATTGCTTTAGCACTTATTGCACCTGGTCATTCTCTTGGCGATCGCCTCAGCATCGATGTACGCGGCAAAGACTGCGAAGTCGAAATCGTCAAAGTGCCTTTTGTTCCTTCGCACGTGCGATAGCGAATTCTTTCGCACTTTGGAATTCGATCGGGGTAACAAAAGCGGCCTTGCGTTGCGTTCTTCGTAGTGCAAAGAGGACAGCTGGCGCGGTCAAAAGCATAAGCATGCTGGTGAGAATGGCTCTTGGAACATCCCATGCCATCGCGGATGCGAAGTGATAAATGATGAAATGGTGGAAATTTGTTCCAACGCTTGCAGTGGGAGAATAGGAAATCTGAGTCTGAGCACCTAAGGCCCACGGCCAGAACTGAAGGTCCATAAGCAGGCCAAATGTGAATGCTGCAACTGCTCCAAATGCAACCAAAAGAAGCACTTCACTTCGTCCTCGGATCAATTGTTTTCCGAATCGATTGGGGAGTGCTCCTGCTGCCAATCCAATCCAACCCGCCGCAAACATTTGATAGGCGAGCCATGGACCGAAACCGCCCGTGAGAATCGCCGAGACGAACATTGAGAGAATTCCCAGAACAAATCCAAATGAGGCGCCAAAGACCCGCGCACCTAGGATCAAAATAAACCACATAGGTTCGATTCCGGCAGCCCCGGCACCCATCGGTCGCAGAGCAGCAGTGAGCGCTGCCAACACGCCAAGTAGAGCCACCGATTTGGCGTCCAATCGTTGGTTGCTAATCTCGGTAATCAGCAGAGCAAGTGCAAGCGGTACCGCCGCGAAGAAGAAGATTTGATTATTGATGTGATGCCAACTGGATTGAGCATCAAGAAGGAATGGCCAGAGGAATCCATAAAGACTCACTAACGAAGCTACAGAAAGTGCGAGAACTGATCTAAATCTAAACGTGTAGATATTCGCTGTGGTGCTCATTCGTTGGGCTTCGAGAGCTCAAGAACATCAACAACATTTTTTACAGTAAGCCAGGGCGCTGGCGACATAATTTTGGCAACTTGGGGTGCAAAAGCCGGCGACGAGAGTAGAACGTCAACTGTGCGACCGTCCGCGACAATTTCACCATCTGCAATGAAGACCACTCTCGTCGCTACTTCTGCCACGAGTTCGACGTCGTGAGTTGCCAGAATGACAGCGCATCCACGAGAGGCGGTGGCATTGAGCGTTGCTACAAGGGAATTCTTCGCACTGTAATCCAGCCCACGCGTCGGCTCATCGAGAATGAGAATTTTTGGATTTGAGGAGAGAACAACACTCAAGGCGAGGGCCAGACGCTGTCCTTCTGAAAGATCTCGTGGGTGCGTATTAGGGGAAATGCCTGGGACTAGGCTCTTCAGTAATTCAAAAGTCGATCCCTTATCGATCTCGTTATCTCGATCTGCCGTTGCGCACTCTCCTAGGACACTTTGGCCGTATAGGAGGTCACTCGGCTCTTGTGGAATGAAACCGATACACATTCGCCGTTCTTTGCCATGAAGTGAAGAGGGAACATTTCCGAGGACGGATATCTGACCTTGAGTAGGTTTAAGAATTCCAGCAATGCTTTTGAGGAGAGTGCTCTTTCCGGCGCCGTTTCGACCCATGATTGTGATGATCTCTCCCCCTCCGATTGAGAGCGAGATATTGTCGAGTGCCTTCGTGTTTGCATACGAAAGTGAAATCCCTCTGATACTTATCACTTCAGAGTGAGGCATTTGATCAGATTGAGTATTCGGTATCGAAATATCTCTTCGCAATGCTTCTGTCGATCGCCGCATGTCACGTACCGTGAGTGATATCGCGGGTAGATCAAGTGCACGAGCAAGGTGGACAATTGGTGGAGCAATTTCGGAAGTTTGTAGAATCGTTTCAGGACTTCCGATTTCCGCTTGGCCACCACCTTTTATGTAGAGAATTCTGTCTGCGAATTGGATGACTCGCTCCAATTTATGCTCTGATATCACCACCGTCAGTCCGAGGTCCTGAACCAGCCGGTGAAGAATTGAGAGCACTTCTTCGGCAGCGATCGGATCAAGCGCGCTTGTAGGTTCGTCAAGAACCAAAACCTTGGGGTGCATGACTAGAGCACTTCCAATTGCAACTCTTTGCTGCTCACCTCCGCTGAGGGTTGCAATAGAGCGATTTCTTAGGTGAGCCAAACTGAGAAGGTCGAGTACTTCTTCCACTCTTTTCCGCATGATGTCGGGAGGCAAATTGAGTGCTTCCATTCCAAAAGCAAGTTCTTCCTCAACTTTGTCGGTTACAAATCCATTGATTGGATTTTGTCCCACGATTCCAATGAGATGCGCGAGTCCGCCGGGTTTTACTTCTCTAGTCGAAATACCGTTGACACTTATATCGCCCGCGAGAATTCCACCTGTGTGGTGGGGGATGAGCCCATTGATAAGGCGCAATAGGGATGATTTTCCAGAACCTGTCGCTCCCATAACAAGCACAAGTTCACCTTCACTAATGGTGAAACTGAGATCTTCAAAAATTGTTTTTGTTGACGTTGGGTATATAAGAGAGACATTTGTAAAGGAGATCATTGTTGGACACCCAGTTCTTGCCTTATCTTCAAATTAGGTGCAAGCACGAGTGCTGTAATCGATGCAGGCAATGCAAGTGAGGGCCAAGCAACCGCCGCAATTGCGCTCAAACAGATGAGAGTCTCTCTAAAATGCCATGAGTTTGGTCGATAGCGAGATCGCCTTTTACTGAAACCGTACCCGCGCGCATCCATTGCCGCCGCTAGGTCGAGAGATCGCGAAAGAGAATCTTCAAGGAGTGGAAGAGCGACTCGTTTCCAACTCTTCAAGCCGTGGATATCTTGGCCACGCAATCGTTGTGCTTCTCGAATTCTCGTCGTGCTTGTGACAAGCTGCGGAACCAACGAAGTGGCAATCACGACAGCAACCCCAAATTCATAAATCATGATAGGCAAGGATCGAAGTAACCTGTGCGGGCTTGAAAGCGACGCGGCTGCACCAAGCAACGCCACGATTGTTGCCAACATCACTCCCTCATGAGCGGTAAGGGATAAACGTTCGAGTGTGACATTGCCTCCGATGCGAATCCCTGCCATCCAAGAAGGAAGGGGGAGGACTGGGATCGAAAATAGCGTTTGTCCAGGTATGGGGACTCCAATGAGAATCCCAGTGAGAGTGCGAATTGCGAAGATCCAAAGCCCTAGTTTGAGCGCCCATTTGAAGCTGTGCGCCCAAGGGGCATCCTCCGATTTGAAGAGAACAATGATCGCCACTACACCCACCATTGCGATGGACATGAGAACGGAACTTTGACGCGCCGCACTAATAGCGAGGGCGCCAGCCCATATCCACCATGCAAGTGGGTGTAATGAACGATCCATACGTTATTACTTCTTCTTTATGAGCAGCAATCGAGGAGTGGGAATTTCGGCTCCGCATTCTTTTGCGGGATAATCATTGAAGGCACAAATAAATCCGGAAGCAGCGAAACGTATTTTCACAACTTTCGCCAGTATGTCCGAACCGAGTGCCGATTTCTCAATCACGACGCATTTAGAGACAAAGTGGGGAATCGACTCACCCTTTGGGCGCAAGACGACTCGTCCGAAATCGACTACTACGCCAACTCGTTTCTGAGTGGCGGACTTAAACTTTGCTCTTCCGCACAATCGTTTGAAATTTGGAGCAAACATTGGTTGTGAAGCCTGCGGGACGCCGTCACCACTGAATGTGAAAACCCATCCTTCAACTGAACCATCTGCAACAACGGTGGTTGGACCTGTCATTGCTTCACTCCAAGCAGTTGCTCCAGGTGCTGCTTGGAAATACCCCCAGTAGCGGTAACCCTTGTCGGCGGCTTGAGCCGAAGGCGATAGAGCAGATAGAACGAATGTAGAAAGAATTAGGAATATGAATGAACGTGAACTTTTACTTTTCAATGTATGAGTCTCTCTGTAGGGAGTCTCACAGGGCGGACCAGTTGAAATTTCTACACAAAAAAACCGCTCGATCGTGTTCTCGAACGACTTAACCAACTGTGCAAACACTTCTGTTTGGACGAGCGCCCCGCAAACCTCGGCGGGTGGTGTCGATATCGAGTTCCTGGTCAGGTAATCCGACTTAGCAGTTATGAACTGCTTTACGGTTGCGGGTCAGCGCCGGACTCTCACCGGACTTCCCCTGAACGCAAGAACAATATGTAATTGTGGGTCTACCAAACCACAAGTGGGTGACGTATGCAAAGCGGCAGGCTCGAACTGGCGGTGCTAGCCTTCACTTAGTGAGATTTGAGCGTGAACTAGTCACGACCGAGAGTAGCCACTTAGGAGACCGCCATGGAGTATCGCCGTTTAGGAAGTTCTGGATTGTATGTATCTGAAATTTCTTACGGGAATTGGATCACTCACGGTTCGCAAGTAGAACAGCAAAGTGCCATCGCTTGCGTAAAAGAGGCGCTTAATGTGGGTATTACGACTTTTGATACAGCCGATGTTTATGCAGATACGCGAGCGGAAACCGTCCTAGGTAAGGCTCTAAAGGGTGTGCGCAGAGAGTCGTATGAGTTGTTTACAAAAGTCTACGGAAAGACGGGACCGGGCAAGAATGATCAGGGACTGTCTCGTAAACACATTTTGGAGTCATGTCACGCTTCTTTGAAGCGACTCGGGACCGATCACATAGATCTGTATCAAGCTCATCGTTTCGACTATGAGACCCCACTAGAAGAAACCCTCAAAGCTTTTGACGATTTGATTCGTCAGGGCAAAGTTAATTACATAGGAGTTTCGGAATGGAAAGCCAGCGAAATCGAAGCCGCTATCGAAATTCAGAATGCTTATGGGTACGACCGTTTCGTATCCAACCAACCTCAATACTCCATGCTCTGGCGGGTAATCGAAGCGGAAGTAATTCCGACATCGGTTAAGGCTGGAATTGGTCAGATTGTTTGGTCTCCGATCGCGCAGGGCGTGTTGTCTGGTAAGTACAAAGCAGGCAAAAAGGTTCCGGCTGGATCGCGCGCAACAGATAAGAAGAGTGGCGCCGAAATGGTTTCTCGTTGGATGAGAGACGATGTGCTTAGCGCTGTTCAGAACCTTCGCCCGATCGCCGAAGAAGCTGGATTGACTATGGCTCAGTTGGCTGTTGCTTGGGTCCTTCAGAACAAGAATGTCTCATCGGCGATAATCGGGGCGACGAAGCCTTCGCAGATTAAAGAGAATGTCAAAGCTTCGGGTGTAAAACTCTCGGCAAAATCAATGAAGGCAATTGACAAAGCTTTGGGGAAGTTGCCAGAAAAAGATCCAGCGCTAACGGAAAGTCCAAAGACTAGAGGTTAGTCGCTTCTCTTTATTTCTTCTTTTTCCCTAGAGAAGCAGGAGTGACTTGAGTCTTTGGCGCACGGAGTCGACGCAACTGGGTTGAGCGCGACCATGCATACATTCCCAAACCTCTGGTCGGAGCATCTGGAAATTTAGCGCCAACTTCGCGTTTTATACGACGACTCAAAACGAACCAATCCGCGAGCGCGCTGAACATGATGAAGTACATGAGGATGACTGCCACGGCTTGAAGTTGTGCAATTCTCGAAATGAGTAGGACAAGCACAAGAAGTGGAAGAAAGTACTCTCCAACAGAGCGGCGCGAATCCACGAGATCGCGAACGTATCGGCGAACGGGACCGCGGTCTCGCGCAGGCAGAGCATTCTCTTCTCCACGCATATACGCGGCGCGGGTTGCCGCTCGCTGCTGGCGTACTAGTTCCTTTTGTTGCGCTCGTTCTGCTTTATTTGTCGCGGGTGCCATTGAGTTAACCACGCGTTTGGCTTGAGCGTCTTTTCGCTTAGGTGTCGGACGACCCTTGCTCTCAGGTGTGTTCTGTGTCGATTCTGAATTCATGTAGCGACTATACGGGTAGTCCGCACTGGAGAGGGAATCTAGGGGAGCGCCAACATTCGTTCTAAGGCAATTTTGGAGAACTTCGCAACTTCCTCACTTACTTGAATCTGATTTACGAGGTGGCCACTGACGAGAGACTCCATGACCCAGACAAGGTGGGGGAGATCAATGCGATTCATGGTCGAGCAATAGCAGACTGTCTTATCCAAGAACATGATGGATTTGTCAGGGTGATTTTTAGCAAGTCGAGAGACCAGATTGAGTTCGGTACCGATAGCCCACTGTGATCCCGCTGGAGCCGCTTCAATGGCGCGGATGATCATTTCAGTCGAACCAACAACATCGGCATGAGACACGACGTCATACTGGCACTCGGGATGTACGAGAATCTGAATGCCAGGAATTTTCTCCCTTACTTCATTGACTGTTTCCAATGAGAAGCGACCATGAACCGAACAGTGTCCCCGCCAGAGAATTATTTTTGCGTTTTTGATCTCCTCCGCTGTGAGTCCTCCCATGGGTTTCCAGGGATTCCAAAGGACACAGTCTTCCAACGAGAGCCCCAGGCTGAGAACTGCGGTGTTGCGTCCTAAATGTTGATCGGGCAGGAAAAGTACTTTCTCGCCTTGTTCTAAGGCCCAGGTCATTGCCCGTTTTGCATTGGACGAGGTGCAAACGGTGCCACCATTTTTGCCCGTGAAACTTTTGATTGCAGCCGACGAATTCATGTATGTCACAGGAATTGTCGAACCTGCGACTCCCAGATCTTCTAGAACTTTCCAGCAATCATCGACTTGGTTCGCCGTGGCCATGTCTGCCATGGAGCATCCCGCAGCCAAATCGGGGAGAATAACTTTCTGAGCGGGAGAGGTAAGAATATCCGCGCTCTCGGCCATGAAATGCACTCCGCAGAAGATGATGTATTCCGCGCTGGATTGTGCGGCTGCGGCTTGCGCTAACTTGAACGAATCCCCCGTGATGTCCGCGAACTCAATAACTTCATCTCGCTGGTAGTGGTGCCCGAGGACCAGCGCACGCGATCCAAGGGTTGCCCGCGCCGCGCGCGCGCGGGCGACGAGACTTGGATCGCTAGCCGCAGGGAGTTCGCCCGTACAGGAGACGCCTCGCTCGCTGCTTAAGTCTGCTTCACGGCCAAAGTTTAAGAGGTCTAGTAGAGCCACGTCCGTATTCTCCACGCTTTTATGGCTACGCGCGAGTTCATTCTGCGTGTGAGGGTGGTAGCGGGTAGGCTCTTCCAGTACGCAAAAGAGGAGAGAATGAATATGAGCACTGAGACAACCACTCCGATAACAACCAGCACGATCCAGTTGACTGATATTGCCGCTGGCAAGGTGGCAGCTCTATTGGCGCAAGAGGGTCGCGATGATTTAGCTCTTCGGGTCGCGGTTCAACCCGGCGGTTGTTCAGGGCTGCGCTACCAGCTCTATTTTGACGATCGCGACATGGAAGGTGATTCCACTCATGTTTTTGGCACAGTGAAGGTTATCGTTGACAAAATGAGCGATCCTTACTTAGCCGGCGCAACGATTGATTTTGTCGACACCATCGAAAAGCAGGGGTTCACGATAGATAACCCCAACGCCGGTGGTTCCTGTGCCTGCGGAGATTCATTCCATTAATTCTTTGACTTCGCTACCCGCTGGATCATTATGAAAATCGGTGTTGCTGGTTCGGTGGGCCGAGATCATTTGATGACCTTTCCCGGCAAATTTACGGATTCCCTGGTTGCCGGTTCGCTTGAGAGTGTTTCCCTATCCTTTCTAGTAGATGGACTTGATATTCGGCGCGGGGGATGCGCGGCAAATATTGCCTTCGGAATGGGAGTTCTCGGACTTAATCCAATCCTTATAGCCGCGGTTGGCACGGATTTTGAAGACTACGAAGCATGGTTGACACGTCATGGCGTGGACACTTCGCACGTGTTGGTTTCTGAGACTCTTCTCACCGCGCTGTACATGGTGACAACTGATACTGAGCTCAATCAAATTGCCTCATTCTTTCCGGGTGCGATGAGCGAAGCACGAAATATCGAGTTGGCGCCCATAATGGATAAGACCGGGAAACTCGACCTTCTGGTGATTTCACCTGATGACCCCGAAGCCATGTTGCGTCATTCCGAAATTGCCAAGCGCGAAGGCATTCGGATCGCGGCGGACCCTTCTCAGCAAATGGCTCGAATGAGCGGGGAAGAAATCAAGAAGTTAATTGACGGGGCGGCCTATTTATTCCTTAATGAGTACGAGTTAGCCCTGGCTAGTCAGAAGACAGGTTGGAGTGATGGAGAGATTCTCGATCGGGTTGAGGTCCGAGTAGTCACGCTCGGCTCTAAAGGCGCGAAAGTCGAGGAAAAGGGTCAGGAAACCATCACCGTGGGGATTGCCCAGGAGAAGTCCAAGTTGGATCCCACCGGGGTCGGTGATTCCTTTCGAGCTGGGTTTATTGCCGGGCTCGCATGGGGACTGAGTCACGAGCGTTGTGCCCAACTTGGCTCAATGCTGGCAACCTATGTCATCGAAACTAAAGGTACGCAGGAGTATCGCTTTACGAGGGAAGAGTTCTTGGAGAGATTTGAAAAGGCTTTCGGTGCAGAAGCTACTGCAGATGTAAGCGAACACCTCGTCCACTTTGGATTCGATTCTTAATTTTTACTTTTTGATTTTTAAACTCGTTAATCATTAGTGCCCTTTTGTCACTTTGAATTGCGTTGGTCCAATCTCTTCAACCGTATTGCCAGTCATCCGCGCCCACGCGTGAAGATCTGGCTTCGTTGCTGGGTCATCGGCCAGTAAAACCAAAGACTCGCCTTCCTTGAGGCTTTTTAGGGCTTTGGCAGTGTGAATAATGGGAAGTGGGCACCGGGTTCCGAGGCAATCAACTACTTTCATGATCCACGTAAATCTCTGACCGCTTCACGAATCGCGGTGACAAGAGCCGAAATCTCCTCCTGCGTGGCGCCATGGTGAAGAGTGATGCGAATATTTCCGTGAGTGAGAAGTCCCATGGCGGCAAGTACGTGGCTCGGCTGCAGATCATCGGCAGTGCAAGCAGAACCAGAATCTACTGAGAAGCCAGCTACCTCGAGTCGGCGTAGCAACTCTTCACCCTGCACGTACAGAAATGAGAATGAAGTGATGTTGGGTAACGATGATTCAAGATCTCCAGCGATGTCGCAATCTTCAATCGAGGCGCGAATTTGCGCTCTTAATTCTGCGCTAAGTTTGCGAAGTCGCGCCTTCTCCCTTTCTTCATTGCCGGACCACTCCTCAAGGGCAACCGCGCTGGCGATGAGCAGAGGCAAGGAATATGACTGTGGTGTTCGAAGGTGGTTTAAATGGGGCAAAGGGTTGCGCCAGTTGGCTCCTTCGTGAATAAGTAAGAGCGATACGCCTTGCGGCCCCTGCCAGGACCTTGCATCAAAAATGGCAGTGTCCCATCGCGCTGGAAGGGGCACCCGGGTGCCCGATACCGTGAAATCGCAGGCAATTCTGGCTTTAGGTGCATGGGTGATGAGGGTTTCGAGATCCTGCACGACTCCGGTTTCGGCGTTGGCACCCTGTATGGCCCACACGAGTTGCGCATCCTGAGGGAGGGAATCGGGGAGAATGTGGCCAGCCGGATCAACCTGCAATTCTTGGGCTTGCCCATGGTCTCGAGCAATGGTGATGACCTCCTTCCGATCCACGCTGGAGAAGAGGAGCGTGTCTGTGGGGTGTAGCAGGCCGACAATGGCGAGGTAGGGGGCTAGCCCTGGTTCTCCCAGGATCTCAATCTCAGAAGGTCGTACATTCAGTCCTGCCGCCAGGGAGTCCAGGGCCGAATTGAGCAGGATTCGCGCTCGCGCCGAGTGTTGGGAGAGCTTGTGGGGATCATGCCAGCCCTGGTTCAGGGCATCCGTAAGGGCATCGGCGACCAGAGGAGAGAGAGGGGATTCTGAGAGAAAATTCCTGGTGAAGTCAGCCACCTCGCCTACGCTACCCCCACTTGCAAGCCAGATCGAAATGCCCCACTATCCTTTACCCCATGTCTTTGGAGCCCCGCACCCGAAACGCACATCTTGTGCGCAATCTTGCCCTGTTAATTCCCGCGCTTGTTCTCTTATCTGGCTGTTCCATTTCTGGACTCGGCTTCGAAAAGGGAGTTTCCAGCGTGAACGACACATCGATGACGCTCTGGCAAGCAGAGTGGATTACGGCGGGAGTCGTCGGCGTATTTACCGCAGGGCTTATTTTTTGGTCGGCCTTTTTCCACCGGAAGAAGAACGAGGAGTTTCCGAAACAAACTCAGTACCACATCCCAATCGAGATCGCTTATACCCTGATTCCGTTTATTATCGTCGCCGTATTTTTTGCAATGACAGCTCGCGATGAATCTAAAATCACCTCTAAGTCGACGACGGGTGTTGCACACAATATTTCTGTCAATGGAATTCAGTGGTCCTGGCAATTCGGATATACCGAAGCAGGCGAGAAGGCTGTTGTGACAGGAACGCCTGGAAAGGCGCCGATTCTCTATCTTCCACAAGGCGAAAAAGTTCGTTTCACCCTCACCTCAAGTGATGTAGTGCACGGATTCTGGATTCCGGCATTCATGATTCAAATGCAGAATTTGCCCGGAGTTACGAATCATCTGGAATTCACCGCCAACAAACTTGGTGACTATCCAGGTCGGTGCAACATTCTCTGTGGGCGCGATCACTCGCGAATGTTATTTACGGTTCGCGTCGTTACTCCTGCGCACTATCAGGATTACCTCAATACCTTGAAGGCGAGTCTGTCATGACAACAGTTGCACAGCCACCAAGAGTTGCCACTCTCTCGACTATGAAGGCGCCGTCCCGTAAGGGCAGCACTTTTGTGAAGTGGATAACGTCAACGGATCACAAGACAATCGGGTATCTGTACCTCATGACCTCGTTTTCCTGGTTTCTTATCGGCGGAATTCTTGCCCTCTTTCTCCGCGCAGAATTAACCCGCCCAGGACTGCAGTTCTGGAGCAACGAGCAGTACAACCAGATCTTCACCATGCACGGAACGATCATGTTGCTGATGTTTGCCACCCCGCTCTTTGTTGGGTTCGCCAACGTCATCATGCCTCTTCAAATTGGCGCGGCAGACGTGGCCTTTCCACGCTTGAATATGTTGTCGTACTGGCTCTATCTTTTTGGCAGCACCATGGCGTTTGCCGGCTTCTTGGCTCCGGGCGGCGCGGCATCCTTTGGTTGGACCGCCTACGCCCCGTTGGCTAATTCGCAGTTCTCTCCTGGAATCGGGGGAGACCTGTGGGTCATGGGGTTGGCACTTGGTGGCCTTGGAACAATTCTTTCCGGCGTCAACTTCATAACCACAATTTTCACAATGCGCGCACCGGGGATGACGATGTTTAGAATGTCAATTTTTTCATGGAACATACTTCTCACTTCTATTCTGGTTCTACTAGCATTTCCTCCACTTGCTGCTGCATTCCTGGGGCTCGAGTCCGACCGTCTCTTCGGTTCACATATCTTTGACCCGGCAAACGGCGGAGCTATGTTGTGGCAGCACTTGTTCTGGTTCTTTGGTCACCCCGAGGTTTACATTCTTGCGATCCCGTTCTTCGGTATTGCAAGCGAAATTTTGCCCGTTTTCAGCCGTAAACCGATTTTCGGCTACAAGGGTTTGGTAGCAGCAACTATCGCGATTTCGGCTCTCTCGGTTTCAGTATGGGCCCACCACATGTTCGCAAGTGGACAAGTCCTTCTACCGTTTTTCTCTTTTATGACTTTTCTCATCGGCGTTCCAACTGGAGTGAAGTTCTTTAACTGGATCGGCACGATGTGGCGCGGGTCGATCACTTTCGAGACCCCGATGCTCTGGATTCTAGGATTCCTCATTACCTTCCTCTTTGGCGGGTTGACTGGAATCATTCTGGCTTCACCTCCACTTGACTTCGCGGTGTCGGCTTCATATTTCGTCGTCGCTCACTTCCACTACGTCCTTTTTGGAACCGTGGTCTTCTCAATGTTCGCCGGATTCTATTTCTGGTGGCCAAAAATGACGGGTAAGATGCTCAATGAACGGTTGGGAAAGATCCATTTCTGGATGACTTTCTTTGGATTCCACCTGACCTTCTTGATTCAACATTGGCTAGGTATTAAGGGATTCCCTCGTCGCTACTCTGATTATTTGCCATCGGATGGGTTCACTTTCATGAACGAGGTTTCGACAGTTGGGGCAGTGCTTCTTGCCGCTTCCATGATTCCGTTCGCGATAAATGTCTGGATTACGCGAAATTCTCCCATGGTCGGCGTGGATGATCCATGGGGTTATGGCGGATCGCTGGAGTGGGCTACCTCGTGTCCGCCGCCGCGTCACAATTTCACTGCGATGCCTCGTATCCGAAGTGAACGCCCGGCATTCGATCTGCATCACCCTCATATCAAGACCGAAGGGCACTAACTCCCATGAAAACATCGATAAACCTTTTCTTCGGGTTAGCAGTCTTCTATTTCATTATTACTGCCATCTATTGGCAGGTCGGGGGAGAAGCCGTTGGAATTACGGCTCTTTTTCTAAGTGGTGCGTTGGCGGCCCTGGTTGGCTTCTACATGTGGTTCGCGCATAAGCGAATTGGTGGATCTTTACCGGAAGATCGACAAGAGGCAGAGATAGCTGACGGAGCAGGCGAACTTGGTTTCTACAGTCCACATTCTTGGTGGCCGCTGCCGGTTGCACTCTCCGCTTGCGCGGCCGGTCTTGGGCTGATCATCGGATGGTGGCTTACCTTCATTGGCGTAGGAGCCTTGCTGGTCAGCATTCTCGGCTATGTCACCGAATACGAGAAGCCAACCACTTCATCGCATCACTAATTCTGGTTCTGCAATTAGATTTTGTTAGTTCGAATGTTGATGCTTACTTAAGGGTTGATAGGTACTTTAGGTATTCCATTTCGGTTACAACCTGAACTGATAATTTCATCCCTGCATGTCCTCTTCCGCATTGGATATTGCATGCACCGGGGAATATTCCGGCTTTTTCAGCCATGATGTCTATTCTCCCAACAGAATCGGGTGAAGCTTCTTTGTCAATTCCAAGTCCAGGAATCCAAAATCCGTGTGAGACATCATTTGATTTCAGATTGATATGGACAAGTTTGCCTTGAGGGATAAACAGAACCGCGGAATGAGAAGAATCGGAAACGAGCACGGAGTTGGTTCCATCAAGTTGATAGGTGAATGACCAAGACCACGCCACGCCCTTTGCGTTGACCGTGTATTCGCTCTGAACCACTGGAATTGCGGGGGAAGTTTGACTCTTGGATGGTGTTGGCTTAACACTGCCCGCTGAAGTAATTGGCGCGGGTGTTTTTCGCGTGGTTTTAGGTTTTACCTTCTTCTGCCAGATCAAATTCTTTCCGCTTTTGACGCACTTCACCTGAACCGCACCGGATTTGGCAATCGCGCCTACTTTGACACATCTAGTGCCCGGTGAGTTGGTACCCACCGCATAAGAAAATGGAGTGAGGCCGGCTAATGCCAACGCCAATGCAGCACCCATGGCTATAGTGGGAAGGCGTTTCATGTCCCATAACCTACGCCCGGGTGAGTGCCAGCACTAGTCAATAGGCGAAAAATAGCGCGTGATAGGGTCATTTTATGGCTGGAGATACTGCGGGTACTCGGTTGAGAAGGGCATTGGAGGCGGAGTCGCCCCTGCAAATCGTCGGTGCTATCAATGCCAACCACGCGTTATTGGCCAAGCGGGTTGGTTTTAAGGCGGTCTACCTTTCCGGCGGGGGTGTCGCAGCCGGCTCTCTCGGCGTTCCCGATCTTGGAATTACCTCACTTGAGGACGTCCTTATCGAAGTTCGACGCATAACCGATATTTGCGAACTGCCACTCCTCGTCGACGCTGATACTGGCTTTGGTGCCTCGGCTTTCAATATCGGCCGGACGGTGAAATCTCTCATCAAAGGCGGGGCGGCGGCCATGCACATTGAGGACCAGGTCGGCGCCAAGCGATGCGGGCACCGTCCGAATAAGGATTTGGTGAGCGCGGCCGAGATGGTGGATCGAATTAAGGCGGCGGTCGATGCACGTACTGATGAGAGTTTTTCTATTATGGCCAGGACGGATGCCATTGCTGGAGAAGGCGTTGAAGCGGCTTTAGATCGAGCAGGTTTGTACATCGAAGCCGGTGCAGACATGCTTTTCCCCGAAGCAATTACCGAACTCGAAACATATAGAAGATTCGCTGAAGTTGTAGAAGTACCGATATTGGCAAACATTACTGAATTTGGACTTACGCCACTTTTTACTGTTGAAGAATTAAGACGTGCGAATGTTTCGATGGCACTTTATCCCTTATCTGCCTTTCGAGCCATGAATAAGGCAGCAGAGCGAGTCTACGAATCTATTCGCCGAGACGGCACTCAGAAGTCAGTCTTAGCGGAAATGCAAACCCGTGAAGAGCTTTATGAGCGTATCAATTATTACGAGTACGAAGCCATTTTGGATCGATTTTCGGAAAGAGAGAAATAGTTCAAATATGGTGGATATCAAAGCGAAGAAATCGGTTGCCCTATCAGGTGTTGTTGCGGGCAGCACGGCACTCTGCTCGGTTGGAAAAAGCGGTAATGATCTTCACTATCGTGGATACGACATTGCGGATCTAGCCCGAGAATGCCAATTTGAAGAAGTCGCTCATTTGTTGATTCACGGTGTGCTTCCTACCCGCGTGGAGTTAGTTAAATACAAGCGTAAATTGACTTCATTGCGTGGGTTGCCCGACTCGGTAAAACTGGTACTGGAAGCACTACCAGTCACTGCGCATCCCATGGATGTATTACGCACCGGCGTATCGGCATTGGGATGCGATTTGCCGGAGAGTGTGTCGCATACAGAAGCACAAGCGCGTGATATCGCCGATCGCCTACTGGCTTGCTCCGCTTCCATGCTTTTGTACTGGTATCACTTTAGTCACAACGCCAAACGGATCGATGTGCAGACCCAAGAAGATTCAATTGGGGGACACTTTCTCTTCCTTCTCCATGGAGTTGAAGCGGATCCAATTTGGGAGAAGGCGATGCATGCATCTCTCATTTTGTACGCCGAGCATGAGTTCAATGCCTCTACATTTGCTGCCAGGGTAGTCGCCGGCACTGGATCTGACATCTACTCTGCAATAACCGGGGCGATCGGAGCACTCCGTGGTCCGAAGCACGGAGGCGCAAATGAAGTGGCTTTGGAGATACTAGAACGATATAAAGACCCAGCTGAAGCTGAAGAAGATATTCGGAAGAGGGTTTCTGAGAAGGAAGTGATTATTGGATTCGGCCATCCTGTGTACACAATCTCTGACCCGCGCAGTGGCATCATAAAAGAGATCGCGAGAAATTTATCCTCGCAAGCCTCGTCAACCGTGCTTTTTGAGATTGCTGAACGAATAGAAGAAGTGATGTGGGAGACGAAAAAAATGTTCCCAAATCTGGATTGGTACTCAGCCGTTGCTTACAGCAAAATGAAGATACCCACCTCGTTCTTCACGCCGCTCTTTGTGATGGCAAGGATTTCTGGATGGGCCGCTCATGTTATTGAGCAAAGAATCGACAACAAGATAATTCGCCCAAGTGCTCTTTACATTGGTCCCGAAGACCTGCCTTTCCAGCCAATAGATAAGCGATAGGCGTATCTCTGTGGCAACGAGCGAGGACAATTCAACCCAGGAATTCGACCAAGTTATCGTTGATATTGTTGATTACGTTGAGAACTACGAAGTTGACTCCGACTTAGCATATGAAACTGCTTGGAACTGTCTACTGGACACACTTGGATGCGGTCTGGAGGCACTTGAGTACCCTGCCTGTACCAAACTCTTAGGGCCGCTGGTCCCGGGGACAGTTGTTGAAAATGGCGTCAAAATCCCGGGGACAAATTTTCAACTTGATCCAGTTCAGGGTGCTTTTAACCTCGGCACCATGATCCGCTGGCTGGATTTTAACGACACGTGGCTGGCTGCTGAATGGGGACACCCGTCTGACAACTTGGGAGCAATTCTCGCGGTGGCAGACTGGCTCTCCAGAAGTGCGGTGGCAGCAGGAGAAAGACCGCTCCTGATGAGGGACGTGCTCACGGCAATGATTAAGGCGCATGAGATTCAGGGCTGCATTGCATTGGAGAATTCCTTTAATCGCGTCGGCCTAGATCATGTGCTTTTGGTGAAAGTTGCCTCGACTGCCGTTGTGGCGAAAATGATGGGTCTCACGCATGAACAATCTTTGAATGCACTCTCTCTCGCATGGGTTGATGGACAGTCTCTTAGAACTTACCGACATTTTCCAAATGCAGGTTCGAGAAAATCTTGGGCGGCAGGGGATGCAACGTCACGAGCGGTTCGTTTGGTACTTATGGCCAAAGTCGGAGAAATGGGATACCCCTCGGCGCTCACGGCGAAAACATGGGGTTTTTATGATGTGCTTTTCAAAGGCCAACCCTTTAGTTTTCAGCGCCCTTACGGTTCATACGTAATGGAGAACATCCTTTTTAAAATTTCCTTCCCGGCTGAATTCCATGCACAAACTGCTGTTGAGGCTGCTATGCAGATACATAAGCAGATGCGAGAAGCGGGGAAGTCAGCTCAGGAAATCAGACGGGTAACCATTCGCACACACGAAGCCTGCGTACGAATTATTGATAAGAAAGGCCGTCTGAATAACCCAGCGGACCGCGATCATTGCATTCAATACATGGTGGCCGTGCCCTTAATCTATGGTCGACTCACCGCGAGAGATTATGAGGATGATGTGGCTTCGGACCCATCCATTGATTCGCTGCGAAATAGAATAATTTGCAAGGAGGATCCGCAATTTACCGACGATTACCACGATCCAAACAAACGATCGATCGCCAATGCCTTAACGGTTGAATTTGAAGATGGGTCGGTGATGGATGAGGTCATTGTTGAGTACCCATTAGGTCATGCCAGGCGACGCAGGGAAGGTATCCCGCTATTAATCGCGAAATATCGGACAAATCTGGCGCGAGTCTTTTCACCCGCGCAACAGACAATGATTTTGGATTACTCTCTCAATCGGAAGAAATTGGAGAGCACAAGTGTCGACGTCTTCATGGATCTGTTTGCAAAGGGTCAAATCTAAACTCATTCCTCGTAAGCGCGAAGACCAATCAGTTGGAAACTGAGTCGGGTGCACGCTAGTTTATTAGTGGTGCTCGATCTCCTTGAGATCTTCCGGTGAAGGCTTGGCAATTTGCTCTGTCGTGGCACGGCTGATTCGGACACGCAGTTTGTTTGCGATCCCCACTCGGCGGCGAACGCCGTGGCTATCGACATCTGCCAGCTCTAGAGGTTGCAACTGTTCATGCTGCGTTAGAGCGAAGGCCTCTGCATCGGTCAGGGGCTGATGCACTTCGACAAATTCGCCATGCGGCAACAGGACTAAACGACCAGTCTCTTTTCCATGGAGGACCAATTCACGGTCTGCCCTTTGCAGGGAGAGGCAGAGACGTTTGGTGATGACGAAAGCGAGAGGAGGTAGCACGAGTACCCCGATACGGCTCATCCACGTGATCTGGTTAATTGAGAGTGAAAAGTGCGTTGCAATGAGGTCATTGCCTCCATTGAGCAGGGTGACCATTGTGAAGGTCAAGGCCGTCACGCCCAGTGCCGTGCGGTTTGGTGCATTGCGTGGACGGTCCAAGAGATGGTGTTCTCTCTTGTCTCCCGTCACCCAACTTTCGATGAATGGGTAGAGCGCCATAGATGTGAAGAGAATTCCGGGGATGATCAAACCTGGAATAAGAATGTTCCAGGAAATGGTGTGTCCGAACAGGTGCGATTCCCAATTTGGTGACATTCGCACCAGTCCATCTAGCCAGCCCATGTACCAGTCCGGTTGAGAACCTGCGGAAATCTGTCCCGGTGTATATGGTCCATAGAGCCAGATGGGGTTGATTGAGGCGACGGCGGAGATGAATGCCGTAACTCCGAAGACGATGAAGAAGAATCCACCCGCCTTGGCCATATAGACAGGCATAAATGGATAGCCAACGACGTTCTTCTCGGTGCGACCAGGGCCTGGATATTGAGTGTGCTTCTGGTACCAAACCAGCATCAAGTGAGCGGTAATGAGTGCCAGGAAGATGCCGGGGAGTAGTAAGACGTGGACAGTGAAGATGCGAGGAATAAAGACTTCGCCTGGGAACGGACCACCAAATGCGAAGAACGCTAAATATGATCCGACGATTGGCATCGCCTGAATAATCGCCTCAGCGATTCGAATTCCGGTACCGGAGAGCAAGTCGTCAGGAAGTGAGTAACCCAAGAAACCTTCAACAATTCCCAGGGTAAGAAGCCCGACTCCGATAATCCAGTTGAACTCACGCGGTTTGCGGAAAGCGCCGGTGAAGAAAACCCTCATCAAGTGGACCACGATTGCTGCCATGAAGAGCAGGGCGGCCCAGTGATGGATTTGGCGCATCAAAAGTCCGCCGCGGATATCGAAGGAGATATTAAGAGTCGAGGCATAAGCAGCCGACATTTTGATTTCACTCAACGGGGCGTAGTTGCCGTGGTAGAAGACTTCGCGTTGGGATGGATCGAACCAGAATGTGAGGAACACACCAGTTAGCAGCAGAATGATGAATGAATACAGCGCAATTTCGCCCAACATGAATGACCAGTGGTCGGGAAATACCTTAGTTAGATTCTTTTTCAACCATTTTGCGGCACCGGTACGCTCGTCGACGTAGTTGGCGACTGAACCGAGTTTCTTCTCTGCGCTACTCATGATGAACGCTCCCAAAAACTAGGTCCGACTGCTTCTGTAAATGGTTTTTGGGCGACTAGGTAACCCTCGGCATCCACTGTAATGGCGAGTTGTGGCAGCGGGCGGGCCGCTGGCCCGAAGATTACCTTGGCGGCGCGCGGCACGTCGAAGGTCGATTGATGACAAGGGCAGAGCAGATGTTTCGTCTGTTGTTCGTAGAGTGCAACCGCGCAACCCATATGCGTGCAGATTTTGGAAAAAGCAATAATCCCTTGATAAGTCCAAGCGAGCCGCTCAGGGGAGAGTTGGAACTCCTCGGGACGAACGCGGATGAGAAGAACCGCGTCTTTTGCGATGTTATTGAGGGTTCGCTCCTCGCCTGGGAGCAACGCTGGCAATACTTGGGCAACCGCACCAACTTCTAAGTCAGAAGGCCTAATAGGTCGATCACCGGGATCGGTGACCAGCCGGGTGCCTTTCATCCAACTGGTTTCTTCAAGTGACTTCTTAGGCAGGGGACCAAGATCGCGCAGAGCAACGAGTGGCACAAGTCCCAGAAGGCCAAGTGAAAGTCCAAGTGAACGTTTGATCAGGGATCGTCGACCTAAGTTCGATGCCGCGGCCTGCTCCTTAACGGTCTTTACGAAATCAATTCGATCAACATCTTCGGAGCGGAACTCATGACGATCTTGGACTACTTCGTTATCTGGCATCAAGGTTTTCGCCCAATGCACCGCCCCCAAACCAATAAAGAGGGTGGAGAAGGTAAGGCCAATGCCGAGGAGAAGTTGTTGTGCATTCGTTGTTCCAAGAACGGGAAGAAAAACGAATGTGTCCCCTGGCACTTTGATGTACGCATAAATAAAGAGAATTGTTCCGAGAGCAGAGAGCCCAAAGAGAATGGCTATCTGACGCTCTGCTTTATCGGCAGCGGTCGGATCTGTGTCCGCCTTCCGATGCACATGCTCCGGTAAACCCGGATCTTGGAGACGCTCGATTTGATCTGACATTTGCTATCTCGCTTTCGTCGCCAACCAGACTGCAATACCAATCAGCAGTCCGAGTCCAAGTGTCCAAATGAGTAAACCTTCTGTAACCGGGCCTACGCGGCCAAGTGAGGCGCCGCCTAAGTTCGGTTCGTTCTGTGCTGCTTTGATCCATTTTATAATGGAGAGTTTTTCTTCGGGCGTAACGATTTTGTCTCCAAAGACTGGCATGGATTGTGGACCAGTAATCATGGCTTCGTAGATCTCCACGGGAGTGGATGCCATCAGGGTTGGAGCAAATTTACCTTGCGTAAGTGCTCCGCCTTGACCTGCAAAGTTGTGGCACATGGCGCAGTTATTTCGAAAGAGCTCGCCGCCTTGCGCGGTGTTTCCATCCCGTTCGTAGAACATAACTTGTTGATCAGGAATTGCCGGGCCGGGCGAAAGAGATGATACATAAGCGACCAGGGCAGCAACTTCATCTGGAGTGTAAGCAGGTTTCTTTCTAATAGCCTGAGTGCTCATATCCGCCATGGGCATTCGACCGGTAGCGACTTGGAAATCCACGGAAGCCGCACCCACTCCGATCAGTGATGTGGCAACCGATGTGCCCTCTGCATTGAGGCCGTGGCAAGACGAACACCCTCTAAGAAAGAGCTGACGCCCTTCGTCAATGGCTGTCGTTCGGGCGAGGGCATTAGCTGTTCGCTGGGTTGAGGCACTCGCAACCGAGAAGGTTGTGCCAATCATAAATAGCGCGAAGACCAACAAAATTGGCCCCGCAAAACGGTGTCGTCGGTAACGCGAAAGGCGTCTCACGATTTACTCCCTCTCAATTGTTTAACCCTCAACTGCCAAGTAGCAAGTGGATATTCCTACGGTTCTTTTTGTCTATCTAATCAGGTAAATCGCAGAAAAGAGAGCAATCCAGACGACGTCCACAAAGTGCCAATAATAAGACACCACAATGGCGGTTGTTGCTTGCGAATGGGTGAATTTACGGGCTTTGTTGGCACGGATCAAAACGATCAAAAAGGCAATGAGACCGCCCGTCACGTGCAAGCCGTGGAATCCGGTGGTGATGTAGAAGACCGAACCGTAGGCATGCGATGAAAGTGTCACACCTTCTTGAACTAAGGATGCATACTCATAAACTTGTCCGCCGACGAAGAAGGCACCCATCAGGAATGTGAGAGCAAACCACTCGCGCATGCCCCAGCGTGAAACTTTGAAGAGAGGACCTTTGCGTTTTGACTGTAAGCGCTCTGCCGCGAATACCCCGAATTGGCAGGTTACCGACGAAAGGACAAGAACGGTCGTATTTATCGCCGCAAAAGGAACATTCAATATTCTTGTTGACTCTAGCCAAACGGCAGGACCTTGCACCGCTCTCGTCGTGAAGTACATTGCGAAGAGAGCCGCGAAAAACATGAGCTCGCTCGACAACCAGACAATTGTTCCTACGGCCACCAGGTTGGGGCGATTGATTTTTGGCGTGACTAAAGTGGCGCTTGACATGGGGGTATTATTCCTGAATTCTCCGGATTTGCTTAATCCGCCAGGGGTTTGTCCGCGATTTGTTGGATCGACAGACGTGAGGCAAATCATTCGGCACCGTCCGACCCGATCCCATCGGGCTCGACATGCAAAGGGCTGATAGGAAGAAGGTGCCCAACGCATTAGACTTCTTGCCATGGGAGCGACTACTTCACGCAAGAAGATTCTAGTTTATTCGGACGATTCAACGGTGCGGGCTGCGATCCTAAGCGCCCTGGGCAAACGCGTGAGCGCCGACCTGGGCGAGCACGATATTTCGGAGTTCGCCACAGCGGATGCCCTGCGGGCAGTGATTGATGCCTCCAAACCAGGTAAGGCGGCTGATTTAATCATTTTAGACGCGGAAGCGGTTCCAGAGGGCGGGATGGGCGTTTCGCGCCAACTCAAAGATGAGGTTTTTCAATGCCCACCGGTCCTGCTGATTACGGCTCGACCCGATGATGCTTGGTTGGCCGCCTGGTCTCGGTCCGATGCCACCGTGCTGGCACCAATCGACCCTTTTACCTTTGCGCATGTCGCCGCCGGATTGCTCAGGCGCACGGCACAACTCACCAGCTAGATGACCCTGCAGCCAGGGTCGTGGGCATACGTCCTGCACAATCTTGAACTGGGTTTAGATCTCACTGTGCCGGATGCTCAGTGGTCGATGAGAGAAATTCTTGAAGGCCGAGCTAATGACGCCGAGATAAGTGCTTTCCTCCTCCTTCTCCGAGCCAAAGGGGAAACGGCTGGCGAAGTGAATGCACTGGTCGACGAGATGTATCTGCATTGCGCTCCGATCTCCATTTCGGAAAGGGCTGTCGACATCGTGGGCACGGGTGGGGATGTCGCTCACACAATTAATATTTCAACTACCTCCGCCATCATCGCAGCGGCCGCTGGCGCACGCGTCATAAAACATGGAAATCGAGCAGCAACCTCTCGATCCGGTGCCGCCGATCTTCTCGAAGCGCTAGGCGTGGCTATCTCACTGGATGGACCGGCGATTGAAACTTGCGTCCGTGAACTTGGAATTGGTTTCTGTTTTGCTCCTAAATTTCATCCGGCAATGCGATTCGCGGGGTCGGCTCGAAAGGCCTTAGGGGTTCCGAGCGTATTTAATATTCTTGGTCCGCTCGCCAATCCAGCCCGACCTAAGGCGGCAGCCATAGGCGTTGCTGATCAACGGTTACACCATGTGATGGCCGAGGTTCTTACACGCAGAGGCGTGGATGGCTTTGTATTCCGTGGCGATGACGGCCTGGATGAGATCACTTTGACAACCACTTCTACCGTTCTCGTTATCGGCGAGGGCAAAGTTAAAGAGATCAAGATTGATCCGCGAGATTTCGGAATTCCATATTCTCCAATGTCGGAGTTGATTGGGGGAGACGCAACCGAGAACGGCCGGATTACTTCAGCCATTTTTGCTGGAGAGCACGGAACTCCTCGGGATGCAGTAGTCATCAATTCGGCGGCGGCAATTGCCGCTTTTCGCGGAGAACTAGACCGTTCTCCTGTCGAAAGATTAAACGAAGGCGTGGGTGCGGCAATCGAGGCAATTGATAGCGGGGCTGCGTCTCAATTATTGACGCGCTGGATCGAACTCTCCCAAAAATTAGCAACGACTTGATCTCTGGAGCGGACTTTCTCTAAAGCGAATTTTGCGCCGAGTGCCCCGTTGATGGGCGAAGCCCATTCGCCCGTAAGCGAGACCAGGCGAATTCCATCACTATCTAAGTAGTTCAATAATTTCTCGACTTCCTCGTGGGTTGACGCGGGAAGAATCGAATCATTCGAAACAACCACTTCGGATGTCGCTACTAGCGATTCGATCGTATGACAAATCTCCACTCCAGGCTTTGAAACTGCACTTCCAGCAAGGCGACCGTAACGAATGCACACGAATTCCCAGAGTGAAGATGCGGGACTCTCTATTCGCTGCGCTGCGATCAATTCGGGTATCCGAGTGAGAGTTCTTATCCGAACGCCGCGAGATGAACCACGCAAGAAAGCTTCCAATTGATCCCGTATGGCAACTGCTAATTCAAATTCTTCTTCGATCGCATGCGCTGCCATCTTCTCATTTAGAAAATCTACGATTAGACGGACATCCGCATGGTCGTAGATTTCAGGAGAAGAAAGTGCACGACTCACAGCCTGACTTGCAAGTTGCGCTTCTCCGGCACCGGAGAACGGACCCATCCACTTTATCGAATCGTTAAGCGAAGCGCTCCCACGCACCGCAGCAAATCGTGGGAAGGGTCGTTTGCTCACCTTGAGCCAGGTCGCTTTCTCTTGTCCTTTTGAGCGGCTGTTGTACGGCGGACGGTTCTCGGCGATCATTCGCAACTCTCGCACCTGTGCCTCGAGGATGGTCGCACAGACAACCGTGTCAATCCGCGTCGCCATTGCGAGCATTTCGAGAATCCGTTTACGTGTCTCGTTGGCAGTGAAGTATGTACGAAGACGTGACCTGAGATTTCGCGACGTTCCCACGTAAAGTGGTTCGTCCTTTGGTCCTTTGAAAATGTAAACTCCAGGGGCTGCGGGAATCGAAGCGATCAGATGTTTTTTGTCCCGCTGTGCCTTTGTTATACGAGTGCTGAAACCAGTGAGTTCATCCAGAGTCGTGACTCCGAAGGATCCAAGCCTTTCAAGCAACCCGTGGAGTACGTCCACTGTTGCGCGAGCGTCATCGAGTGCACGGTGATTCGGTGAAGTTTGCGTATTGAAGAAGAGCGCCAATGTCCCGAGTTTGCAGTTGGGGACTTCATCGCGATGAAGCACTTGCCTCGCCAGCCGCGCCGTATCAACTACGCGATAGTGCGGCCATATGTAATTTTGATTGGTGGCGGATGCTTTAAGAAATCCAACGTCAAATGGCGCGTTGTGAGCGACCAGAATCGTTTCGGTCGCAGAGCCCATGAATTCAAGAAAAGTGGGGAAAGCCTCTTCTATGGATGGGGCTTCTAGAACCATGGCATCTGTTATTCCCGTAAGTACGGTAATGAAGGCTGGGATGGATCCGCCGGGGTTTATGAGTGTTTGAAATTCTCCAATGATCTCCCCGCCGCGAACTTTGACTGCCCCGATTTCCGTGATTCCCGCTCCAACACTGGGAGAGGCCCCCGTCGTCTCAAGATCTACTACGACGAAAGTTGTCTGAGAAAGGGGCTGTCCAATCTCGTCAAAAGTTGCCTGCCACGGCTCGTTGCTCGGCGAAACTTTCATGGTCGCAACTTTAAGTGATTGATGTGACATGTAACGAGGTCTACGCTCGCATCCATGGCTATAACAGATGCACCCGCAGGACTCCTGGAAGATTTCGCCGTGCGAGGCAGTGGACCTGAAGGCAAGATCGGAATTCTACTTGTCCACGGCTTTACAGGTTCGCCAGCCTCAATGCGGTCTTGGGCTGAATTTTTTGCAGCACGTGGTTATACCGTCCGCGTGCCGCGATTGCCGGGCCATGGAACCGAATGGCAAGACTTGAACAAGATCCATTGGCAAGAGTGGCCCGCAAAAGTCGTCGAAGAATTGGACGAGTTGGGCAAAACCTGCGAGAAAGTTTTCATTTTCGGGCTTTCCATGGGCGGGGGCACTTCCTTATATGTTGCCGCGCACCACAATGATCGCCTTACTGGCATAGTCCTTGTGAATCCGATGATTCATATCCCGGGCGCTTCAGTTAAATTTGCCCCGATTCTTTCGCTCTTCCGCTCGCACTTGCCCTCTGTTGGCAATGACATTAAGCGTCCTGGGGTCTCGGAATGGGCATACGACGCTCTCCCGACCAAGGGAATAGTGCAACTCAATAAACTTCTAAAGAGTTCTCGCTCCACCTTGGGCCAGATCAAAATTCCTCTGCTTCTTTTTCATAGCGCTGAAGACCACTTGCTACCAGTATCAAATACCGAGATCGTTATGGCGGAGATCGGCGCGCCACGCAAGCAGCGAGTCGAATTGCTCAATAGTTATCACGTGGCGACTGTTGACTACGACTGCGACCTCATTTTTGAAAATTCGCTGATCTTCGTTCAGGAGCTATCCGCGAAATCGTAATATCTTTGAAGAGCACACTATGAGGACCTGAATGGAGCTCTATTAGGCGGCGCCGGCTTCATTAGCCGCGGGCACTTCAATTAACGCACCGGTCGTTACGTCATAGACGTACCCATAGATTGGAATATTCCTCGGAACAAGGGCGTGCCTGCGGATCCGAGTGACGTCGTCTAGTACTGCTCTGTTTCTATCTGGAATCGTGAGCCAAATTTTCCCTTCTCGCCAAAGTTTTCTACGTATTCCGCGTTAGCTTTTAAGACTTCTTCAAGAACTGACATTTGGTCTCCTTGGAATAGAGATTGATTTGATTGCCAGGATTTCTAGCACCCACAAATGTAATTACTTACGAAAGATAATAGAAATCAATATAGATTCGTAAGTGCGAATGGGACGCTTATGAAGAGTCTTTGCATTTTGTGGCCACATTGCGAACTAAGTTTCTAATCATCCGCCTTGACGAAATTGTAATCAGCGAGTGACTTAGGGGTACCTGAGGAGTGAGAATTTTGGAGGAAGGTCTCCCGTGAAAGGTGCTTACTATCCTGTCTCTTGGTGGTTATGAGAGAAATGAGATCATTCTGCGAAATCTGTACTCCGGCAAAATCCATGATCTCACGCAACTTGGATTGGGAGAAAACTTCAGAGTAGTCGAGGTCTAGCCAGTCGACATTGTTTGAGCAACAACATTGCCGAACGGAGTTGTAGAAGTCGATGCTATCTCCAATAGAGTGGGCAAGGCTCTTTTCGTCAATCTCAATCACATCATCATCAGTGTTGAAACCGTGCCATTTGCCAGTGGCTTGAGCTTTCTTGGTGGAAATGAACCTATCTAAATGATTGCGACGTAGGAAAAAGACCTTGGGGTGAAATTCTTCAATTAAAGCCTCGAGTTTTTCTGGGTGGAAGTGGAAACTCATGATCTTAAAGACATGGATTCCCGGCGACTTTTGAATCGAGCGAAGTACCTTTTCGGGTTTCAAACCTGACGTTTCAAATATATAAGGAATCGTCCCTGTCTTCTTCTTCAGCAAAAACTGCTTCAGGTATCTACTCGAAAAGAATGGATAATTCAATGTTATGCGCTCGATGGATTTTGGCCATTGATTGAATCCAAAGATCTCTCCGTAGTAGTGGAAAGGCGCACCTATCGAATCAAAAAGACTTCCAAGAGCGGTGGAACCCGAACGTGGGAAAGTCACAATGAATATGACGGTGGATTTGTTGGTAACTCCTCGCCTCAACAATTTGCGAAGCAAGTATCGCCTAAACATTCTGAGATTAAGGAGACGTTTTTTGAGAAGCTTCCGATTGATCGTCACGGATGCACCGTAAACGAAATCTGTAGCGAATTACAATACCAAAACTCATTTCGGAGAGATTCTTGACATTCTCTTCATCCAAATGCCTTCATTTTGACTTGTCCCGGATATTCACGGTGGAAATAAAGTTACGTTACATTCGGATAGACACTCTCGAATGCCCAGAGATCAATATCATCCAGGTTTATAGGTTTGTAGCCTTTGAACTCAAGGGCGCCAATCAATTGCGCCCGATGTTCGGTCGCGTGATGAATTGTCTGTGAAATGATCGTTGAGCGCAGATTTTTTCTAGACTTGTCTTTGTGACTTATCGTCAACATCTCATCGCCTGAATTGCCCGACTTGATTATTTCAGAATCCGACGCGGCAAGTATTTTCGCGAGATTGGCCACATCCGACATATTTGATGGTCGTCGGATTTCCTGTAGCGATCCGCCCTCCAGGCAATAGAGATACCAATCAGCACCTGATGTGATGTGTCTAAGGATTTGCTTTGCAGTCCATTCTGGGTTCACGATGAATGATTCAAGGGATTCGTCTGGAAGACTTTGAACCGATTGATAGACTTTCTGATTGGCCCATGCCATGTGCTGAAGCAATCGAACGGTAGAGATAGTCATCCGTGGATTGTAAGTTGCAGGGGGCCAAAGTTCCAGGCCTAATTCGGTCACTCCAGCGATATGTTCGCCTGTGCCACGAAACAGATTCATACTCTGCAGGCGCCGTTGGTTTCAGGGGTTGAAACGCGAAAGACGCAAGGTCACTTAATTCCGGAGAAGTCTCTCAATCGCAATCCTAATCTCGTCAAGATCAAGGTTTTGCTTCTTTTGCTGGCGAACTTGAAGCCTGATTTGATTTGAATGCCAATGTCAGCAACGACGATATCGCTGCTGCTGGGATTGAGCCGACAGTCTAGCTTTAGGTCGTCTTTTTAGTATAGAAAAATATGTCGGGATCTCTTGGATCCAAATCTTCTCGATAGTCAGACTCGATCCAGGCCGATCTTTTAAGAAGGGAAACCATTGGGGCGTTTTCTATCATTTCACAAAGGCGGTGATCAACCCCAAAATCAATGTGGCGGCCGCAAGAACCCAGGTCGCCCTTTTTAGACCGAGTGTCGCGTTCTTGAGATCTTCACCAGCCACACGATAGACCTCGCTAATTTTCTCTGATGCCAAGAGGTAGGTGTCACTTGCCCGTTCAGTTGCGAGAATTGAACGCACTCGGATCTCTGCCAGTGCCCCCCGTTGTTCACCACCCATGGACTCATGATTGTTGCGCACGGTAGTTATCAACGTTTGAAGGTAGTCCGGTATTACTGGTTCAACTTCTGACATATTGACTTGCTCCTATGCCTAGAATTCGGTCGAGACTTGAAAGGCGTAGCTGAACTGACTAGCCGGAACCTCACCTGTACCCACAAATTGGACCGTGACCGTCTGTCCTGGTTGAACTTCTTCTGCGGACCCCATCAGACTCTGAGCGACACTTATTCCGTCTGGGGCAAAAATTGTCAGTCCGAATATCGCCGATTTTACTCGATCTGAGATATTCGTAATCCGTGCATCCGCGCCACCGAATCCTGAATTGTTGGTGAAATTGACCGATACCAGATGGAAAGATTTATCAGTCATCGGATCGGTATTGTTGGTGATCTCTCGTCCTTCGGATGTCGTTTGAAGCAATTCTGCGATCGAAGTTGCCGGATCACTCTTTTGAAAAAGTGCTCCGATGATGGCAAGTACGACAAAGGCCGTCGCAATGCCGATGAGGATATTCTTGCCAGTTGAGTTTTTTGGTGTGGGAGGCGGAGTGACCGATCCCTCGCTCATGATTTCTCCATGCCGCGATCGTCCTCTACCCACAGCAAATACTCAAGAATCATCGCAATCACTCTTTTACGATTCCATTGCTGCAGGAGGATGGGATTGTTCAGCCATTCTCTTGGGGCACGTATGGGGCACGAAGCGCTTAAAAGAAGAAACCCCTGACCGCATAATCGCAGGTCAGGGGCGTTTCTTGTGGTGGACCGTACTGGGATCGAACCAGTGACCTCTTCGATGTCAACGAAGCGCTCTACCGCTGAGCCAACGGTCCGTGAGACTTGCGAAAGCATACCTCACTGCTAACGAGGGTGATTAGCGCCCGAAGTCATCCTCGATACGTTCAATGTCATCCTCGCCAAAATAAGTTCCAGTCTGAATTTCAATAAAAATCACGTCTCGATCGGAGACATTGCTGATGCGGTGGAGGTCGCCGATCTTCACGAAGACGGAGTCTCCAGCAACGTGGTGAGAGATTTCCCCGTTGAGAGTAACTTCAGTTTCGCCCTGCACGATGTACCAATGTTCGGCACGTTTCTCGTGGCGTTGGTAGGAAAGCCTTTTCCCAGGGGAGACCCAGATGCACTTCACCTTGTAGGTGGGAGTGTCTTGCAGGACTTCATAATGGCCCCACGGTCGTACTGATTCATCTTGCGTCATTGCGTCCACTTAACCCTTCCATCTAATTCTGCGGGGCGTTCATTGTGGAGGTGGAGACGGGATTTGAACCCGTGTAGCAGGATTTGCAGTCCTGAGCCTCGCCTCTCGGCCACTCCACCGTAAAAAAATCGGCGTCAATATTTAAAAATAATGAACGCCGACTATTAGAGCGGACGACGGGACTCGAACCCGCGACATCCACCTTGGCAAGGTGGTGCGCTACCAACTGCGCTACGTCCGCACACACGCACGATCGCTCGTTTGTGCTGGGCGAAATCTATCGCAGGGCAGCGCTATGCGCCAAAGCGAGGCAAACTTGGCATTATCGCCGTACGGTTACGGAGTGGAATTCGAAGGATTAACGAAGGACGAGCCCTTTTTCTGGATGGGTGGTCGTTTGGCTCGCGGGTTGGAGGAGATCAGTCACGACCCGGCTTGCCTGGATACACCTGGCTTCTGGGCAGCCTTTTCGACTTTTGAAGGCGAGTGGACGTGTGCGCGATTCGCGCACGCTGAGGATGCTCCTCTTCCGGCGGTAGATCGGCAATGGCAACCGACTACCAGTTCTTGGACGAGTTCCCTCTCCGAAAAAGATTATGTGGATTATGTGAAAGAGATTCAAAACCAGATCGCACAGGGGTGGGTGTACCAAGTCAATGCTTGTCGACAGGTGAGCGCCTCGATGTCGGATCAATCATTGCTTCCATTAATGCATGAAATTTTAAGAAAGAATCCGGCGCCATTTGCTAGCTTTCTTCGGCTATCAAATATTGAAATTGCTTCGGCTTCGCCTGAACTCTTTTTGAAAAGGGATGGTCGGTTAGTCACATCCGCGCCCATAAAAGGCACCAAACTGCCCGGGTCCGATGAGATTCCATTTGGGAGTAAAGACACTGCAGAAAACATCATGATCGTTGATTTGATACGCAACGATCTTGGCCGAATTTGTAGGACAGGATCTATAAACGTTCCTAGACTTCTCGAAACCCAGCCCCATCCAGGGCTAAGTCATTTGGTGTCATATGTTGAGGGATCTTTACGTGATGAGATCACCTGGCAAGAAATCTCTGCAGGGTTGCTGCCCCCAGGCTCCGTTAGTGGTGCTCCGAAATCATCTGCGGTCTCCACAATCAAGAAGCTCGAGGGGTTGAGCCGTGGCCCGTATTGCGGAGCTCTTGGGTGGGTGGAAGGGCAGCAAGCGTTGTTCTCTCTTGCTATTCGAATCTTCTGGAACGAGAACGATGGAATATTGAGATTTGGGACTGGCGCCGGTATTACCTGGGGGAGTGACCCGGATGCCGAATGGGAGGAAACCGAGTTGAAAGCCAGGCGACTCATCGCGATCGCGAACGGTGAAATCCTGTGACGGCGCAATTTCCAGGCGGCGAGGGAATTTTTGAAAGTCTCAAGACTATGGGTGGAGTCCCCTTTGCTTTGACTCGCCACCTTGCCCGGGCAACGCGAAGCGCTGCAATCTTGGGGATGAGAATTCAACCTGATACTGAGATTCGCCAAGCGGTTGCCGTGGTACTTTCCAAAACTCCCCAATCGTTGGAATTTGGAAGACTTCGAATTAGGTTTCATAAGTCCGGAGAATTTGATTTGGTACACGAGACGTACCATCCGTGGACTCGTCCAGCCAGACTAACTATTCTGGATCGCCCCATCAACGAGAATTCTCCAACCGCAGGTTTAAAGACCCTGCCTTTCACGGAAAACATCGAATGTTTGAAACTGGCTCACGATGAAGGCTTTGACGAGGGGGTTCGATTCAATCTCAGCGGGGTGGTCTCCGAGAGCGCCACTTCGAATCTTCTTCTCAAAATCGATGATCGCTGGGTGACCCCGAGTCTGGCTTCGGGATGTTTGCCCGGAATTACTAGGGAACTGGCACTTCAATGGTTTGACATCAAAGACAGAGTTGTGACACAAGCGGATCTAGCGAATGCTGAATCGATCTACTTGATCTCCAGTTTGAAAGTGGCGCAACCCGTTTCACTTCTTGAAGGGCGAGCCCTTGAGATCGATACGAAGTTGAGGCAAGAATTGGTAAATCGAATGGCGCAAGATATTGATCCATGACGGGGTTATTAGCTCATCGGTAGAGCGCTCGCTTCACACGCGAGAGGTAGCAGGTTCGACACCTGCATAGCCCACCTTTAGGTAGACTCACCCCATGTCGCAGATTGAAATCATCGTAAACGGTCAGAGCACATCTATTTCAGATGATCAGCGACCCACCCACATTTTTGCTGAACAGAAGGATGTGGTCGTCTGCCGCATCAACGGCGAACTCAGTGATCTTTGGACTGACCTCCAACCTGGTGACATTGTTGAGAGTGTCTCGATTTCCTCTTCTGAGGGGCTTAAGGTTCTGCGTCATTCGACTGCACACGTGCTCGCGCAAGCAGTGCAGCAAGTCTTCCCTGGCACTTGTTTGGGTATCGGTCCGCCAATCACTGATGGCTTCTATTACGACTTTGATCCGGAGAATCCATTTACTCCAGAGGATCTTCAACAACTTGAATCGGCTATGCGGAAGATCATCAAAGAAGGTCAGAGGTTTCGGCGCAGAGTCACAACCGAGAAGGAAGCTCTCCTCGAACTTGCCAATGAGCCATTTAAGTGTGAGCTCGTCGGATTGAAATCTGATGCTAAAGACGAGTCAAGCGTTGAGGTCGGCGGCGCCGAACTCACGATTTACGACAATTTGGGGCGCGATGGATCTCCTGTATGGAGTGATCTCTGCCGAGGACCTCATCTACCGTCCACGAAATTGATTCCTGCATTCAAATTGATGAGAAGTTCGGGTGCATATTGGCGTGGCTCGGAGAAGAATCCGATGCTGCAAAGAATTTATGGCACCGCGTGGGCAACTCAAGAGGACTTGAATACTTATTTGGAGTTTTTGATCGAGGCAGAGAAGCGCGATCATCGCCGCCTTGGCGCAGAGTTAGATCTCTTCTCATTTCCGGAAGAGATTGGATCGGGCCTAGCAGTCTTTCATCCCAAAGGTGGCATTGTCCGTCGCGCGATGGAGGATTACTCACGTCGACGTCATGAAGAAGAAGATTATGAATTTGTTTATTCGCCGCATATAACCAAGGCAGCGCTTTTTGAAAAATCCGGGCACTTGCAGTGGTTCGCTGATGGCATGTACCCGCCAATAATTATGGACGAAGAATTGCATGCAGACGGCACTGTCAAGCGTGCGGGGCAGCAGTACTACATGAAGCCCATGAACTGCCCATTCCACAATTTGATCTTCGCCTCTCGTCAGCGTTCATACCGCGAACTTCCATTGCGCCTTTTCGAATTCGGCACCGTTTATCGGTATGAGAAGTCCGGAGTCCTGCAAGGCATCACGAGAGCGCGGGGATTTACGCAAGACGACGCGCATATTTATTGCACTCCCGAACAGATGTTGGGCGAACTCGATAGTTTGCTGACTTTCGTGCTCAATTTATTGCGTGATTACGGGTTGTCGGACTTTTACCTAGAACTTTCCACCCGTAGCAGCGAAAAATCCCTGGGAGAGGATTCTGAATGGGCAGCTGCAACCGAAGCGCTGCGCGCAGCGGGGCAACGTCAAAATCTTGAATTAGTTCTTGATGAGGGTGGTGCAGCCTTTTATGGCCCAAAAATTTCAGTGCAAGCAAAAGATGCTATTGGGCGTACCTGGCAGCTATCTACCATTCAAGTAGATTTCCAATTGCCACAACGCTTTGATCTCGAATATGTAGCAACCGATGGTTCTCGTCAGCGTCCGGTCATGATCCACCGTGCACTCTTTGGCTCGATCGAGCGCTTCTTTGGGGTACTTACCGAGCACTACGCAGGTGCGTTCCCACCATGGCTTGCACCGGTGCAGGCTGTTGCCATTCCCGTAGCCGTCGCATATGAGCCGTATCTAAGAGATTTAGTCGCGCAATTGAAGAAGCGCGGGATCCGGGCCGAAATCGATGCCTCTGATGATCGGATGCAGAAGAAAGTGCGTAATGCGCAACTTCAGAAGATTCCTTACATGATCATCGCTGGCGAAGAGGATCAGCAAGCGGGCGCAGTTTCATTCCGGTATCGAGACGGAGAACAGCGAAACGGAATTCCTATTGCAGAGGCAATCGCGGAAATCGAATCTGCGATTCGAGAGCGTCGACAGGTCTGACGTGGAGGAAAGTTTCGGTGGGGCGGGAATGCCAGATGCGTGGCAGCGCTTATGGGCGCCGCACCGCTTGGAGTATTTGCGTGGAGAGAACCGTCCTCTGGATACAAACGATGTCCCTTGCCCTTTCTGCCGAATTCCGACGTTGAGCGACGAAGAAGGACTGGTAGTCGCTCGTGGCAAGACCGCTTATGTCGTAATGAATTTATATCCGTACAACGCCGGTCATCTTCTTGTTTGTGCATATAGGCACGTTTCGGACTTGACGGATTTGACGGAGGAGGAGCGAAATGAGATTTCCTCG
This sequence comes from Candidatus Paceibacterota bacterium, assembly GCA_035530615.1. Classification (NCBI taxonomy): domain Bacteria; kingdom Bacillati; phylum Minisyncoccota; species Minisyncoccota bacterium. Next base: position 414,646 of record DATKUL010000002.1, read on the forward strand.
CTCACCGCTCATTCGATGAGCACGCTGCGGAAAGTTTCCAATGCGGCTGGTTTCAATATTGGAATGAATCAGGGTGAAGTCTCTGGTGCCGGTGTTGCAGCGCATATTCACCAACACGTCGTGCCGCGTTGGGGTGGCGATGCCAATTTCATGCCAATCATCGCTGGCGTCAAAGTTTTGCCACAACTGCTCTCTCAAACAAGAGCGGACCTCGCCGCGGCCTGGTAGTTAACTCAGAGTTCCTAGGATCGACATTTCGGTCACTTTGAGTGCGGGTATTCAGATTAGAACGTCGTGTCATAGGTTTTCCATAAAATTTTGAGAGGTTTGTGACTTTATGCACCACAAGCGGTCAGAAGGAAAAAGGAACGAAGAGGATGGACTTGAATTCGCGAGTGCGATATGGCATATTCAATGCACTCCTCCCCACCGTCCAGGGTTACCTGCACTGGTGGGGTTTATTCTTTTCAGGGGTATGAGTGGGCGACAAGGTCGTTCTCTTTCTGGATTATCAGAATATATACAGACGGGCGCGCGACGCCTTTTTTTCGCACGGAGTTGACCCACATTGGCGCGGACAAATAAGTCCAATCAAACTTGGTTTACTTCTCGTTGAAAGAAGTCCTTTTGATCGAGAACTTTTAGGCGTTCGTGTCTATAGAGGCTTGCCGAGTAATTCACGGGACAAGCTTGGTTATGCTGCTGCCCGAAAACAAATTGCCCATTGGCAAGAGGACTCCCGCGTGAGCGTTGTCGTTCATCCTCTGCGTTATCCCAACGGTTGGCCAAACTCTCATAGGGAAGGCGAGAAACCAACAGAAAAGGGCATTGATGTTTCGCTTGCCATTGACTTTGTCACAATGGCAGTACGTAATGAGTATGACATTGGGATTTTGTTTAGTGCTGATACCGATCTCAAACCGGCACTCAAATTTGTCGACGGGTCGGAGATGAGTGCGACTGGGGAAGTTGCCGCTTGGAGGAGATCACCTTCCCGTGATGTTTCGAATCCGATTAAGCAGCAACGTCTATCGTTGGGCGACAACAAACCATTTTGTCACTGGCTCGATAGCGCGGATTACATGATGGTGAGCGATGAGGTCGATTACAATCGGTCGAGATAACTTTTTACGATATCGACACCGATACCACGATCCAACCAGATAGGGATAGCGGGGAACAATAATCCTGCAGCAAATCCGTCCTCGCCCATGACATCGATAGCTGCGAGGTACTCACTTTGAAATTCTGAAACCAAAGTCTTGTGCTCGGGATCGCTCTCTGTAATTGAGGGAGGGGTGGTCGAATAGTCATGTATCTTCAAATCTGACAGAGAGATCAATGCACAAGGCAGGCCTTGGTCATCATGAAGGACGAGGTAGGGGGTCACGGTCAGATCGAAAACTCTGTTGGCGAGGAGAACCGCATCATCAAAGTCGGCTTCTTGATTTTCGATCCCCGTGACTATGACCATTCGTGGGGGCATTGAGTCATTGAGGGCTTCCCAATTCTGGATTGTCGTGCCATCGATTCCCAGGGCAGGGTCAATAACGAAGATCGCCACGTCGCAGTTCTCGTCGGCGTCTTGATGTACGGTCCCTCCAAAGAGATCGGCTATCGCCTCAGGATGGGCACTTGGGTGGCCAAATACGTGGATGGACAAGGCCCCAGGCTGCGTGGGGTTCGGGGTCAAGCTAGGTGTAGGCACGAGGTCAGCCTACGATGGGGCCGATGATTAGCGACATATTGAAGCCGGCCGTGACTCGGGTTATCACTCCTTTGGCCAAAGGCCTGCTCCGGATCGGTTTCACGCCCAACGGGGTCACGGTTGTGGGTGCGATCGGGGTGGTCGTTTCGGCCTTCTATTTCTACGCTGATTCCCGCTTCGCCATCGGTTCTCTGTTCGTCTCGGTCTTTGTGCTGAGTGATCTCTTTGACGGGACGATGGCTCGTATTTCCAAGCAAGGTTCCAGCCGGTGGGGTGGTTTCTTAGATTCGACAATCGACCGAATAACAGACTCGTCAATTATTGTCGCCCTTCTGCTGGGATTGAATAAAAGCCAAGATCCTTTGATACCTGTCGTTCTCGTTGCTTTAGTCACCGGAATATTGGTTCCATATATACGTGCAAAAGCCGAATCAATGGATATTAAATGCAGTGGGGGACTCGCGGAGCGGACCGAGCGATTGGCCATTGCAATTCTCTCCATTGGATTTCACGGGCTAAACGTTCAGTATGTGCTTGCCGTTGGCATGTGGCTGCTTGCAATTCTTGGGGCGGTCACGGTTGTTCAAAGAATCCTGATTGTCCGCAACGCCGTGAGATCCGAATGAAGAAGTTGCTCGACGCCTTGGTTGCAGCGTTGTACTTGCTGGCCTGGAGGATTGTGAGATGGCTTCCAGAAAAATGGGCTTACGGCTGTTTTTATTCTCTTGGAAAAGTATTGATTAAACGAGATGGAAAGAGTGTTCGGCGACTTCGTTCAAACCTGGCTCATGTGAAGCCTGAGTATTCCGAGTCACAGTTGGAGTCGCTGTTAGCTGATTCGATGAACTCTTATTTGCGTTATTGGTGCGACACCTTCCGTTTCCCTGATTGGAGTAACGAGCGCGTGATGAGCACCGTTGAAGTTGAGAACGAAGAACTACTTACGCAAGCCATCGCTGCCGGGACGGGAGTGATAGTCGCGCTCCCACATGCAGGAAATTGGGATCATGCCGGAGCTTACTTCTGCAGTAAGGGTGTAAAAATAGTAACTGTCGCCGAACGTTTGAAACCTGAAATACTCTTTCGAAAGTTCTTGGCTTATAGAGAAGCAATAGGAATGGAAGTGTTGTCGTTAGATTCGCGCTCTATTGCAACTTTGGCGCAGCGTCTTCGTGAGGGTGGTCTAGTCGCACTTGTTGCAGATCGGGATCTTTCGAAAACGGGAGTCACCGTAGATTTCTTTGGCGGAAAGGCTCGTATGCCGGCAGGGCCCGCCGTGCTCGCGATAAATACGAAAGCACCATTGGTTACCGCCTATGTTTCATACACTCCACAGGGAATTCATATTGATTTTCGCTCAATCCTTACGGATTTCCCCGGTACGAAGCAGGAACGAGTCCAGGAAATTGTCCAGCGCTGCGCAGACAATTTTGCTGATGGGATAGGCGAATCTCCGCAGGACTGGCATATGCTGCAACGAATCTGGGTTGATGGCGATTTTAAGGAACGGGAAGATGTCTAATCTCAAACCACTCCGGATCGGCATCGTCTGTCCCTACGGATGGGACGCACCCGGTGGTGTGCAGGCGCATATCCGAGATTTAGCCGAATATCTCATTTCTCATGGGCATACGGTTTCGGTCCTCACACCTGCTGCCACGGAAGATGCATTGCCTCCCTATGTGGTGAGCGCCGGTAAACCAATCGCAATTCCTTATAACGGCGCGGTTGCCCGAGTCCTTTTTGGACCTATTGCCTTCGCCAGAGTACGACAATGGATCTCGCAAGGAAATTTTGACCTCTTGCATCTTCATGAGCCTGCCATCCCTTCGCTCTCACTTCTTGCCTGTTGGGCGGCGGAAGGTCCGATGGTCGGGACATTCCACGCGGCCTCAAAGAAACAGAAGGCGATTTTCGCAATTGGCCCAATTCTCGAACCGGTGATCGAAAAACTCTCTGCGCGCATTGCGGTAAGTGAAGTCGCCCGGCTGACCCTGACTGCTCATCTTGAAACCGATGCGATCGTCATTCCCAATGGAATTTATGGTGACCGCTTCGCAGCCGGCGCTTCGCAAGCAAAGTGGTCAGGCAATACACTGGGCTTTATCGGGCGGTTCGAAGAGCCACGCAAGGGCCTTTCAGTGCTCTTGGATGCTCTCCCGATCATTACACGATTTATCCCAGATGTCAGGGTTCTAGTCGCAGGTCCAGGCGATAGCGACGAATTCATCAAGAAAGTCGCTCCGCAATTGAGAAATCGAATTACATTTCTCGGGCGGCTGAGCGAGGAAGATAAAATAGATTTTCTGAGTTCAGTGTCGATTTATGTAGCACCAAATACCGGGGGAGAGTCTTTCGGAATTATTTTGGCCGAAGCAATGGCTGCAGGTACTTGCGTGGTAGCTAGCGACATACCGGCCTTTAATTCCATGTTAGGTGAAGGCAAATTCGGATCGATTTTTCCATCCGAAGATTCGAGTGCCTTGGCGAATGCCATTGTCGAGTTGCTGCACGATGATGAAAAACGGGAACAACTCGCTGCTGCGGGCCAGCAGAATGCCAAGCGGTTTGATTGGGACACTGTTGCTAAACAGATTTTCTCAGTCTATGAGATGGCGATGGTGGGACGTGATGGGGTTCATTTGGCTTCTGAAACGCGCAGTTGGAGTAGATTGCTCAACCGCGACGAAGGAGTTCAATGAAAAATATATTGGTAATCCTTCTCGTCGTTTTCGTCTTTCTTTGGTACCTCAGCTTCTCGGCTACTCGACTTGACCGTCTCCACCATCGCGTTGAGACAAGTTGGGCCAATTTGGACGGATTGCTGCAAAGGCGTGCCGCAATCGCCCTCGAATTAGCCAGAAGCAAGTTCGCTGACCCCGCCTCTTCCCTCCTACTGACCGCTGCCGCCTATCAAGCTAGAGATGCTTCCGTTGCCCTGCGTTCACAGGCTGAAAGTGGATTGTCCGGTGCACTGCGCCTGCTTCAAATGGATCTAGAGTCCGACGCGGGGCCAGCCGAAAAGTCGCTTCTAAGCGAACTTTCAGATTTATCTGCCAAAATACGGGTGGCCATTGCACTACACGTCGATTCAGTAAATAGCACGAGGGTGGTTCGTCAGAAATTGATATTTAAAATATTTCGCCTAGCGGGACGAGCTCCGTTTCCTGTCACGTATGAATTTGAAGATGATGCAATATAAGAAACTTTCGGTACTTGGTGTCGTGACCCTTACCGCCCTCGTTCTGCTTTCTGGTTGTCAATCTGTTAGGAAGTCATCGGATGCAGCAGATGTTCCGACCCCTACGAAAACCGTTATCACGTATAACTCGCTCAGCGGAAGAGTTGGCACCGATGGTCCAGTATTGGTTGTGAAGATTGACGACACTGCCCAAGCGCATCCCCAAATTGGGTTAGATGAAGCCGACGTGGTTTACATCGAACAGGTTGAAGGCGGACTCACTCGACTCGCTGCGGTTTTTTCATCCATAATTCCTAATCAAATTGGCCCGGTACGAAGTGCGCGAATTTCCGATATCGACATACTCGCTCAGTACGGGCATGTTGCCTTTGCTTACAGCGGAGCACAATCAAAATTGCTCCCTGTGATTCACGCGGCAAATTTGCAAGATTTGGGTGCGCAACGCGAATCGCCAACAATTTACGTCCGAGATGAGACTCGGTATGCACCGGTCAATTTGATTCTCCAAGCGGATCTACTCATGGCCAGACTCAAAGCGGAATCTGTTCCAATCGATGTTTCGAAGAATATGGGCTGGAATTTTTCCCTGGCTGCGCCACTGGGTGGCAATCCGATTATTTCCGTGAAGTTGACATGGCCGGCAAATTCATACACCGCTACCTGGTCTGCGACACAATCGCGTTGGCTTTTTTATCAAAACGGAAAGCCAGATCTCGCTGCCGATGGAAAACAGTTGGGTCCCACAACCCTTGCAATCCAGATGGTTTCCATAACGCCTTCCATCTATCACGATAAATTCGGTGGAGTCACTCCATTCTCGGCCACGGTTGGTCAAGGAGATGGTTTCATCTTGCGTGATGGGACTTCTTATCCAGCCAAATGGAGCAGGCCAAGTGCGACGTCGGGGACCACGTGGACCCAAATAGACGGCTCGCCATTACCTTTTGCCCCCGGACAGATCTGGGTAGCTCTCACTAATACTGTGCCCGTTTTCGCCTTGCCTACGCCTGCGGGCACTTCGGCAACGTCTGCAAGTCCCACTCCAACAAAGTAGGATTAGGTCTTCAAAGATCTTAGGGAGTGTTCATGTCTGAGGCAGTGGGTACGGGACGAGTCAAGCGCGGGATGGCGGAAATGCTCAAGGGCGGCGTCATCATGGACGTGGTGGATGCAACCCAGGCGAAGATCGCTGAGGATGCGGGCGCAGTCGCTGTTATGGCGTTGGAGCGCGTACCTGCAGACATTCGCGCGCAGGGTGGAGTTGCTCGCATGTCCGATCCAGACATGATCGAGAAAATCAAAGCGGCGGTATCCATTCCGGTTATGGCGAAGGCGCGAATTGGTCACTTTGCTGAAGCACAAATTCTGCAGAGTCTCGGCGTTGATTACATTGACGAGTCTGAAGTTCTCACCCCAGCAGATTACGAAAATCACATTAACAAGTGGGACTTCACTGTTCCTTTCGTTTGTGGCGCAACAAATTTGGGCGAAGCCCTTCGTCGTATCAATGAAGGTGCAGCCATGATCCGCTCCAAGGGCGAAGCTGGAACGGGTGATGTTTCAAATGCGGTCACTCACATGCGCAAGATATGGGCAGAAATCCGACGACTTTCAACTATGCGCGAAGACGAACTTTATGTAGCAGCCAAAGAATTGCAAGCACCTTTTGAGTTAGTGAAGGAAGTAGCCCAGTCTGGAAAACTTCCGGTTGTTATGTTCTCTGCAGGTGGCATCGCTACCCCGGCTGACGCCGCTTTGATGATGCAATTGGGTGCGGACGGGGTCTTTATTGGTTCGGGAATTTTCAAATCCGGCGATCCTGCTAATCGCGCGGTTGCTTGCGTTAAGGCCACGACTTTCTTTGAGGATGCAAAAGTAGTTGCAGATGCATCTCGCGGCCTGGGAGATGCAATGGTCGGAATAAATGTCGCCGATATTCCCGTCCCTCATCGCCTCGCAGATCGTGGATGGTAATTCGACATTCAGATGCAATTATGAAAGTTGGAGTACTCGCGCTGCAAGGTGATGTTCGAGAACACTTTGTTTCCCTGCAGGAAGTCGGCGCCAATCCGATTACAGTGCGGCGGCTTTCTGAGCTTGAATCAATCGACGCCTTGGTCATTCCGGGGGGCGAATCGACGACTATTGCGTTGCTCGCGCAAACCTTTCATCTCTTCGAACCGATTCAGAAGCGCATAGCGGAGGGCCTTCCGGTTTATGGATCGTGCGCTGGCATGATTCTTCTAGCAGATCGAGTGCTGGATGCAACGGAGAATCAAAAGACATTCGGCGGGCTCGATATCACCCTTCGTCGCAACGCGTTCGGTCGGCAAGTAGATTCCTTTGAATCGGACCTGAATTTCCGGGGCATTGATGGGGAACTCAGGGCAATCTTTATCCGGGCTCCTTGGGTAGAGCAGGTTGGGCCTAATGTGGAAGTGCTGGCATCGGTGAATGTTCATGGAACTGAGCACCCGGTGGCGGTCCGGCAAGGCGCAGTACTGGCAACGTCATTTCATCCTGAATTGACCAACGACTACCGCATTCATCGCTATTTCCTGGAAGAGGTGTGTGGAGCGAGTAGCAGAATCCGATAAAGTCTGCCCAATCAATTTTCTAATTTCCTAAGCGTTTATGGGGTGTTATATGTCCGGCCATTCCAAATGGGCGACGACCAAGCATAAGAAGGCCATTATTGATTCTCGCCGTGCGAAATCGTTCACCAAATTCATCAAGGCCATTGAAGTCGCGGCGCGAGCTGGCGGTGCCGATATGGCGGGCAACCCGACGCTCTATGACGCGGTCCAGAAGGCAAAGAAGAATTCCATGCCGGCTGACAATATTGATCGCGCCATCAAGCGCGGGGCTGGGCTCGAAGCCGGGGCGGCAGACTGGCAGACGATCATGTATGAGGGGTACGGTCCTGGGGGTGTGGCAATTTTAATCGAGTGTCTCACTGACAATCGCAACCGCGCTGCCTCCGAAGTTCGAGTCGGTGTGACACGTAACGGTGGAACGATGGGAGATCCTGGGTCTGTCTCATATCTTTTTAGTCGCAAGGGCGTAGTGATCGTCAATAAAGTTACTGGAGTATCCGAGGATAAGATTTTGGAAGCCGTCTTAGATGCGGGGGCACAAGAAGTGAATGACTTAGGTGAGTCATTTGAGATTGTCAGCGAACCTACAGACTTGGTTGCTGTCCGTACTGCCATCCAGCACGCGGGGATGGATTACGAGTCGGCTGAGACTTCTTTCTTGCCCTCCATGTCTATTCCTTTGGATGCCGAGCAAGCGGGTAAGGTCTTTAAACTCATTGATGCCATTGAAGAACTCGATGACGTTCAGAATGTGTATGGCAATTTCGATATCTCCGACGAAGTAATGGCGAGCCTGGATTAATAAGGCAGCGCCGCAATCTAGGCTAGCTTTGTGAGATTACGGGGAGAGATCTAGTGCGCGTTCTAGGCGTTGACCCGGGTCTGACGCGCTGCGGCGTAGGTGTGATCGATGGTGAGGTCGGTGCTCCGATCTCATTGGTCAAGGTCGGTTTGATTCAGACTTCGTCGGAACTTCCGCTTGAACAGAGGTTGATGCAGTTAGAAGAGCAACTTCAGCATTGGGTCAATGAGTTTCGTCCTGATGTAATCGCGGTCGAACGGGTTTTCTCGCAACTCAATGTTCGAACGGTGATGGGAACCGGGCAAGCATCCGGTATTGCCCTGCTTGTTGCGGCGAAATCAAATATTCGCGTGGCATTGCACACACCCACAGAAGTGAAGGCCGCGGTCACTGGAACTGGACGCGCCACTAAGGGTCAAGTGGCTGAGATGGTCAAGCGATTGTTGCGATTGGACGCTATTCCTAAACCAGTAGATAGTACTGATGCTCTAGCTCTAGCTATTTGTCATTTGTGGCGCGGGCGTGGCAATGATCGAATCGCACAGGCACTGGCGGAAGAACAAATGAGATTGAAAGCGCTTAGAACGCCATGATCTCCACGCTTTTTGGAAGAATACGGTCTCTGCAGACCGATCGAGCAATCGTGGAAGTAGGCGGCGTTGGCCTTTTAGTCAACATTACCGTGGCGACCAGCGCACGTTTAAGTGTCGGCAATGACGCACAATTCTTTACTTCTTTGGTGGTACGTGAAGACTCTCTGACTCTCTACGGATTCTTGGATGACTCCTCGCGCGCGCTCTTTGATTTAGTGCAAACAGTCTCTGGCATCGGCCCAAAGGTTGCGCTAGCTATCCTTGGAGTTATGACACCTGAGGATTTAGGTTCGGCAATTGCGCGAGAAGATGTGAAAGCAATTGAGCAAGTACCGGGCATTGGTCATAAGGGCGCACAGAGATTGATTCTGGAATTGAAGGGGAAAATTTCCCATCGCATAGTCGGACCGATTATCGGGCATGTCCCGGCCTGGCGTGAGCAACTTACGAGTGCGCTCACCTCGCTGGGTTTCTCTGCCAAAGAGTCCGATACTGCCGTTGCGCATCTTTTAGTGACTATCCAATCGGCGAATGAAGACCCAAGTTCGATCGATATCGGCGAACTACTCAAGCGCGCACTTCAAAGAGGTGCGTAAACCATGGGCGAAGAATTAGAGAGTGAACGTATAGTCGCCCCTGGGATTCGGCGCGAGGAGTCTGCCGCGGAAAATGCCCTAAGACCCAAATCGCTCTCTGAATTTATTGGACAAGAACGGGTGCGTCAGCAAATAGATGTACTGCTGACCGCCGCCCGCCATCGAAAATCACCTTCGGATCACATTCTTCTCTCCGGGCCGCCGGGGTTGGGCAAGACGACACTCGCGCTGATTCTGGCTAGCGAAATGGAGACACCCATTCGCATCACGAGCGGGCCCGCCATCACTCACGCAGGGGACTTGGCCTCGATTCTCTCCTCTCTCATGGAAGGGGAAATCCTCTTTCTCGATGAGATCCATCGGCTACCGCGTCCGGCTGAAGAACTTCTCTATCTTGCGATGGAGGATTTTCGGGTCGATGTTGTGGTGGGTAAAGGACCAGGGGCCACCGCTATTCCTCTCCAACTCCCACATTTCACTCTAGTCGGAGCGACAACTCGCGCAGGTCTCTTACCCAGCCCGCTGCGAGATCGTTTTGGGTTCACCGCCCACCTAGACTTTTACGAGGAAAGTGAAATAGCTCAAGTTCTTCTCCGTAGCGCCGCCCTCCTCTCGCTCTCCATTCACCCGCTAGCCGTTGATGAAATTGCCAGACGATCCAGAGGCACACCACGTATCGCCAATCGTCTCTTACGGCGCGTGCGCGATTATGCGCAAGTTCGAGGAGCCAACCAGTTGGGTCAGGAAGACGCTCGAGCAGCCCTGGAAATGTATGAAGTGGACGAACTCGGATTGGATCGGCTCGATCGTGCGGTACTTCTTGCCCTGGTCGAAAGATTTAATGGGGGACCTGTCGGCCTTTCCACGCTAGCCATTGCGGTCGGCGAGGAGACCGAAACTGTCGAATCGGTGGCCGAACCATTCCTTGTCCGGAACGGTTTTATGGCACGCACGCCGCGGGGTCGGGTCGCGACCGCCCTGGGTTGGAGGCATGTGGGCTACGAACCACCCATCTCCTCGCCCTCTATTTTCGACACGCCAGCCTCTGATGCCTAGACTCTCTACCCATGTCCACTTCTTCGCAATCTCGAACAGCTAAGACCGTCACCAAACCAGGTCGCTCCCTTGCGATTCTGCTCCTCGTCTTAGTCGCCTTATTGGCCGCGGTATTTATTCAGGGTGCAACCTCCGTCAAACTCGGTCTCGACCTGCGGGGTGGTACGAGCGTAACGCTCCAGCCGCGCATCGCTCCTGGCTCCACCGGGCAAGTCACCAGTGCGGCGATTGATCAAGCGGTCGCAATTATTCGCCAACGCGTGAACTCACTGGGCGTTGCCGAGAGCGAAGTCACCGCGCAGGGCAGTGGCGCAAATCGTCAGATTGTTATTTCTGTGCCAGGTGCTGCGGGGCGACGCGTCGTTGAACTCGTCGGCCAAACCGCCGAACTTAGATTCCGTCAGGTGCTTGTTTCAGGTGCGCCTGGGGCAACGCCAACGACAGGGAGCACGGCGACACCTCCGACTGGTGTGAGCACAGAATTGAATGCAAAGTTTGCGGCTCTTGATTGCACCCAGGCCTCGAATCTGCAGGGATCCGGTACGGATAATCCGAAGGACGCGATTATCGCTTGCGACCAGAAAGGCACTGGCAAATACATTCTTGCCCCCGCCGAAGTGCTGGGCTTAGATATTTCTAAGGCATCTGCCGCGCTCAATCAGAGCACTGGTAGCGGCTGGTATGTAATCCTTAACTTCACCAACGATGGCACCAAGAAATTTGCAGCCCTTACTACGCGTGTCACAACTTTGGCGCCGCCGCAGAATGAAGTCGCGATCGTCCTTGATGGACTTGTTGTATCCGCGCCTCGAATCAACGAGGCAATTACTGCAGGTAGCGCGGAAATTACGGGAAGCTTTACCCAGGCTGAGGCCACAGATTTGGCCAACGTATTGAAATATGGCGCGCTGCCATTGGCATTTGACCGTGGTGAAGTCCAACAGGTTTCTCCAACTCTTGGTGCAGATCAATTGCATGGGGGACTTCTTGCCGGGTTTATCGGGCTCTTTCTTGTTCTCTTGTACTCCCTCCTTTATTACCGAGGGCTCGGCGTTGTTTCCGTCGGCTCGCTCTTCGTGGCAGGAGTAATTGCCTATCTTCTCATTTTGCTCTTGGGTGAGTGGATCGGATTCACTCTGACTCTGGCTGGTATTGCCGGAGTGATTGTGGCCATTGGTATTACCGCCGACTCTTTTATCGTCTATTTCGAACGTATACGTGACGAAGTTCGAGAGGGTCGAAGTCTTCGTTCGGCTGTTGAGACTGGCTGGCACCGGGCGCGGCGCACCATCATTGTCGCTGATTTTGTTTCCATTATTGCGGCAGCGCTTCTATATATCTTTGCGGTTGGCGGTGTGCGTGGTTTCGCCTTCACACTTGGACTGACAACGTTGATCGACCTATTCGTTGTCTTCATCTTTACCAAACCGCTGGTAACCATTCTCGCTCGACTGCATTTCTATAGTTCAGGTCACCCCCTTTCGGGGTTCTCGCCGCAGAGCTTGGGCGTTCTCACATCAACTTCCAAGGAGGCATAAGCGTGACAAAGTTCGCTGGCTTGGGTGGCCGTCTATACAGAGGTGACACCTCGATAGATTTCATTGGTAAACGTCGCCGTTGGTATGCCTTTTCGGGCGTATTGATCATTGCTTCCGCATTGGCTCTCTCCCTGCAAGGTTTGCATTTGGGGATTGAATTTAAGGGCGGCTCGGCTTTCACAGTGACAAAATCTGACATTTCAGTTGTCGATGCACGAAGCGCACTAGAGGCAGTCAAGATTCCTGGAGAAATAATCGTCCAGAAGATCGGAACCAACAAAGTTCGCATCCAAACCAATGCATTGAGCAACGAGATGTCGAATAGTGTTCAGGACGCGTTGGCGGCCAAATTTGGCGTCTCGGTGGATTCGATTGATACGCAAACAGTTGGACCGTCTTGGGGTAAAGAAATCAGCAAGAAGGCCTTGTACGGTCTGATTGGATTCTTAGTGGTCGTGCTTCTCTACCTGGCAATGGCATTTGAGCCAAAAATGGCGATTGCCGCAATCATTGCGGTTATTCACGATCTGTTTATCACGGTGGGTATTTATGCACTGGTGGGCTTTGATGTAACACCCGCGACTGTCATCGGATTCCTTACCATCCTTGGATATTCCCTATATGACACTGTGGTCGTTTTCGACAAGGTAAGAGAGAACACTCGAACAATCACGAGTACCTCCCGCATGACTTACTCTCAGGCGGCAAACTTGGCGGTCAACCAGACACTCGTTCGGTCGATAAATACGTCAGTCATCGCGTTACTGCCCGTGGCATCAATTCTCTTTGTAGGAGCAGGACTACTTGGTGCCGGGACATTGAAGGATCTCTCGTTGGCACTCTTCATCGGTCTTGCGACCGGTACCTATTCTTCGATCTTCATTGCGACCCCGATTCTGGCAGTACTTCGCGAACAAGAACCTGCGATGCAGGCGCTTGCCAAACGCGTTGCGGCACGAAATGCGGCTCCAGTGGCGACGCTCCAGAATGCAGATTCCGTACTTGCGGTTAGAGCGGCCGGAAAGAACCAGAAGCGTGGACCGAGGAATCAACCCAAGAAAAAGGGCCGTCGCTAATACTTCAAATGCTGCACCCGTAAGTCTCAAGTAGGCTGTGCGAGGTGGACACACTCATTGCACCGGTCATTGAATCGCTGCGCGAACATCATCCAAAAGGTACAACGGATGAGGTAGAGCGGGCTTTTTCTGTAGCCGAAATTGCACATGCGGGGCAGATGCGGATGAGTGGCGATAAATACATCACTCATCCGGTGGCCGTGGCTCAAATCCTGGCTGACCTTGGACTTAATTCTGAAACGATTATCGCCGCACTTTTGCACGATACGATCGAAGATACCAAGTACTCCTTGAAGGAACTCAAATCTGATTTTGGCGATGAGATCGCCGATTTAGTTGATGGCGTTACCAAACTCGACAAACTGATCTATGGGCCAACCGCACAAGCGGAGACTGTTCGCAAAATGGTTGTGGCAATGTCGCGAGATATCCGGGTGCTTGTCATTAAGTTAGCCGATCGACTACATAACGCCCGAACGTGGAAATATGTTTCAGCCGAAAGTGCGGAGAGAAAGGCACGTGAGACGCTGGATATTTATGCCCCTTTAGCTCATCGCCTTGGCATGAACGCCATCAAGTGGGAACTGGAGGATCTCTCCTTCGAGGTTTTAGAGCCCAAAAAGTTTGAGGAGATTGCTCGATTAGTGGCGGAACGTTCTCCCTCAAGGGAGGCATTAAGCACTGATGTCATCCACCTCGTTCAGGCTGATTTGAAGCGCGATGGCATAGATGCAACCGTCACGGGTCGACAGAAACACTTTTATAGTGTCTATCAAAAGATGGTGGTGCGAGGACGCGATTTCAATGATATTTACGACCTAGTTGGAATTCGAGTGCTTGTAGAAGACGTTCGCGATTGCTATGCAGTTTTGGGGGCAATTCACGCTAGGTGGAGTCCGATTCCTGGTCGATTTAAAGATTACATCGCAATGCCAAAGTTCAATCTTTACCAATCACTTCATACTACTGTGATCGGCCCTTCGGGAAAGGCGATCGAAATACAGATTCGAACATATGACATGCATGCCAGAGCTGAATTCGGTATTGCTGCGCACTGGAAGTACAAGGACGGGGTCGAAGGGCAGAAATCACCCGAAATGCTCTGGTTGCGCCAACTCCATGATTGGCAGAAAGAGACAGAAGACCCTAGCGAATTCCTAGAGGCTCTCCGTTTTGATCTGGGAACGCCGGAAGTCTTTGTATTTACCCCGAAAGGAAATGTAATTGCACTTCCTGGAGGTTCGACACCCGTCGACTTTGCTTATGCAGTCCATACAGAAGTCGGTAATCGATGCGTAGGGGCGAAGGTAAATGGACGACTTGTTCCATTGGAGTCTCCATTATTAAATGGAGATGTTGTTGATGTCCTCACGAATAAGAGCGATAACGCGAGTCCAAGCCGTGATTGGCTTAATTTCGTCAAGAGTCCACGCGCTCGATCGAAGATAAAATCATGGTTTAGCAAAGAGCGCCGCGAGGAAGCAATCGATGCCGGACGCGAATCAATCGCACGACAGATGAGGAAGGCGGGCCTCCCTCTGCAGAAGATATTTGCCGGGCATTCTCTTCTTGAACTGGCCCATGAATTGAAGTATCCAGATATATCGGCGTTGTATGCGGCAGTGGGGGACGGTCACGTATCAGCGGCTTCGGTTGTTGAGAAATTGGTTACCACTTTAGGAGTGGAGGACTCACACCCCGAAGCATCCGTGGATACGACAACGGTTGGAACAAACATTTCGCGGCGAACCAGCAATGCGATCGAAGTTTCCGGAATTGACGATGTCTTAGTGAAGTTGGCGCGTTGCTGTACTCCTGTTCCAGGTGACGAAATCACCGGCTTCATTACGCGAGGCAGTGGCGTTTCTGTCCATCGAACCGACTGCACTAACGCCGCGGATTTGAAGCTTCACCAGGGAGACAGAATGGTGGAGGTTTCTTGGCTCTCGGGTGCCGGCAGTATTTTCTTGGTCAATATTCAGGTTGAGGCGCTAGATCGCTCCCGCTTACTTTCGGATGTGACTCGGACTCTGGCGGATCAACACGTAAATATTCTGAGCGCGGCGGTGAGTACCAGCAAGGACCGTACCGCCATTTCACGCTTTACGTTTGAAATGGCAGATGCAACGCATTTGGACGCAGTGTTATCGGCGGTTCGCCAAATAGAAGGCGTTTACGATGTCTACCGAACCACTAATAACTAGTTGAACTCAGCTAGACTTTTTTCAGCTTCGGCAAGCCAGAGACGACGGGCAGCCGCAGCTTCCTTGGCTTCAGTAGCTTTCTTGGTATTACCGGCTGCTAGCGCTTTTTCTGATTGCTTTTCGTAGTTTTCAACGGCGTCCGAAAGTTGCTTAACGACTTCGGTAGCACGTGCTTTTGCGACAGGATCCACTTTGCGCCAGCGAACATCTTCGGCGGTTTTAATCTCGACCTCCACTGCGGCAAAACGTGCCTCAAAAGCGGCCTTCTTATCGCGTTGGGTCATGCCGATGCGCTCCCATTGACGAGAAAGTTCACGGAAAGATCTCATTGCAGTTTCCGGGTTCGAGATAGGAAGGAGCGCTTCTATTTCTCCTATGAGTGCTTCGCGCTTTGCCAAATTGGAAGTCATGAGAAGATCGCGTTTTTCAAGGTCGGCATTTTTAGCAGCAAAGAATTGATCTTGTGCAGCTTTAAACCGACTCCAAAGTTTGGCGTCCTCTCCTTTCTTGCCTCGGCCGGTGGCCTTCCAGAGATCCATTAATGCTTTGAATCGCCGCGCGGTTGGTACCCACTGGGTTGAAGTGGCGAGTTGCTCAGCCTCGTTGACAAGCTCGATCTTTGCATTGGCGACCTTCGCCTGTTCGGCATCAAGGGCGGCAAAGTGGGTACGGCGCCGCTTATCAAATTTATTGCGTGAAGCCGAAAATCGTTTCCACAGTTCTGCATCGGTCTTCTTGTCTAGGCGGGGAGCAGCTTTCCATTCATCCAAGAGGGTCTTCAAGCGATCGCCAGTTGCCTTCCAACTTTCAGAAAGGGCAAGTGATTCAGCCTCAATGACGAGGATCTCTTTTGCCGCCATCACTTGCGCGCGATGCGCGGCCTTTGCTTGCGCCTCAGATGTTTTTTTGGCTTCGTATGCTTCGCGGCTTCCCTCGATAAGCAGCGGTATTTGCTCAAGGGAGAGGGAGAGGGCAACGAGATCGCCCACTCCGTTTAGCTCATTAACTTGAGTGCGTAGCCGATTGACGGCCGAGACGGCATCTGATGGAACCATCGCACCGCTGACAACCCGGGCGGCAAGCAGGGCAACTTCTGATGCAAGTGCCTCAAATTTTCGCACGAAGTAAGCAAGTGCCTCTTCGGGAGTCTTGCCTGGATAAGATCCGACTGCTTTTTCGCCTTCTGGGGTTTTGACATATACCGTGCCATCTTCGCCAACTCGACCGAACTGCGCTGGATCTCCTATAAGTGCGGATGCGGGCGATGCTGGTGCTGCTGTGGGTACTAGCGGTGTACTGCTCTCGGACATGTCATCTTCCTTTCAGCGCGGTAGGCCTTGGTGGTGCGACCGTCGCTATCAGAGTGCGTTGGCCGAGCAGGGGGCTGGGCCGTGAAGGATTGGGGTCTGGTACGGGGTAAAAGGTACCCTGTATCTCTACTTGGCGGAAATGGGGTCTCTCTGTGCTCGTGGCCTCCTTTGTTGCCCCGATGTTTGCGACCAATTGCTGGATCATCGCGCCAGGGCCGGGCCACGAGTGCATCATCATTGATCCCGGGATGCCAGATGTCTCCCACGAGGTGGCTCAAATCTGTGATCAGTACCAATTGAAACCTGTGGCCTTATTTGTCACTCATGGGCATCTGGATCACACATTTTCAGTAGTGCCCGTTTGCGCGGGGTACAACATTCCGGCGTACATTCACAGCGAAGACCGAATTCTGCTGGAGCATCCAGAACGTGCCTTGAGCCGAGAATTCGCTACGACTCTGGAGGCAAGCGTCTTTCACGAGCCATCGGATGTAAGAGAATTGCGAAATGGTGAAGAGATGGAGTTTCTAGATATGAAGATTAAGGCCATCCACGCCCCAGGTCACACACGCGGATCCTTGCTTTACTCATTTAATGATGAAATTCTCGTCTCAGGCGACGTGCTCTTTGCGGGCTCCATTGGGCGGACCGACCAACCAACCGGATCCTCTACCGATATGGAGAACACGCTGCGGAAGAAGATTCTTCCGCTTGATGACGCGATTCGGGTCTTACCTGGGCATGGGCCTGAAACGACTATTGGGTTCGAGAGACGAACCAATCCATACCTCAAGAATTTAGGACGTGGATGATGAAATACCAAGCTCCCAAAGGAGTCAGTGAATATTATCCGCCGAGATCGCGTTCCTTTGCGTGGGTAAGGGAGACACTTCTGACGCCGATTAAACGCGCCGGATACCAACTTCTTGAGTTACCCGTTTTTGAAGATACCGAACTCTTCACTCGTGGAGTGGGCGCATCGACCGATGTTGTAAGCAAGGAGATGTACACCTTTGAAGACCGCGGTGGAAGATCAATCACCTTACGACCAGAAGGAACAGTTGGGGCACTCCGCTCGATTATCGAGCATGGGCTTGATAGAGGGACTTTGCCTGCCAAAATTTTCTATAGTGGCCCGTTCTTCCGTGCGGAAAGGCCCCAAGCTGGTCGATACCGACAGTTTTATCAAGTAGGAATTGAAGCGGTTGGTACTGAAGATCCTGCCCTTGATGCGGAAGTAATTGCCATCGCACACGCGGGATACCGGGCACTCGGCCTGACGCAATTTCGACTTGAGATCACCTCTCTGGGCGATAGCACGACTCGGGCTTTACATCGGGTGGATCTGCTGGCTTTCATAGATGGCCTTGAGTTGGACGCACCGACCAAGGCTCGCGCAGAATTGAATCCACTTCGCCTCTTTGACGATAAACGCGAGGATGTTCGCGACCTCATGGCGACGGCGCCGCTGCTTCTCGACTACCTCTCGGACGAGTCGCGATCTCATTTCGAGCAAGTCAAGGGCTTTCTGCGCGACATGGGCATTGAGTTCACCGTCAATCCACGAATGGTACGTGGGCTCGATTACTACACCGGTACAACCTTCGAATTCGTTCACGATCTCCTCGGCGCTCAATCTGGAATAGGAGGGGGAGGCCGGTACGACGGACTTATGGAGCAACTCGGTGGACAACCTGTTTCTGGAATCGGATTTGGACTTGGTATAGATCGAGCATTACTTGCCGCTGAAGCAGAAGGGGTCGTAGAGAAAGCAGCATTTGTCACCGATCTCTTCATCATTCCTCTCGGAACCCCTGCGAAGTCAGTTGCGCTTTCTCTCTCCGATGAACTTCGTACGTACGACCTCACCGTAGAAATCTCCTTTGGAGATCGGTCGCTCAAATCTGCCATGAAGAATGCTGATAAAAACGGCGCGGGCTATGTGCTTATTTTGGGTGATTCTGAACTTGCCTCCGGCATGGTCGAACTAAAAGAGATGCGCACGGGTGCAACGACATCAGTTAGCCTTTCTTCCTTGGTTACGACTATTACGACCGAGATATTGACTTGGTAAAACAGATGGGAATTTCCCAGGATATGTGGAGCAATAAATGATCAGAAGTCATGGCGCAGGGACTCTCCGTAAGGACGATGTAGGTAAGACCGTCCATTTGGCGGGTTGGGTTGCGCGCCGTCGTGATCACGGGGGAGTGGCCTTCATTGATTTAAGAGATGCCACTGGCACTGTCCAAGTCGTCATCCGTGATGAGGCGATCGCCGGTGCCCTTCGTGCAGAATGGTGTCTAAAGATTGTGGGCGAAGTCCTTGAACGTCCCATGGGAAATGAAAATTCGGGGATCCCTACCGGTGAGATTGAAGTCATGGGGGATAGCGTTACGATTTTGAGCGAATCAGCACCTCTCCCTTTCCCCATTGACAGTGGGGACGAATCGGAAATTAATGAAGAGGTACGTCTGCGATATCGCTATCTGGATTTGCGACGCGAGAATCCCGCTCGAAACATTCGCCTTCGATCCAAGGTCACATCTTCTATTCGTAGAGTGATGGACGATCAGGGGTTCCTGGATATCGAGACTCCCTACCTCACCCGCTCAACTCCCGAGGGCGCACGTGACTTTTTAGTACCGGTTCGACTCCAACCAGGCAATTGGTATGCGTTGCCTCAATCGCCGCAATTGTTTAAGCAGTTGCTCATGGTTGCGGGAATGGAGAAGTATTATCAGATCGCGCGCTGTTTCCGTGACGAAGATTTCCGAGCAGACCGCCAGCCAGAATTCACGCAGCTTGATATTGAGATGTCCTTCATCGACCAAGAGGACATTCTCGAAGTCGCGGAGAAGTTGCTTGTCAAAGTCTGGAAAGAGGTAATTGATTTCGAGATTCCACTTCCAATTCGCCGAATGACTTATGCAGATGCGATGAAAGACTATGGTTCGGACAAGCCAGATCTTCGCTTTGGGCAGCAGATTCGCGAACTCACATCCTTCTTTGCTGCAACGCAATTCCGCGTCTTTCAAGCGCCGTATGTGGGTGCGGTTGTCATGCCTGGGGGAGCGAGTTCGCCGCGTCGAGAGCTGGATGCTTGGCAAGAGTGGGCAAAGACTCGTGGTGCAAAGGGTCTTGCTTACATATTGGTAAATGAAGATGGAACTCTGGGGGGACCAGTCGCAAAGAATTTATCTGAAGAAGAGTTGGCCGGCGTTGCGCAATCTGCCGGTGCAAACCCTGGAGATGCAATATTTTTCGCAGCAGGGGAAAAATCATCCTCGCAGAATTTACTAGGTGCGGTCCGTTTGGAAATCGGAAAACGTTGCGACCTGATACCTGAGGGAAAGTGGGAGTTTCTCTGGGTCTTGGATGCGCCTATGTTTGAGCGGACCGATAATGGTGGTTGGACAGCGGTGCACCATCCTTTTACCGGACCGAAGCCGGAATTTGCCCAATCTTTTCTGGAAAATCCGGGCCAGGCGTTGGCCTATGCCTATGACATTGTTCTGAATGGAACAGAACTGGGCGGCGGATCCATTCGTATTCACGACCGCGAGATGCAGAAGAAGGTCTTTCAAGTAATCGGACTCAGCGATGAAGAGGCCAACAGCAAATTTGGATTCCTTCTTGAGGCATTCAACTATGGCCCGCCACCGCATGGTGGAATTGCTCTGGGTCTGGATCGCGTCTGCGCCTTGCTGACGAATTCGGACTCAATCCGTGAGGTAATCGCTTTTCCGAAAACCGCAAGCGGTGGTGACCCACTTACCGGAGCACCTACGCCAATTACTCCTGCGCAGCGAAAAGAGAGCGGAATCGACGCGGACTCTGTGAAAAGAGTTAATTAATCGTTCTTTTCTCCTTTTTGAGCCCTATTTAGTTCTTGCGGATTGACTTCCCCCTTGCATAGGTCTTCACTGGCAGAGACCTCAGGAGGTTCCACATGATCGTTATTATCGGTCTAGTTATTCTTTCTATATCGGCATTACTCGCGGCAATGGGGTTTATCGTCAACACCAATCACCCGTTTGAGGGAGATTTCGCGCTTTTTGGTCAGCATCTGACGGGATTGACCACCGGTCGACTCTTCCTCTTCGGCGTGATAGTCGGTTTGGTTATCGCACTGGGGTTGTCCATTTTGCGGGGAGCCTTCTCTAGGAGAGTTGCCTCGCGGGAACTGCAACGTGAATTGAAGAAGTCTCAAGCCGAAACCGCATCGGTTCGGGCAGATTTCGAGCGACTGAGCGGAGAACTTGCAAGCGAACGCGCCAAGAGCCAAGTAATAGAAATTCCATCACCTGGCGCATTGATTTAGTTCCCTCTAAAAAATAAGGAGTTTTGATGATTACCCTCGGAATAGTACTGATCGTCCTTAGTATTTTTGCCCATATTGGAGCACTCCAAAGTCTTGGGGTTCTATTAATCGTGATCGGCGTGGTTCTTGCCCTACTCGGTGGCGTAGGCCGGCCAATTGGCGGGCGCCGTCACTACTGGTAAGCCTTAATCCCTCCTACATCAGTGCGCAATTCGGGTAGAGTTTCCTTATCGCGTAACTGAGCGAATGATTGGGAGGATATTGAGATGGGCCCTGGAGGTATTGCAACAATCATCGCCGCTTGCTCGCTCTTGGTTATTGCCGTGGCAATTAGTTACGCAGTAGTTCGTATTGGTCGTCTGATTGATGAAGCGAAAATCTCGTTGAAGACCATCACGGATGAAACCAAGCCACTGATTGAGGAAGTGACAACCACGGTCCAGCTGGTGAATGGCCCCCTTGAGAGTGTCAATCGGATCACTAAGAATGTCGAAGAGGTAAGTAGCAAGCTGACCGAGACTGCCTCGTCTTTCTTGGTGAAGGGCGGCCCGGCTGTGAAGGCACTTGGGTTGCTCGTAAGCGCAGCACAAATGAAGAAGTCACGTAGCTACAAGAAAAAAGGCTGAGTGATCTCGGACTGTGGAATCTGCGGAAATACGTTCTCGATGGTTGCGTTTTTTTGAGTCGGAGAACCGACAAGGCTTAACTCATACCGTCGTACCTTCAGCCTCTCTCATTGCCGATGATCCAAATTTGCTCTTAGTCAATGCCGGCATGGTTCCCTTCAAACCATACTTTCTTGGAGAAGTCACACCGCCCTTCAAGCGAGCGACATCCGTTCAAAAATGTGTGCGTACATTGGATATCGACGAAGTCGGCAAGACCACGCGGCATGCTTCTTTTTTCCAGATGTGTGGAAATTTTTCCTTCGGCGATTACTTCAAGGAGGGTGCGATTGCTCTGGCTTGGGAACTTCTCACCAAGCCGATAAGTGATGGTGGCTATGGGTTTGCGGAGGAGCGCCTTTGGGTCACCGTTTATCTCAATGACGATGAAGCCGCAGATATTTGGCATAATAAAATTGGAATTCCCAAAGAACGAATTCAGCGACGCGGCATGGCTGATAATTTCTGGTCTATGGGCGTTCCTGGACCTTGCGGTCCGTGCTCGGAGATTTATTACGACCGAGGTCCCGCCTACGGGAAAGAAGGCGGTCCGATCGCCGATGAAGAGCGGTATATGGAAGTCTGGAACCTCGTCTTTATGCAGAACGAGCGTGGCGCGGGTGGCGGGAAAGACGACTTCCCGATCGTGGGCGAGCTACCCGCCAAAAGCATTGATACCGGTTTAGGTCTTGAGCGCATGGCGGCACTTCTGCAAGGTGTTGAGAATATTTACGAGATTGACACGACTAAGCAGATTCTCGATGTGGCCTCACGTCTGACTGGTGTTTCCTATGGGAAAGATACTAGATCTGATGTTTTGCTCCGTGTTATCGCTGACCATGCAAGAACATCTGCGATGCTGATCGGAGACGGAGTCACGCCCGGCAACGAAGGAAGAGGATATGTCCTGCGCCGAATGATGCGACGCGCGATTCGTAATATGCGACTCCTTGGCTCCCATGATCCAGTGATGTCCGAGCTCATTACGGCATCCATCGTGGCAATGAGTCCGCAGTATCCAGAATTGAGTGTTGAAGGTAAGCGAATCCTCAGTGTCTGCGTCTCCGAAGAAGAGACCTTCTTGCAAACACTCAAGAGTGGCACGCAAATTTTCGATGTGTCGAGTGCCGCATTGAGGAAGTCAAAAGGAACAGTTCTTTCAGGAGACGCAGTCTTTAAATTGCATGACACTTACGGCTTCCCTTTTGATCTCACCTTGGAGATGGCGCAAGAACAGGGTCTCAAAGTCGATGAAGAAGGCTTCCGCCGCTTGATGAAAGAACAACGAGAACGAGCAAAGACCGATGCGCGGATCAAGAAGAGTGGGCATACCGACCTGACCGAATATCGGAAGATCGCGGATTCGACTGGACGTACGGATTTTGTTGGATACACCCACGTTGAATCAGAATCGAAAATCGCCGCGATTTTGATAGATGGAATAGCGGTGAGTTCGGCGAACGTTGATGACGATGTAGAGATTGTCCTGACACGCACCCCCTTCTACGCGGAAGGCGGTGGTCAACTCGCCGATGGCGGTTTCATCGTTCTCGAGAACGGCACGCGCGTAGAGATTGATGATGTCCAAACGCCTGTCCCGGGACTTTCGGTCCACCGCGGCAGGGTTATCGTGGGTTCGATAGAAGTGGGCGTGAACGCATTAGCTCAAATTGATATGGAGCGTAGAGATGCGATCTCGCGTGCGCACACGGCGACTCACATGGTTCACAAAGCATTTCGAGAGATTCTTGGCGAGACAGCTACTCAGGCGGGATCGGAAAACTCACCCGGAAGATTCCGTTTTGATTTCCCTTCCACCGGAGCAGTGCCTAAGAGTGTTCTAAATGATGTCGAAGCCCGAGTAAATTCGTTGCTGCTGGAGAATTGGGAAGTAACTGCGCAAACAATGTCTCAAGAGGAGGCGAAAAAAACTGGCGCAATGGCCCTTTTTGGCGAAAAGTACGGCGATGTCGTCCGAGTTGTCAGTGTTGGAGACTGGGCGCGCGAGCTCTGTGGCGGTACGCACGTCAGTCGCGCAGGCGAACTTGGAGTTGTCAAACTTCTTAGTGAATCTTCGATAGGTGCTGGAGTTAGGCGAGTTGAAGCACTTGTCGGTGCGGATGCGTATCGCTTCTTAGCACGCGAACACCTACTCATTGATTCCCTGACGGACATTATTAAGGGCGCCCGCCCGGAGGAATTGCCCGAGCGTGTTTCTGATCTTCTCAACAAATTGCGAGATGTGGAGAAAGAACTTGCCAGCTTGCGATCCGCTCAAGCGCTAAGTCAGGTATTGGCAATTGCTGCAAGTGCGAAGGACGTCAATGGCTGTTCCGTGATTGCCTCGAAACTCTCGGATGGTATTTCCGGAGATGACCTGCGCAAGATCGCCCTTGACCTTAAAAACCGGACTTCAAACTCTGTGATTGCCCTCATCAGTATCGTTGATGGAAAACCAGTTCTCGTAGTCGCCGTGAGCGACCAGGCCCGTGCTTCTGGCATAAAAGCAGGCGCGTTGGTAAAGATCGGATCCAAGATTCTCGGTGGCGGTGGCGGTGGAAAGGACGATTTCGCCCAAGGCGGAGGAGTGGACGGATTGAAGGTAGATGAGGCACTCGTTGCCATTGTGCACGCTCTTGCGGGTGAATAACGGTGGAGAGAGGTAGAAGAATCGCTTTTGATTTTGGGGATGCCCGAATTGGCGTGGCCGTGAGCGATCCCGACTCCATTCTGGCGACACCGGTGGCCACACTTGAAACCAAGTCCCAAGATCTGTGGGATCAAATATTTCAATTATTTTCTGATTATGAGCCAGTCGAAGTCTTTGTCGGAAGACCGATTCACCTCGCGGGCCACGAGAGTGATTCAACCGCAAAATCAGAATTATTCGCCAAAGAAATTCATGAGCGTTTTGGTTTAGATGTTTCCCTCGTTGACGAAAGACTCTCGACCGTTTCAGCTCAACGGCAATTGAAAGATGCAGGTCTATCAACGCGCGAAACAAAGAGCGCCATTGATCAAGCCGCCGCGGTTGGAATTTTGGAGTTAGCCCTGGAGACCGCTAAAGGGCGAGAGAAACGCAAAAATAATGAGTAGGAAGTCTCTCTATTTCTTGGTTGGCGTATCCGCCTTCTTGATTCTCGTCGGTTCGGGTCTTTACCTACTCCGACCCGGGGTGCCAACGAACCCAGACTTCCCAAAAGGAACAGCCTCGATCGAAGTACTTATTGATGTTCCCGTTGGCGCTAGTGGGTCGGAAATCGCAAAAATTCTGGTGGCCAAGAAGGTTGTGGAGTCATTTGGCGCGTTCTTCGGCATTGCCGTTGGGGATATGCGGTCATCTTCAATTGCACCGGGAATGCATCGCCTTCATACCCACATCCCGGCAAGTCAGGCTCTCGACGAATTACTCGATCCAGCCCGCATACCGAACCTCATCAAGGTGGCAGAGGGTGCCTGGACCGATGAAGTAATTATTCAACTTATCGAGAGAGGATTTAAAAGAACGGAACTAAAAGATGCATTTAAGAATTTGATTCGACCAGCAGGAATCACTGGCAACGAAGGGATTCTTTTCCCAGCTCAATATAGTTTTGGTTCAGATGTAACCGCAGTAGGCGCATTGCAAGCCATGGTTGACCGATTCACCTCCGAAGCGGCGGCATCGGGCCTGCTGGCTGGCACTTCAGGTTTTAATCCTATGCAATTACTAACGATCGCTTCGTTGATCCAAGCCGAGGGAGATTTGCAGGACTTTGGGAAAATATCCCAAGTGGTTCGGAATCGACTTAGCATTGGGATGCCACTTCAGTTTGACACTACAGTCCATTACATTACTCATACGCGCGGTCAGGTATTCCTTAGTACGGACGAAACGAAAACTGTCTCTCCATACAACACCTATTTGCATTACGGACTGCCGCCGGGTCCAATTGGCAACCCGGGTCGGGCAGCAATGGATGCCGCACTTCATCCGGTGGCGGGAGATTGGCTCTTCTTCATCACCGTGGCGCCAGGGGATACTCGTTTCACTAAATCACATAACGAATTCCTTACCTGGAAATCAGAATATGAAAAGAACTTGAAAGACGGCGCGTTTGGTAAAAAGCAGTGATCCGCGCCGCCGTACTTGGCTCGCCGATTTCCCATTCGCTTTCTCCTGCGCTCCATGGTGCCGCATACGAATTCCTTGGAATTGAGGGGGAGTACACGGCGGTGGAAGTGAAAGCGGATGAACTCCAGAAATTTCTCTTTTCGTGTGACAACTCTTGGACAGGGTTCTCTCTAACTATGCCGTTAAAGGAAGAAGTACTCTCACTTGCCGACGAGGTGGATGACTTAGCCCGACGAATCCAATCTGCAAACACTTTAGTCAGGGCAAAGAGCGGTTGGCGAGCATTGACGACGGATGTGCAAGGCTTTCAGGATGCTCTCCATGCGCATGAGGTGAGTGATTTTCACACCGTCTTGATTATCGGTTCAGGTGCTACAGCGAGAGCGGCTGCATCAGCCTGTGATGAGAAAGATCGGGTGATTAAAGTTCTGCACCGCAGCCCTCTGCGTCAATCAGCGATGTCAAAGGCTGCACCTAATTCTTCTATCGAATTTCTCTCCTGGGAAACTCCTCTTCCTGCCGTAGATCTCATGATCAATACCACCCCTTCGGGAGTAGCCGACCATTTCGTTTCTCAGATCAAATCGAGGCCATCGGGAGTGTATTTTGAAGCCCTATACAACCCTTGGCCCACCAAATTATTGGCTCATTGGCGAAGCGTGGAAGGAGAGGCAATAGACGGGTTGGATCTACTGGTTTATCAAGCTATTGAACAGGTAGCGCTCATGACCCAAAAAGCAGTGGATCCAATGGTGTTAGCGCCCATACTTCGAGACACGGGGCTGAAGGCACTTCTGCGATAATTGTTGCGCGCCGTGCAACTAAATGAATTCCGCGGGAAATGAATTCTCTGCCACAATACGTCTATGCGTTGGTTAACTGCTGGAGAATCACACGGTCAAGCACTCTCTGCAATTGTTGAAGGTATTCCTGCGGGAGTTGAGATCACGACTGATGAGATTGATCTTCAATTGAGTCGACGCCGGTTGGGTTTTGGGCGAGGAGCACGACAGAATTTTGAAACAGATAAAGTCACAATTCTGGGCGGTGTGAGATTGGGATTGACACAAGGTGGTCCCATCGCCATTCAAGTAGGCAATTCCGAATGGCCCAAGTGGGAGAAGGTCATGTCGGCTGATCCATTGGACTCTGGCGAAATTGAGGGATTGGGTCGAAATGCACCGCTCACCAGACCTCGGCCAGGACATGCAGATTTAGCTGGTATGCAGAAGTACGATTTTGATGACGCACGACCGGTTCTTGAACGAGCAAGCGCACGCGAAACTGCAGCACGCGTCGCCCTAGGTGCGGTCGCACGAAGATTCTTGGAACAGAGCGTCGGCGTGACGCTGATTAGTCACGTTCTTTCGATTGGCACAGTTGAAGTTCCCGATTCGCGACCGTTGCCCACGTACGCAGATCTGTCACGGATTGATGCTGACCTGGTTCGATGCGCTGATCCGGAGACGAGTGCGGCAATGATTGCAGAAATCGAGGCGGCAAGAGTTGAGGCAGACACTCTCGGCGGGGTTGTTGAAGTTCTAGCGTTCAACCTTCCACCTGGTTTGGGTTCTTATGTCCACTGGGACCGTCGCTTGGATGCTCGTCTTGCGGCTGCCGTGATGGGGATTCAAGCCATAAAAGGCGTCGAAATTGGCGATGGTTTCACCTCCGCAAGACGTAGAGGTTCGGTCGCGCACGATGAAATTGAAAAAGATGTAAACGGTCTTTTACGACGGCGCACAGATCGAGCGGGCGGGACTGAAGGTGGAATGTCCAACGGGGAAATATTGCGAGTGCGAGCGGCGATGAAACCAATCTCTACGGTGCCTAAGGCTTTAGATACCGTGGATGTTTCAACTGGCGAAAGCGCCAGGGCGATAAATCAACGATCTGATGTTTGCGCGGTTCCAGCGGCGGGAATAGTCGCCGAAGCGATGGTCGCACTTGTCCTAGCCGAGGCTGTTCTGGAGAAATTTGGTGGCGATAGCGTCGCGGAGACTCGACGTAACTTTGATTCATACATGTCCAATTTGCGCTACAAGTAATCAGATGACACCGCGAATAATCCTTATCGGGCCTCCCGGAGCCGGGAAAACCAGCATTGGTCGCTCCCTCGCCCGATCACTCCACATCGCCTTTGCCGACACCGATAGTCTCATTGAAGCGGATCAAAGCAAACCTATTTCGCAAATGTTTATCGATGATGGAGAGCCGGCATTTCGTCAGATCGAGGAGCGGATCTGCCTGGATGCCCTACTTAATGAAAGCGGTGTTCTATCTTTAGGCGGTGGGGCCGTACTCACAAAGAGCGTGCATGACGCGATACAAAATTGTGGCGCTGAGGTAATTTTCCTGGATGTTTCACTCAAAGTCGCGGCGCCTCGAATTGGCTTTAACCGAGATCGACCCTTACTTCTCAACAACCCTCGACAACAATGGCAGATTCTTATGGATGCTCGACGTCCAGTCTATGAGGGCCTGGCAACGTTGATTTTTGATGTTGGAGATCAAACGGTCAATCAAATAGTTAAGGAACTTCTCCCAAAGGTGTCGGCGTGAAAACGATCAAGGTCAGCGCCGATCGAGCTTACGAGGTCACCATCGGGTGTGATTGGCGTGCAGCTCTGCTTCCATTTCTCGAGGAACGCTCACGCGTCGCCATTGTGATTTCATCAGAAATGCTTATTCATTTCGGAGCAATTGCGCTTCCGGGAGTTTCTATACAGGTCTTCGAGATCGCTGATGGTGAAAACGGAAAGAGCGCTCAAACTCTTGAATCCCTCTGGGAGAGATTGGGCAGGGCCGGATTTACTCGGAGTGACCTCATAATTGCCATCGGCGGGGGAGCGACAACAGATATTGCAGGATTCGCCGCGGCTACGTGGCTGCGGGGAATTGATTGGATCGCAATTCCCACCACCCTGGCAGGAATGGTCGACGCCTCTGTAGGTGGCAAGACTGGCATGAACAGTGAATTTGGAAAGAATCTCATCGGTGCTTTCCACTCACCTACTGCGGTCTTGGTGGACTTAAGTTGGCTGTCAACTCTTACTGATCGAGATTTTGCGGCGGGTTTAGCGGAAGTCGTTAAAACTGGCTTTATTGCTGATGAGGAAATTCTCGAAAAACTCGCGGGCAAGACTGTTGCGCAAGTCAGGGATTCGGTCGAACTCACCGAAGAATTGATAGCCCGTTCGCTTCAAGTGAAAGCGAAGGTTGTTGGCGAAGACTTCAAAGAGAGTTTTGCTCGGGAAATACTCAATTACGGGCACACCATGGGCCACGCGGTTGAATTGCACAGTAAATATGAATTACGCCACGGCGAAGCCGTGGCCATTGGGATGATTTTTATTGCTGAACTCTCGGTTCTACGAGGCATCATGCCTGCGAAATTGTTGGAGCTGCACAGAAAATTGCTCTCGGACTTAGGTCTACCAACATCCTATCCAAAGAATGCATGGTCTGAACTTTTTGTGCTGCTGGCCCTCGACAAGAAGTCGCGCGGCAAGTCCCTGCGATTTGTAGCGATATCGGAAGTCGGCAAGTCCCTGCGACTGGAGGATGTCGATAGAGAGGATTTAGAGATGGCGTATGAGAGGCTAAGTTCATGAAAATTATGGTCTTGAACGGTCCGAATCTGGCACGCTTAGATATTCGAGATTCTTCCATTTACGGAGACATAACCTACGCAAAGTTGGTTTCCTTCATTGAAGAGGGCGCACAAAAACTTGGTTTTGAAGCTGACGTTCGTCAGAGCAATGAGGAGTCCCAAATCATTGAGTGGCTTCACGAAGCGGCCGATTTGAAAATGCCAGTCATTCTCAATCCTGCTGCCTTTACCCATTACTCATATGCAATTCGAGACGCAGCAGAAATGCTCAAAGCTCCTCTCATCGAAGTGCACCTCTCGAATCCACTTTCACGGGAGGAATTTCGCCACACTTCGGTGATATCAGGGATTGCACAGGGAACAATTGCGGGTTTTGGTCCGAATTCGTACCGACTTGCGCTTGAGGCCATGGCGAATCTGGTGCAAAAGTAACCTCTTGTTAGCGGGTATCCTTCTCCTTTGACGTGAAATACGCGTTCAGGGATGGGATGGATTGTGGCATCAACTAACGACCTAAAAAACGGTATGACGCTCGATATCGACGGACAACTCTGGAATGTCGTCGAATTTCAGCATGTTAAGCCGGGTAAGGGTCCAGCGTTCGTGCGGACCAAATTGAAATCCGTCATGAGTGGCAAGGTCATAGACAGAACCTTTAATGCTGGCGTAAAGATTGAAATTGCGATCTTGGAGAAGCGCGAAATGCAGTACTTGTACCGCGACGGCGATGACTTCGTATTTATGGACACAAAGACTTACGATCAAACCTCAATACCGGCCAAGACCGTGGGGGATGCAGCGAACTACATGCTGGAAAATACCGATGCCATTGTCGCCGTACATGAGGGCAACCCGCTTTATATTGAACTGGCTGCCTCTGTGCCTTTGATGATTACATACACAGAACCAGGTCTACAAGGCGATCGCTCATCCGGTGGGACGAAGCCTGCGACCCTCGAGACCGGAATTGAGATTCAAGTTCCCCTATTTATAAAGCAAGATGAGAAAGTCCTCGTGGATACTCGTGACGGATCATATTTGGGGCGCGCAAACTAGTGACCGCCCGTGGTAAGGCTCGAAAACAGGCATTAGACATTCTCTTCGAAAGCGACATACGCAACTCTTCACCCGTCGAACTCCTTTCGACAAGGCTGGCCGATCTCGCAGGTCCTGACGCGCGCCCCGTGCGAGAGTACGCCCAGGAGTTGGTGAACGGCGTCGTTGAGCATCAAAGGAAGATTGATGAGTTGATTTCAACGTACGCGCAAGGTTGGGATATGGATCGCCTACCCGCAGTGGATCGCAACGTACTTCGAATTGCGATCTACGAACTTCTTTGGCGCGAAGATATTCCCGATGCCGTAGCCATTGATGAAGCACTCACGTTGGCTAAACTTTTATCTACCGACGAGTCTGCCGGATATATTCATGGAGTCTTGGGCAGAATTTCAAGTATCAAGACTGACTTGGCCCTGTAAAGAGAAAATTCTCTGCTTTTAACCAATCTTCCACTTCGACTTGGCTCGAGAAAAGAAGTAGCCCGAGAAGTGAGAGATCACCCTCGCGCAGACTCATCACCTCTCCGTTCCAATCGTTTCTCTGCTGTGAAATCCAGGCAACGAAAGTTGAAAGTAGGCGAGTTTTCTCGTTGCTGCCTACCCTTGAGTTCAGGCGACGCAGATCAAGAATGAGCGGATTTCTTCGGACCATGATGGGGATTTGTTCTTCTTGCACTAGGTAATGAAGGGGAACTCCATAGAGATTGGCCAAGTCAATGGCACGCTTGATACTCATGGTTCTATCCCCGCGTTCGTAGGAACCGAGGACTACGGCTTTAAATTTGCCCTTCGAACGTTTTTCAACATCGGCAAGACTCCACCCGCGGTCTTTGCGGATCTTTCGGATTCGAACTGCGATGCTCTCCTGCGTGGGTCGTATAGTCATGAGAGAGTGTAGAAAATCTGGAGAAACGCCCACGACCCCTCTCCACAACTTCCCACAGGTACTCTGTTTATTGCCGTGGTAGGCTCAGCCCCGCAGATCCTTTAACGACCCGTCCTGCGAGGCGGGGAAGGAGCGTCTATGAGCGTTGCTATGCCCGCGGTGGATATAACCCGCGTTCTTACTCGTATTTCTCACGAGATTCTCGAACGAAACAACGGTTCAGAGTCCATCGTGCTGATGGGAATCCCGACACGTGGCGCATTTCTAGCCCAACGTCTGGCGAAAATGATTTCTGCCATAGAAGGCAAGGATGCCTCCGTTGGAACCGTTGATATCACCCTGCATCGCGATGATTTGAGGATGCGTCCTCTCAGAGCGTTAGTGCCGACCATGACTCCCATGGGTGGGGTCGAGGGAAAAGACGTGATTTTAGTCGACGACGTTCTCTTTTCTGGTCGCACGATCAGGGCGGCCCTGGATGCCCTCGGTGAAATCGGTCGCCCGCATACTGTGCAATTGGCGGTACTTGTGGATCGCGGTCATCGTGAACTTCCGATCAGGGCGGATTTTGTCGGCAAAAATCTACCGACTTCACGCCAGCAAGCAGTAAAAGTGCACTTGAGTGAAATCGACGGGATCGACGAAGTTCTGCTTGAGAATATGGAGACAAACTAATGCGCCATCTTCTTTCTGCCTCCGACCTCTCTTACATCCAAACTCTCTCCATTCTCGACACAGCGCAGGAAATGGCGCGGGTTTCCGAAGGACCGGTCAAGAAACTTCCCACGTTGCGTGGCAGAACCATCGTTAACCTTTTTTATGAAGATTCAACTCGAACCAGAATTTCCTTCGAAGCCGCGGCCAAGAGATTGTCAGCAGATGTCATCAATTTCTCTGCCAAGGGTTCAAGTATTAGCAAAGGTGAGTCGCTGAAAGATACAGCCTTGACGCTCCAAGCAATGGGGGCGGATGCCGTCGTCCTTAGGCACCCAGCCTCTGGCGCCGCTCATCGATTGGCCGAATCCCAATGGACGAGTGGAAGCGTGATCAATGCCGGGGATGGAACACATGAACATCCAACACAAGGACTTCTTGACGCATTCACAATCCGCAAGCATTTAAGAGCAGGAGTTGGAGATCTGCGGGGTCTCACAATTGCAATTGTGGGAGATATTCTTCATTCTCGGGTAGCTCGCTCCAATGTTATTTTGCTTTCAACTCTCGGCGCACACGTCATTCTCGTAGCCCCTCCCACGCTGCTTCCGCTCGGTGTCGAAACATGGCCAGCGCAAGTTTCATACGATCTTGACGCGACCTTGCCACTTGTCGACGCGGTTATGATGCTTCGAATTCAGCGAGAACGGATGGATGATTTATTTTTCCCCACTGCTCGAGAATATTCCCATTACTACGGACTCAACAACAATCGCCTTAAACTCATGAAGAGTTCTTCGATCATCATGCACCCAGGTCCAATGAACCGTGGTTTAGAAATTACTGCGGAATCCGCAGATAGCGCACGCTCCGTCATTGTGGAACAAGTTGCTAATGGCGTGAGCGTTCGCATGGCGGTTCTCTATTTGCTTCTCGCTGGTTCTCCCGACGAAGATGGGGTTGTGATTTAATGACAAGTTATATCCTGGAAGGTGGCACGCTTCCAAATGGAGAGAGATCGGATATCTATATTGCGGATGGAGTGATCGTCCAAGTTGCGGCGTCAATTACCGACTCGGGCGCAGCGTCGGCGAAGCAAATAAATGTCGCCGGGTGCATCGTGCTTCCGGGACTTGTTGATCTCCATACCCACTTGCGTGAGCCCGGTCGAGAAGAGTCTGAGACTGTTGCATCGGGTACCAGAGCAGCGTCCAAGGGCGGCTTCACCGCAGTTTCGGCCATGGCAAACACATTTCCGGTTGCAGATACTGCAGGAGTAGTAGAGCAGGTTTATCGACTGGGGCAGGAGAGTGGCTACTGCGATGTCTTTCCTATCGGTGCTGTTACGCAAGGATTAGCCGGCAAAGCTCTCGCCGAACTCGGTGCGATGGCGGACTCGGAAGCGCGCGTTCGTGTATTTAGCGATGATGGCAACTGTGTTTTTGATCCGATTGTTATGCGGAGAGCACTTGAATATGTTAAGAAATTTAACGGAATAATTGCGCAACATGCACAAGATCCGCAGATGACCAAAGATTCTCAGATGAATGAAGGCGTGGTTTCCTCGCGGTTAGGACTCAAAGGATGGCCGGCTGTCGCAGAAGAGGCGATTATTGCCCGCGACATTCTTTTGGCCGATCATGTGAAATCGCGCCTACATGTCTGTCACGTCACAACTGCGGGCGGTGTGGAAATCATCCGATGGGCCAAGGCGCGCGGTATCCAGGTCACGGCAGAAGTAACTCCGCATCACTTGCTTCTAACAGATGACTACGCCACTTCATACGACCCAATCTTTAAAGTCAATCCACCGCTAAGAACCAAGAGCGATGTTATGGCCCTGCGGGAAGGACTCGCTGACGGGACGATAGATGTTGTTGCAACCGATCACGCTCCTCATCCGGCGGAGAGCAAGGAGTGCGAGTGGCAAGTCGCCTCATTTGGCATGATCGGTCTGGAAAGCGCGCTGTCCATTGTGCAAGCCACGATGGTGGAGACTTCTCTTATGAGTTGGAACGACCTGGCCGATCGAATGTCTTACGCGCCAGCTCGAATCGCAGGTTACGCCGGGCACGGCCAAGAGTTGCTTGCCGGTTCAAATGCGCACCTAGCGGTTATCAACCCGACGCTGTCATGGAAAGTGGATCGAGATCTCGTGGTCTCCCGTAGTCGCAACACTCCCTTTCATGGAATGGAGTTTCCCGGATCAGTTGTGGCCACTTTTTTTCGGGGCCAACCAACTGTGCTCAATTCCCAACTCGTAACAAGTAAGGCCAAGAATGACGTCTAAGGCATTTCTTGTCCTCGATGATGGGCGTATTTTTGAAGGAAAGTCCTGGGGCTCTACCGGAAAAACTTTTGGTGAGGCGGTTTTCGCCACGGGTATGACTGGGTATCAGGAAACATTGACCGATCCTTCCTACCACAAGCAGATAGTTGTCATGACTGCGCCCCACATCGGTAACACAGGTGTCAATACCGAGGACAATGAATCTCAAAAGATTTGGGTCGCTGGGTTCGCAGTTCGAAACCCTTCAACCATACGAAGTAACTGGCGCAGTCATGGAAATTTAGAAGATGAATTAGTCACACAAGGTGTCGTCTGCATTCAAGGGATTGATACGCGGGCTATTACTCGACACCTGCGCGATCGTGGAGCAATGCGGGTTGGAATCTTCTCAGACCTGAATTTGAGTCGCGAAGAAATGGTTATTGAAGTTCGTAAAAGTGCCTCCATGATGGGTGCACATCTCACCGGTGATGTTTCGACCAAGAAACCATATGTAATACCGGCTCAAGGTGAAAAGCGGTTTACCGTTGCCGCAATCGATCTTGGAATTAAGTCATCTACCCCTCGACTTCTCGCGGAGCGCGGTGTTGAAGTTCATGTATTGCCACACGACACAACATTCGCGCAGATTCAATTAATGGCTCCCGATGGCGTCTTTCTTTCGAATGGACCGGGCGATCCTGCAACCATGAACGATGTCGTCGAAACTGTCCGTTTGATCTTGAATGCAGAGATTCCCCTTTTTGGAATCTGTTTCGGTCACCAAATCCTCGGACGTGCCTTGGGTTTTAGTACCTACAAACTTCAATTTGGGCATCGTGGTATCAACCAACCAGTCATGGACAAGACGACAAGTAAAGTTGAAATCACTGCCCATAATCACGGCTTCGCTCTACAGGCGCCAACAGATGACATTTTTACGACCGTATACGGACCGGGCGAAGTGAGTCACATAAGTTTGAATGATGGAGTTGTTGAGGGTATTCGCATGTTGGAATCGCCGGCATTTAGTGTTCAGTACCACCCCGAGGCGGCAGCAGGGCCACATGATGCGGCTTATCTCTTCGATCGCTTTATTGAAATGATGTCTACGAAACGAGCCGGTGCCTGATGCCATTAGATATATCCATCAAAAGTGTTCTAGTGATCGGCAGTGGTCCCATAGTCATCGGCCAGGCGTGCGAGTTTGATTATTCCGGAACTCAAGCGTGTCGAGTATTGCAAGCTGAGGGAATACGAGTCATTCTCGTGAACTCCAATCCGGCAACCATCATGACTGACCCGGAATTTGCCGATGCGACGTATATTGAGCCAATCACTCCGGAGTACCTCGAACGAATAATCGAGAAGGAAGCACCTGACGCTCTTCTTGCGACCTTAGGGGGACAGACGGCCCTCAATGCAGCGATGGCGCTTCACGAGCGGGGGACTCTCGCGAAGTTTGGTGTCAGACTAATTGGCGCGGACGTTGATGCAATTCAACGTGGAGAAAATCGCGAACTTTTCCGAGATATCGTTGAGAAGGTTGGTGGAGAGTCTTCGCAATCGATAATCTGTCACACGTTAGAAGATGCTTTCACGGCAGCTGATTTGCTTAACTATCCCGTAGTCGTCCGACCGTCCTTTACCATGGGCGGTTTAGGTTCAGGAATTGCCTTCGATGCAACGGAGTTAGAACGCATCGTGGGCGCAGGTTTGCGACACAGTCCGACAACAGAAGTTTTGCTCGAGGAATCAATTCTCGGATGGAAAGAGTACGAACTTGAGGTTATGCGTGATCGCAACGACAACGTGGTGATCGTCTGCAGTATTGAAAATCTCGATCCTATGGGTGTACATACAGGAGATTCGATAACCGTAGCACCGCCTATGACATTAACCGATGTCGAATTCCAGAAGCTCCGTGACCTATCTTTAAGAATTATTCGTGAAGTGGGAGTGGACACTGGAGGGTGCAACATTCAATTTGCTGTCAATCCGGATACCGGGCGAATTATCGTGATCGAAATGAATCCTCGAGTCTCTCGCTCGAGTGCCTTGGCATCGAAAGCAACGGGGTTTCCAATCGCGAAAATCGCGACTAAGTTGGCTATCGGTTACACCCTCGATGAGATCGAAAATGACATCACAAAAGTTACCCCGGCATCTTTCGAACCAACCCTGGATTATGTTGTAGTCAAAGTTCCGCGCTTCGCGTTTGAGAAATTTCCGGATGCAGACCCACGTCTCACCACAACCATGAAGAGCGTCGGGGAGGCCATGGCGATTGGTCGATCCTTCCCAGAAGCACTGCAAAAGGCCCTGCGTTCCTTAGAGCGAAAAGAGGCGCCTTTTGCGTGGCCGGTTGAGCGACCTGAGAGTGCGAAATCAGCTCTTTTATCCTCGATGCAAGTGCCCACTGAATACCGACTCAAGGAAGTCCAACAGGCACTCTGGTTTGGGGCAACTATTGACGAGGTGTACGCAGCCACCAAGATCGACAGGTGGTATCTGACTGAAATTGAACTCATTAATTGGCAGGCTTCTGAGATCGCTGCTCCAGGTGAGCTCACCTCAGATCTTTTGCGCACGGCCAAGCAAATGGGCTTCTCTGATTTACAAATTGCACAGTTGCGCGGCGCTCCGGAAGAAGATATCCGCCGTCAGAGACAACACCTCAATATAAGACCGGTGTACAAGACAGTTGATACTTGTGCCGCCGAGTTCGAGGCATTTACTCCCTACCATTATTCCAGCTATGAGGAAGAGACCGAGGTTCGCTCACGAACCAGGCCGGCGGTGATTATTCTCGGCAGCGGGCCAAACCGGATTGGTCAAGGAATCGAATTCGATTACTCCTGTGTTCATGCCTCATTCGAACTGGGTAAACAGGATTACGAGACGATTATGATCAACTGCAATCCGGAGACGGTCTCGACAGATTACGACACGAGTGATCGACTCTACTTCGAGCCGCTCACCCTGGAAGATGTTTTGGAGATTGTTTATGCTGAGACACAAGCTGGACCTGTTCTGGGCGTCATTACCCAATTAGGTGGGCAGACGCCGCTTGGGTTGGCTGCCGCTCTCAAAAATGCCGGAGTTCAAATTCTTGGCACAAGCCCGGAAGCCATTAATCTGGCTGAAGAGCGTGGGGCATTTGGTGCCCTGCTCCATGAGCAAGGTCTGACGGCCCCACAATTTGGCATGGCCTCCTCTCACCAAGAGGCGCTGGAAATTGCACACCGGATCGAATATCCCGTGCTGGTTCGTCCTTCTTTTGTCCTGGGAGGGCGCGGAATGGAGATCGTCTATGACGATATTTCTCTGGGTGGATTCATCTCGCGGGCAACTGACATTACTCCCGACCATCCAGTGCTAGTCGACCGCTTCTTGGATTCGGCGATAGAGATTGATGTTGATGCGCTCTTTGATGGAGACGAACTCTTTCTCGGCGGAGTGATGGAACATATCGAAGAGGCCGGCATTCACTCAGGTGATAGCGCATGCGTAATCCCCGCGATGACTGTGACGGCGGCTCAACATGACGAGATCCGCATTGCGACCGAAAAAATCGCCCGCGGTGTAGGTGTGCTTGGTCTAATCAATATTCAATTCGCGTTGGCTAGCGAGGTCCTTTATGTCCTGGAAGCAAATCCACGTGCATCTCGCACAGTTCCTTTCGTGAGCAAAGCGACACGAGTACCTCTAGCGAAAGCAGCAGCTCGCATCGCACTTGGCGCTTCGATTCAAACACTTCGGGACGAAGGACTACTGCCTACTCAAGGTGATGGAGAGGCACGCGGCATCTCTGTCAAAGAAGCCGTCCTGCCTTGGAACCGCTTTAGAAGGAGCGACGGGCGAGGTGTAGACGCCGTCCTGGGTCCCGAGATGCGTTCAACGGGCGAAGTAATGGGAATTTCTGATTCATTTGGTGAAAGCTATTCAAAGAGCCAGATAAGTTCTTTTGGACCACTTCCAAAATCGGGCAAGGTATTCATTTCCCTCGCTGATAAAGACAAACCGGAAGGATTGATGCCAGCCCGAGCACTATCGGAGATGGGATTTGCTCTCATTGCTACGGACGGCACCGCAAAATTCTTCGCCGATAATGGCATCACCACCTCAACTGTCCGGAAGAATTCTGAAGGTCCTGGACTATTTGGCGAAAGAACGGCGGTTGATCTCATTGCCTCCGGAACGATTGATCTAGTCATCAACACTCCGGTGGGACGAGGGACCAGGCAAGATGGATGGCTCATCAGGACCGCAGCGGTTCAGAACTCGATTCCCTGCATAACAACAACAGCAGGATTTAGTGCAGCAGTAGCGGGCATACAATCCCTTCAACAAGGCGAGTTCAGCATCCGCTCCCTGCAAGAGTGGTTGGCTTAGCTATGAGTCGCATAAATAGGCATGCAAAGGCAGTTAATGCCACTGTTATGGGCAATAAACGGATTGGGCAGTACCACCAAATCCTGCTCAATGTCGGGGAGTTAGTCACACACTGCCGACCCGGCAATTTTGTCGCCATCGCAGTGGGCGGAGAAAACTCAGGACTGATTCTGCGCAGAGCATTTGCAATATCCCGAATATCTCATAGGGGAGACTACGGCGGAACAATGGAATTAATCATTGCCCCTCGTGGCGCGGGAAGTCGTTGGCTCTGCGAACAGACCGAAGGTGTCGAATTGGAAATTATCGCGCCGTTGGGAAGCGCATTTGGTATCCCAACCGAGCCGGTTCAAGCCTTACTCATTGGGGGAGGCTACGGATCAGCCCCCCTTTTCGGATTGGCCGAAGTACTGAAATCTCGTGGCTGCCGCGTTGATATGATTTTAGGTGCGAGTTCGGCGGCCAAGATTTATGCGCCCACCGAGGGAAAACGTTCGGTAAATTCACTCAAGATATATACAGAAGATGGAAGTGCCGGGATTCTCGGCAAAGTAACCGACCCACTTGAGAATTTGATTAATGAAGGTGTAGTCGACGTTATATATTCTTGCGGTCCAATGGGAATGCTCTCGGCTATTTCAGGGATTGCCGCAAACTCAGATGTCGTTCATCAGTGCGCCGTCGAGGAGTCCATGGCCTGCGGAATCGGAGTGTGCATGACCTGCGTGCTTCCCATCGAAAATAGTGATGAGAGTATTTCGATGCTCAGATCATGTATTGATGGTCCGGTCATGGATGGCGCAGCGGTTCGTTGGGATTTAGTCGGGAAGGTGACCAACTAAATGTCTACTGAATTTGATTTTTCAACCACACTTGGTCCTGCATGGTTTCCCACGCCGCTCTTTACTGCCAGCGGATGCGCAAGTTCTGGGCGCGAATTGGCGCAATTCTTTCCATTGCGTGAGATTGGAGCAGTCGTCACCAAGTCGATCATGCTCAAGGCGCGCCCCGGACGACCCACACCGCGAATGGCCGAAACCCCCAGCGGAATGCTTAACTCGATCGGATTGCAGGGTCCTGGCATTGACGCATTTCTCGAAAACGATGTGCCTTGGCTTATCTCGCAGAATGCACGAATCATCATTTCGATTGCCGGAGAGAACGTTGAAGAGTATTCAATCCTGGCTCGCCGACTTCGCTCTGTTCCCGGAATAGCAGCCGTTGAAGTAAATATTTCTTGTCCGAACGTGGAAAATCGTGGGCTGGTTTTTGCTTGTGATCCAGAAGCTTCGCGAGCAGTCGTCGATGGAGTACGACGTACCCTTGGCGGAGAATTGCCCATCATCGTGAAACTTTCGCCCGACGTTACAGACATTACCGAGATAGCTCGAGGGGTGGTGAGCGCAGGTGCAGATGCACTCTCACTTATCAACACATTGTTGGGCATGGTCATCAATACAGAAACTATGCGCCCGCACCTAGCCGGAAAGACCGGGGGATTATCCGGGCCAGCTATTCGTCCTGTCGCAGTTCGTGCAATCTATCAAGTTCATCAAGCACTTCCCAAAATTCCAATTCTTGGAATGGGAGGAGTGCGATCAGGACGAGATGCACTCGAGTTCATATTGGCGGGAGCCAGTGGGGTCAGCGTTGGCACCGCCACATTCTCTAATCCAAGGGCCGTCATCAATGTACAGAATGAATTGCGTGGCTTACTCATGAACAAAGGCTTTGCCTCATTACGTGAGGCAATTGGTTATGCACAGCGAGAATAGAAACGCAATGGGCAACTCAAAGCGGACTTGGACAAGGGAGAAGAAGAGATGACTACGCAAGCACCAATCATCCTTGCAATTGACACCCCCGATTTGGATATTGCCAAGTCATGGATCGAAGTTTCACATGGCTATGTCTCAGGTTACAAATTGGGGCTTGAGTTCTTCACGAAATTCGG
Source organism: Candidatus Paceibacterota bacterium (assembly GCA_035530615.1). Lineage (NCBI taxonomy): Bacteria > Bacillati > Minisyncoccota > Minisyncoccota bacterium. The sequence continues at coordinate 455,260 of DATKUL010000002.1, forward strand.
CAAAGAAGGTGTCCGCACATTGCAGGATGCGACCGATGCCGAACTTTTTCTCGACTTAAAATTTCATGACATTCCCAATACAGTTGCTTCGGCGACGAAGCAGATCGTGGATCTCAATCCGCGTTTTCTTACAATCCATGCATCGGGTGGTCGAGCGATGATCGCGGCGGCAGTTGCAGCCGCGCCAAATATCGAGATAACGGCAGTCACAATCCTCACCTCCTTAGGGAGTGAGGATTTGAAGGAAATCGGCTTCAAGGAAGATCCAGTCGTGAGTGCGGTCCGACTTGCGAAACTTGCAAAGGAAGCAGGAGCCACGGCAATCGTCTGCTCTCCGCAGGAGATTTCCGCGATACGTGCGGCAATCGGTCCACATATGACGATTATTACGCCAGGGGTACGTCTAGCTACTGAGACTCGCGACGACCAACAGCGAACCATGGATCCTAAGAGCGCCATAGTGGCCGGAGCTAGTTATTTGGTTATCGGGCGACCCATCACTCAATACTGGTCTCAGGGTTTTCAGGCCATGCGCGAGCGAACCGCGGCTTTAGCGAACGAACTCAGTGAATTCATACGGACAAGGTAGATTTCCAGCATGCCGGTTCCACCAATTTTGACGCCGGAGCAGCGAGCCACTGCCTTATTAAAGGCAACTGCCGCCCGCCGTTCCCGAGCTGCCATAAAGTTAAAGGTAAAGAACGGTGAGTTGAGTGTTGGAGACGTCTTAAATTTTGCAAAAGACGATCAAGCTGTAGGGAAAATGCGTGTAAGTGAGTTGTTGGAATCTCTACCCGGGGTGGGGAAGATCCGCGCCAAGTTGATTATGGAACGACTGACCATTTCTCCAACCAGGCGAATACAAGGATTAGGCAAACATCAGAGACAGGACCTGTTGGATGAATTTCATCCGTCAGAACCAGGGCTTGCCAGCCAGAGAGGTCGGTTAATCGTTCTCTCGGGTCCTGGAGGGGTCGGGAAAAGTACTGTCGCCATGCGGCTCCGAGAAGTATCAGATTTCTGGGTAAGCGTCTCTGCAACAACTCGCGCCTCCAGAATCTCCGAAGAGAACGGTGTGGATTATTTCTTTCTCACCGAGGAAGAATTCGATCGAGAGGTCTCCAACGATAAATTTCTCGAGTGGGCAGAGTTTGCGGGCGCACGATATGGGACCCCTCGGGAGGGTGTCGAAAGGGCCCTTGCACAGGGACGCAATGTCCTGCTCGAGATTGAAATTGAGGGTGCGCGCCAAGTGCGGGCTCATAGCAAGGAGGCAATTCTGGTCTTCCTCGAACCTCCGAGCTGGGAGCACCTGGTGGCCAGACTAGTGGGACGCGGCTCTGATTCACCTGAGAGACGGGCTCATCGCCTCGAACTGGCGCAGTACGAACTGGCCCTATCTAAGGAATTCGACGTTGTGATCGTAAATGACCAGGTCGAGAAAGTAGTCGAGGCACTGGTAGCCTTAGCCTCCTAACCACGATTCACATTTAGGTTTACTACCTTTGGAGTGCCCGCACGGGTTGTCGAAGGTCTAGCGTAAAAGGGGCTTGCATGGACGGCATTACAAATCCACCGATTGACGAACTTCTGGATAAGAGTGGCTCGAAGTACAGCCTGGTGCTCTATGCAGCAAAACGCGCCCGCCAGATCAACGCTTATTACTCTCAGTTGGGCGAAGGCCTGCTTGAATATGTTGGTCCGCTGGTTGAGACACACGTTCATGAAAAGCCTCTCTCCATTGCTCTGCGCGAGATCAACGAAGGTCTTTTGACGATCGAGAATCTCGAACCAACCGCTTAGTCTTTGATAGAACGCACATGTCATCGTCTGGCCGAGAGGTTATTCTCGGAGTTGGCGGTGGCATTGCTGCGTATAAGGCGTGTGATCTTGTGCGACGGCTACAAGACCATGGCTTTCTCGTTACGGTAGTGCCCACCCCCGCCTCCTTAAATTTCGTCGGGACTGCGACATGGGAAGCTCTTTCCGGCAGACCTGTGCAAACGCAAGTGTGGGAAGACGTGCCGGGAGTCGCCCATATTGCGTTGGCCCATAATGCAGATTTCATTCTGATTGCCCCAGCAACCGCAGATTTAATTGCTCGCGTTGCACAGGGTCGAGCAGATGATCTCCTCACCAATGTTCTTCTCGCATCGAGTGCGCCAAAGATGATTGTTCCCGCCATGCATCCCGATATGTGGCTCAATGCCTCGACCGTGGAGAATGTTTCGATACTTCGCTCACGGGGTTATATCGTCATTGATCCAGACGTTGGACGCCTTACGGGTTCAGAGATCGGACCAGGTCGTTTTCCCGAAACAGGGCGAATCCTCGACGAATTCCATCAAATGGTCGGAGAGAACGCGGATTTCCTGGGCCGCAAAGTTTTGGTCACTGCCGGTGGCACCCGCGAACCGATCGACCCAGTCCGATATATCGGCAACCGTTCTTCTGGAAAGCAAGGTTATGCAATTGCACAGGCCGCGGCGGCACGTGGAGCAAAAGTTCATTTGATTGCCGCTAACTGTGATCTTCCAGATATTGCAGGAGTTGCAATCACCCGAGTTGAGACTGCATCCGAACTTGAAGCCGCTATTGATGAACATTTCGATTGGTGCGATGTTCTCGTCATGTGCGCCGCGGTGGCAGATGCGAGACCCGTGCATCGAGACAATGAGAAGATCAAGAAAGGAGCGCTTACCTCAATTGAATTAGAAACCACCCCGGACCTTCTCGCCAAGGCAACGAGTAAACGCAGACCTGGTCAAGTAATTGTCGGGTTTGCAGCCGAGACGCAGGACCACTTGGCAAGTGCTGCGAAAAAATTGCGGGAAAAGGGTGTCGATTTACTGTACGTGAATGACGTCTCAGGCGGCGCTATTTTCGGAAGCGACCACACAAGAGGCACGGTCATATCAAAGGATGGGACCGTCATAACAGTATCTGAAGGGCGTAAGGAGACACTGGCCCACGTATTACTCGACCAGGTGCAAAATCGGCTAAGTTTGCCCAATGTCTAAGCGCTTATTTACCTCCGAATCCGTAACCGAAGGCCACCCCGACAAGATTGCCGATCAAATTTCTGATGCCATTTTAGATTCACTACTCGGGCAGGACAAAAAGAGTCGGGTTGCCGTGGAAACACTCATCACGACTGGACAAGTCCACGTTGCGGGAGAAGTCACCACAGATGGATACGCCGATGTGATGGGCATCGTCCGCGATACCGTACTTGGGATTGGGTATGACTCTTCCGACAAGGGGTTCGATGGAAATACTTGCGGTGTTTCCATCTCTATTGGTCAACAGTCACAAGACATTGCCCAAGGCGTGGATGACGCATACGAGAATCGCGTCTCCTCTTCCGTAGATCCTTTAGATCTACAAGGAGCAGGGGATCAAGGTCTGATGTTCGGCTATGCATGTGATGACACCCCTGAATTTATGCCTCTTCCGATCTCCCTAGCGCACAGATTGGCTCAACAATTATCACGTGTGCGAAAGAGCGGCGAACTTAGCTACTTGCGCCCGGACGGAAAAACTCAAGTAACAATTGAGTACGAAGGTAATAAAGCAGTAGCGCTAAACACCATCGTAATTTCCAGTCAGCATTCACCTGATGTTGACCTTCTCAAGACCATGACTCCTGATGTCATCAAGAGTGTCATCGACCCAATTCTCGCGGGTGTAGAGCTTTCGCGTAAGGACCTGCGCATTCTTATCAATCCCACGGGACGATTCGTTATCGGTGGCCCCATGGGCGATGCCGGGCTTACTGGACGCAAAATTATCGTTGACACGTATGGAGGCATGGCCCGACATGGGGGAGGCGCCTTCAGCGGAAAAGACCCTTCAAAAGTTGATCGTTCAGCGGCTTATGCCATGCGTTGGGTGGCAAAGAATGTCGTGGCAGCCGGTCTGGCCCGGCGCTGTGAAGTGCAGGTGGCATATGCAATCGGGAAGGCACAGCCCGTAGGATTTTTCATCGAAACCTTCGGAACCGAAAATGTTTCGGTCTCAAAAATTCAAGATGCCGTTCTCGCTACTTTTGATTTACGCCCCGCAGCGATTATCAGAGACCTGCAGTTATTGCGTCCGATTTACTCTTTAACGAGCGCATACGGTCATTTTGGCCGCGAGTTGCCGGAATTCACATGGGAAGCGACTGATCGCGTAGCGGCATTACGCGCTGCCGCACAGTAGCTGATCATCGTGGTTGCACCTCGACCACTCCGTCTGAAATCCCAAGTGGGTACCTCAGGTAAACCCACGGTCGCGATTAAACTTCCGGTCGCTCGGGTCTGGGTTGATAGTGGCGTCTTCCATTTGGATTCGCCCTTCGATTACTGGGTACCCGAGACTCTTTCGAGCGTTGCTCTGCCGGGAGTTCGAGTCCAGGTCGAATTTGGAAACTCAATCCATGAAGCAATCATTGTGGAGAGAATCGAGAGTTCGCCAAGCGCGGGCAATCTAAAAGCATTATTGAAAGTTCTTTCTCCGCACCCGGTCGCTACGTCGGATTCCCTATCGCTGATCTCACTAGTCGCTCGTCGCTGGGCTGGTATGCCATATGACGTAGTACGAAGTGCTATTCCGCCCAGAGTCGCCTCCGTAGATAAAGAACCGATTTCTTTACCGCAAGAATTTGCATTGCCAGCGGTCGAGCGAGGCGATATCCCGCTTGAACTCTTCGCGAAAGAGGTAAGGGCCTTCTGGTCGCTTCCCCCTTCTCTCAATGTTTCCCAATTGCTTTCACGGCTGATAGTCAACCGAGTTGCGCACGGACAAGTACTTGTCGTTGCCCCGGATGAGCGCCAGCTCATCCGAATTGAAGTCGACCTACTTCTTCTTTTGCCAAGAGAGTCGGTGGTCCGCCTTGATGGTCACCTTTCACGAGCTGATCGCTACCGCAACTATTTGAAAGTAGTGAGCGGAAGTTCGAGAGTCGCACTCGGACTGCGCGGCTCGATATTCGCACCTTTACAACCGGGCTCGACAATTATTGTCTTAGGGGAGACGTCGGAACTCCTCTATGAACCACGAACTCCTGGTTGGAACGTGCGCGATGTAGCACTCATGCGGGCAAACGAGAGCAAGGAGAGCCTGATTTTTCTGGGCTTTTCGCCGTCGCTCGAACTGGCAAGGCTCATTGAAACTGGATGGATCACGCATATCTCTTCAAAGCGGCGCCGCGCGGTAACCGCAGCATCCCAAACGCATGGTGAACTTCTTCCCAGCAAAGTTTTCCCGATAGTTCGAAACGCACTTATATCGGGACCAGTACTTTTTCTGGTTCCGCGAAAAGGTTATGGGAATGCGGTTCTGTGTAATAAGTGCCGCAATATCTCACTCTGCGAGTGTGGCGGACGACTTGAACAGAAGGCCGCCGGACGGGATCCTCAATGTGTTCTCTGTCAGAAACAGTTCCCATCCTGGCACTGTGCATGGTGCCAGGACACTTTGATATATATCGCCTCCCGCGGGATAGATAGATTCGCCGAAGAGATCGGGACCGCTTTCCCGAATAATCAGATTATCAATTCCTCTGGTGATCACATTGTGGATCACATCCCTCATCAACCCGCGCTTGTCGTTGCGACACCCGGGTCGCAACCTTCCACACCGGCAGGCTATTCAGCGGTGGCCCTGTTGGAGGGCACAAGATTTCTCGGTCATACGGATCTTCGATCCGCAGAAACTGCACGGGAGCATTTTTTTGAAACCGCGAGTCTAGTTTCAGAGTCTGGAATCATCTTTCTCGCCCTTGATCAAGGACATCCGATGGTTGCCTCTCTGACCCGTTGGGATGCAACCGCCATGGTTCGCAAAGAGTTACAAGATCGCGAGGAATTGAAATTCCCTCCCTACTACCGATACATAAGCCTCGAAACAAATTCCCGGGAGGCCACTTCGCTCTTGGCGGGTCTTGAAACGGCCCGTCGCGAAGAACGAATTCCTTCGCAGACTGAGCTCTCGGGCCCACACGCACGAGAGAATGAAAGATCCCGAATCTTAATATCAGCACCCTTCTCTCTGGCACCGACAGTCGTGGGCTTTCTCCATGAATTGCAGCGCCGCCGTTCAATTTCCCATAAGCCCCTCTTCACGATGAGAGTCGATCCATATTCTTTGACCCATTAGACTCCCACTATGTCCATCCAACCCATCCGCTTATTTGGCGATCCGGTTCTGGTAACTCCGTCGGCACCAGTGGTTGATTTCGACAAAGAGTTGCGGGTACTTGTCGCGGACCTCACCGACACAATGATGGATGCTCCGGGCGCTGGATTAGCCGCTCCGCAAATTGGAGTGCCGCTACGGGTCTTCGTCTGGGACATTGATGAAGCCCTCGGTCATCTCATTAACCCGACTTTGGATTTAAGCGAAGACCTGCAAGAGGGGGAAGAGGGTTGCCTTTCTTTTCCAGAACTCCGATACAACACCCCGCGTGCATTCCGAGTTGTCGCTAAGGGATGGAATATGTACGGCGAACCAATTTCGGTTGAGGGAAGTGAATTACTTGCGCGCGCACTCCAACATGAGACGGATCACCTTGACGGGGTTCTCTTTATTGATCGCCTTTCTAAAGAGGATCGGAAAAACGCAATGAAAGAGATTCGCGAGTCCGAATGGTTTGGGTTGTCGCAAGAAACTGGAGCGAATCCCCAGGTTAAAGTTTCGCCACATTACACCTACGGCAAAGGTCTTTAGTGCGCATTGCTGTTGCGGCGACTCCATACGTGGCAATTCCGACTTTGGATTGGCTGCATGGGTCCAAGCATGATCTACGTCTGGTAATCACCCAACCTGATCGGCCGGCCGGTCGCGGACGAAACTTAAGGCCTTCGCAAGTGGCATCGTGGGCCGCAGCCCACCATGTCCTGACCGTCAAGGCGGAGACGTCAGACGAACTAGTAGAACCACTAGCCAATGTGGACCTCGTCGTCGCCATCGGGTACGGCGTGATTTTGCCAGAGAGAATTTTGAAAGTACCCCGACATGGTTTTATTAATCTTCACTTTTCTCTCTTACCTCGCTGGCGAGGTGCAGCCCCAGTACAGCGGGCAATACTCAATGGAGATGACGAGTTGGGCTTAACCGTCTTTGCACTTGATGCCGGTATGGATACTGGTCCCATTTATGTACAATGTTCGATTCCCAATGATCCATATGAGAATTCGGGGCAGTGCCTTCAACGAATGGCAACCATCGGCTCGGAACTTGTCGCGAAAACTATTGATTTAATCGAGGCCGGAGCTCTCCCAGTCAAGCAAGCGGATAGCGGGGTGAGTTATGCGCCCAAGATCACGAAAGAGGAGGCCCGGATCAAGTGGAGCCAGAACGCGGTGAAGTTGAATCGCCAGGTACGCGCTTTCACGCCAGAGCCGGGAGCATGGACCACCTGGAGAGATACGCCTATGCGCATCACCCGCGCACGCCCATATTCAATGGAGCACTCGTTGAAAGGCGGAGAAGTAACTCTGCATGATGGAAATGTGGTGGTGGGTTGCGGTGAGGCAAGCGCCCTAGTCATTGAGGAAATGACGCCTGCCGGCAAAACTGTCATGTCAGCAAAGAGTTGGATTAATGGCGCGCGTGCACTTGTCGGTGAATCTTTTGTCTAATACGCCCAACAAATTCCGTAAACCTCGCCCAGATGCCGCAAGAGTCCTGGCCTTTGAGGTTCTAGAGCTGGTGAATCGAAGTGATGCTTATGCGAATTTACTTCTTCCGAAAGCGCTCAGTGAGAGCGCACTAGAACTGCGAGATAGGGCTTTTGTGACGGAGCTGGTCTACGGAACCCTTCGTATGCAAGGTCGACATGACTGGATGCTTTCTCAAGTGAGTGATCGAGCGTGGGATGCAGTAGACCCAGGAATTGTTGATATTTCTCGTTTGGGCGTACACCAACTAATGGAGATGAGAGTTCCTGCACACGCCGCTGTTTCCGCCACGGTAGAACTTGCTCGCAAGGTTTTGGGGGAGTCGCGCGCAACTTATGTCAACGCCCTCTTGCGCCGAGTCAGTAAATGGACCCTGGACGAATGGTTTGCTTCCATCTCCTCGGTAGAAGATCGCAATGAAAGGTTGTCGATCAAGTACTCTCACCCCGAATGGATTGTCTCCGCGTATTTTGATCTCCTTCGTGAAGAAGAGGAGGTCATCGCGGCGTTATCAGCTAACAATGTGCCCGCATCCCCGACCCTGGTTTCATGGCCAGGGCGTTCTACCCAAGCTGATCTTCTGGCCCTTGGTGGTGAGCCAACGAAATATTCTCCGTACGGCGCAACCTCTGTTTCAATCCCAGGGGAGATTGATCTGATCCGAGCGCGCCGAGCGGGGATACAGGATGAAGGTTCCCAACTTGTTGGATCAGTTTTTGCAGACGCCGCCAAAGAGAAGGACGATTGGCTGGATTTGTGCGCAGGTCCTGGCGGGAAAGCCGCACTAGTTTCCAGTCTGGCGCAAGCTCTAGGTAAGCAATTCGTTGCAAATGAAATTTCCCCTGCGCGTGCAAACCTCGTCCAGCAAGTCATTGCGGGGGGAGAAGTTTGGGTAGGGGATGGGCGTGAAATATCAGAACATGGACGCAGATTCGGCGCAGTACTGGCTGATGTGCCGTGTACTGGAATTGGAGCGTTACGTCGTCGCCCGGAAATCCGCTGGCGAAGAAAACCATCTGATCTTGCCGGGCTCTCCCAATTGCAGAGAGAACTTCTCGATAGTGCAATTGATGTGGCAGAAGTAGGGGGAATCATCGGATACGCAACGTGTTCGCCCCACTTAGCCGAAACTAAAGTTCAGATATCTAGTGCATTGAAACGTCGCTCTGACATCCGACAAATATCAATCGAACCCTATCTGCCGATGAATCTAGAGAATGCGGTAGTCAATGGTTCTATGCAGTTGTGGACCCATCGTCACGGCACTGATGCCATGTTCTTGACGCTATTCGAGCGAATCTCATAGCGGTGTTCATCACGCTTTTTGAGAGAATCTCTTAGGCTCAGGTACGATTCGAGAATGTCGCGAGAGATTAGAATTACCCCAAGTATCCTCAATGCAAATTTTGACGATCTGTCAGCTGAGATTGGCCGTATTGCTGAAGTATCAGATCTTCTGCATTTGGATGTGATGGACAACCTCTTCGTCCCCAACTTCACTTTCGACTTTGAATCTGCCTCAAAGATTATTCGCGAGAGCATCCTTCCAGTCGATGCACACTTGATGGTCCTAGATGCAGATCGAATTGCACCGCAATATGCGGAGGTGGGTTGCATGAGCGTCACTTTGCACGTTGAAGCGACTGAAGACATCGCCGGAGCACTCAAGGCAATTCGACGCGAAGGCGCTCGTGCCGGACTTGCCGTAAAGCCTGGTACTGAAATCACTGACTATGCGGAATTTTCAGACCTTGTCGATATGTATTTGATCATGACGGTCGAGCCTGGTTTTGGTGGCCAGAGTTTTATGCACGATATGGTGCCGAAGATTCAAAGGGCCAAAAAAATGATCGGTACTCGTCCGATCTGGCTTCAAGTCGATGGTGGGATCTCAGAAGAGACAATTGAAATAGCCACCGCAGCTGGAGCAGATACGTTTGTAGCAGGCAGCGCGGTCTTCAAAGCCCCAGATCCAGCGCAGATGATCACCAAATTGCGCGCATTGGCGCAGTCTGTGCCAGAATAGAGCCACGTTGTTCCGGGGGTCGGTGTAAATCCGAACCGGCGGTGAAAGTCCGCGACCCGACCACATCCAGTGGTCGGTTGACTTGGCGAAATTCCAAGACCGACAGTTAGAGTCTGGATAAAGGGATGCGTATCGAACTAGCGCGGTTGCGTTAGGTCTATGTGCTTTTTGCCCCCGGTAATTTTAAGGGGAAGACATGGACGATCAACTTCACATGACTCGCGCCATCAACCTTTCCCGTTTGGGTCTTGGAAAAACTTTCCCTAATCCCATTGTCGGGGCAGTCCTTGTCTCCTCGTTGGGTCAAGTCATCGGTGAAGGTTTTCATGCAGGTGAAGAACATGCAGAAGTACGCGCCTTGATGGATTGTTCTACGCGACATAACGATCCAAAAGGCGCCACAATGTATGTGACCTTAGAGCCGTGTAATCATTTCGGCAGAACTCCACCATGTACCCAGGCGTTGATAGATTCCGGGATTTCCCGCCTGGTTTTTGCGCTGCAGGATCCAAATCCCATTGCCCAAGGTGGTGCAATGAATTTGCGGGAGGCTGGAATCGAAGTCACGTCGTCTCTAATGGAAGGCGAAGCGAGAGAGTCGAATCGATCATGGCTACACAAGATTGAAACTGGCAGACCACTCCTCATTTGGAAGATAGCCAGCACTCTGGACGGTTATTCGGCGGCGTTGGATGGCACGTCAAAGTGGATTACCTCAAAGGAATCCAGAGCGTCTGTACAAGTATTGCGGGCAGAGTCCGACGTGATACTCATAGGCACAGGCACCGCGTTAGCCGACAATCCTTCGTTAATCCCCCGAGGCGACGAGCGCCGTCCAATTCGAATGGTTGTTGGTACTCGATCAATTCCTGATGATTCCAATCTTAAGGACGCACAAGCGCGATCGATTTTTCTTAAAACAAGAGACTTGAATGTAGTAATCGCTGCCTTGGTGGATCTTGAAGTGAATCAAGTTCTTATCGAATCGGGAGCGGAGTTAGGGACGTCTCTATTGAAAGAGAATCTCGTTGACGAAATCCACTGGTATCAAGCTCCAACCATATTGGGAGCAGGTATGAAGACGATCGGCGACCTTAATGTTACGACTCTTTCGCAACGCTTTGATTTCAACATTATGAAGGTCGAGAGAAGCGGACCTGATGCACTGACGGTACTCCGGCCGAAAGTTAGAGAGGAAGCAGAGGTGAACTCCTGATGTTTACTGGTCTGATTCAAGAAATGGGAACAGTCGAGAAATTGATTGAACACGAAAGTTCGATTGAGGTCTTTTTTGACGCCGGGCGATTGGCTAGCCAAATCAAGTTAGGTGATTCAATTAGTGTAAATGGTGTTTGTTTGACTGCCACAGAGAATGAAGATGCAGTAAAAGTGGATGTCATGATTCAAACCTTGCGACTTTCGAGTTTGAGCGAACTTCGTCCGGGAAGTAAAATCAATTTGGAATTAGCAGTATTGCCGATCGAGCGTCTTGGTGGCCACCTGGTTCAAGGTCATGTTGACGGGGTCGGTCGAGTAATAGCACGCGAGCCCGGTGAACGATGGGAACGGCTTCTGGTTTCGATCCCAAAGAACCTAATGAAATACGTTGTTGCCCAGGGCTCTATTGCCATTGATGGTGTATCACTCACGGTTGGCAATATTGATGACGTTGCCTCCCAAATCGAAATCTGGTTGATACCTGAGACCCTGTCCAAGACAATTCTTGGACTCCTAAAAGTAGGAGATCGTGTCAACATTGAAGTGGATGTTCTGGCTAAATATGTTGAAAGATTGCTGAACACGGGGGGAAGTTTATGATCCAGGACGCATTGAGCGCATTTAGAAATGGCTCCCTTATTATCGTTACGGATGATTTCGATCGGGAGAACGAAGGAGACTTAATTGGCCCAGCCAGTTTCATGGATACCGCGAAGATGGCCTTTATGGTTAGGCATACCTCTGGAGTCGTGTGTGTCGCCATGGACTCTGAACGAGCGAGGGCGCTAGCGCTTCCTCCTATGGTCTCGCGCAATGAAGATAGTAAAGGAACTGCCTTTACAATTACCGTAGACGTAAAAGAGGGAATAACCACCGGAATTTCGGCCCAAGAGCGCGCAAATACGGCTCGCGCATTGGCAGATGCGTCTTCCGTGGCATCTGATTTCGTCCGTCCCGGACATATTTTTCCACTGATTGCTCATCCTGATGGACTAGCGGGTCGAAGGGGGCATACCGAAGCTGGCGTTGCTCTGTGCCAATTAACGGGCCTGCCACGGACGGCTGTTTTATCAGAACTGGTCAATGATGACGGATCGATGATGCGTGGAATTCAATTGCGAGAGTTTGCTCAACAATGGAGTATCCCTACAATTTCTATCGCAGAACTAGCGGAGTTGAATGCTTCAAACCCCATTGTTACTACTCATGCAGATATTGCCGCCCAGTCGTTGCTACCCCGACCGGGCGCTAATTGGAAAATAATGGTTGTAAAGGGAGCAGAAGGCGACGAAAACGTGGTACTTACTCTCGGCTCCGCCGACTTCAATGATGATTCGGATGGACCCTTAGTGAGAATACATTCTGAGTGCTTCACTGGCGAGGTGCTGGGTTCTACTCGATGCGAGTGTGGTCCGCAATTGCAGAGTTCGCTATCTCTCATTGAAGATGAGGGAAGGGGAGTTTTGATCTATTTGCGGGGACATGAGGGTCGCGGAATTGGGTTGATTGAAAAGGTTCGTGCCTATGCTCTCCAAGACAATGGGCTAGATACTGTCGACGCGAATCTAGCGCTGGGCCATGAAATAGACGAACGAAAGTGGCACGATGCCATTGAACTACTTGAGTTATTGCAGGTGCGAAAGATTCGCTTGTTGACCAATAATCCGGAGAAGGTGGCGGCCCTAAAAGGCGCCGGGATAGATGTCGAAATTGTTCCACTTGTGGTCGGACAAAATGAATCGAACGCTCGTTATTTGGCTAGCAAAAGGGACAGAATGGGTCACCTAATCCCCAGTGATCTCGACCTCTTCGGAAAGGAATCAATTAGATGAGTGGTGAAGGCGCACCTGCAATTTCGATACCTAAAGTTCCCGGGGCGAGGGTTGCAATCGTCAGTTCGCAGTGGCACATGGAAATATGCCAAGCACTTGTTTCAGGCGCGCAACGAGCCTGTGTGGAAGGGGAGGTAGGTGATTTGAGAGTCGATTGGGTTCCAGGATCCTTCGAACTCCCACTCGCTGCGGCCATGATTCTCGATAGTGGTTATGACGCGGCGATTGTCTTGGGGTTGGTGCTTAGAGGTGAAACCCCCCATTTTGATTTTGTATGCGAGGGCGTAACACTCGGCATCATGAATCTCACTCTAGAATCCAGAAAGGCAATCGGATTTGGCGTACTCATGTGCGACACCTTAGATCAGGCGGTGGCTCGCGCAGGATTACCTGGAAGTGGCGAAGATAAAGGCTTTGAGGCCGCTACTGCCGCTCTGCAAATGCTCCATCTGCAACGTTCGCTTGTACAGTAAAGTTCTGCAATGAAGTCATTCGAAAGTTTGTGGACTGAACTCCAGCAAAAAGCGCTTGAGCGCCCTGCTGATTCAGGCACGGTGCAAGCCCTCGATGCGGGCGTGCATTTCATCGGCAAGAAAGTTCTAGAAGAGGCCGGAGAGGTCTGGCTCGCAGCCGAGTATGAAAGTGACGAAAAATTAGCGGAGGAAATTAGCCAACTGCTATACCACCTGCAAACTTTGATGTTGGCGCGAGGAATCTCCCTCGCTGATGTTTACCGATATCTTTAAGGAGTCTCGTGCTAAGAATCGCTGTCCCTAATAAAGGTTCCCTCTCCGAGTCAGCATCTGAAGTGCTGCGCGAAGCAGGTTACCGCCAACGCACTGACATGCGCGATCTGGTTCTCTCGGACCCCGATAACGGCGTTGAGTTCTATTACCTACGGCCAAGAGATATTGCAGTTTATGTAGGCTCTGGCGAACTTGAAGCGGGTATCACTGGAAGAGATCTTCTAATTGACTCTGCAGCTCCTGCCCAAGAAGTTTTGGAATTGGACTTTGGTACATCGACTTTCCGTTTTGCGGCGAGTATCGAACACAATTGGACTTTGCAGGATGTCGAGGGAAAGCGGGTAGCCACTGCGTATCCGGGACTTGTTTCAGACTATCTTTCGAAAGCGAAAATCTCCGCCACTGTCGTCAGACTCGATGGTGCTGTTGAAAGTAGCGTCCGCCTTGGGGTTGCCGACGTAATTGCCGATGTTGTCAGTACTGGCAACACGCTTCGTCAAGCGGGTTTGAAAATTTTCGGTGATCCGATTTTGAAGAGTGAAGCGGTGCTCATCCAACGGACCGGATCAGAAATTCGCCCTGAATTGGAAATTCTTATCCGTCGTCTACAAGGCGTCATTATTGCGCGACGTTACGTCCTGCTTGATTACGACGTGCCACTTACCCTGGTTCAACAAGCCTGCGCAATCACACCCGGGTTAGAGTCGCCAACAATTTCACCGCTCCAAAAGGGGGATTGGGTTGCCGTACGTGCAATGGTCCTTCGTAAAGAAACCAATCATGTGATGGACGCCCTTTGGGCCTTAGGCGCGCGCGGAATTCTTGTGACAGACATTCACGCCTGTCGACTCTGATCATCGGCTGCTTCGACATCCTCGCGGGCAATTCCCATGAGGTATAGGACGCTGTCCAAGTAGGGCTGGGTCAGCGAGCTATCAGCCGCTGCACGAACGGCCGGTTTCGCATTAAAAGCAATGCCAAGCCCAGCCGCGGCAATCATGTCGAGGTCGTTGGCACCATCGCCGATCGCAATTGTCTGATCTAGTCCGACCCCAGAGAGTTCGGCAAATTCACGCAATGCCAAAGCCTTGGCAGCCCGATCAATCACAGGTCCTTGGGTTCTTCCGGTCAACCTGCCGCCGATTACCTGCAGGCTATTGGCGCGGTATAGCTCAATGCCAAGATCTTTAAGAAGGGGTTCGATGACCTCAATGAACCCTCCGGAGACAACGGCCACCGTATGACCTAGTCGTTGAAGTGTGCGGATCAGAGTCCGAGCTCCGGGGGTGAGGGTAATTTCGCCGCGTACCTCTGCGATCACAGAAGCAGGTAAGCCCTCCAGGAGACTGACCCGTGCCTGCAAAGACTGTTCAAAATCAATCTCGCCCCGCATAGCCGAATCCGTGATCTTCTTAACGGCCTCCTCGACCCCAGCCTTTGCGCCGAGTAATTCAATGACTTCCTGGCCAATCAGGGTGGAATCCACATCTATCAGGACGAGTCGCTTTGCCCAGCGCATAAGACCGCCCTGCTGCACGGCAATATCGACTCCATGTTCACGTGAAACTCCAGCCAGAGCGGCACGGAGTTCCTGTCGAGATGCGCCTGACACGACAAATTCAAAGGCTGTGATTGGGTAGGAAGCAGTCCGATGGATGCGCTCAATGTTAGTTTGATGGTTGGCCAATTCCCTCGCAATTGCCGCGATGGCCGAGGGGCGAAGAGGTTGGCCCAAAAGAGTCACATGCAGCAGCCCAGTTTTGACGCCAATTGAATCGGAGGCCAGGTGGGAGAAGGAAACGGCGATATCGACGCTCAAATCCGCACTACAGGCGGCTAAATCCGCCTCAACGGCTGGAGCATGGGCTGAGTCAAGACCGATTAGCACTGTCAATATGAGCCGGTCGCGGATGACCATCTGTTCGATATCTAGGATGGAGATCGAAAAGGGTGCCAGGGCTGAGAAGAGGGCCTCGGTAATCCCCGGAGCGTCGATGCCCGAGAGAAGGATCAATCCAGTGAAAGGTTGGGTTTCCTGCATAGGGCGAGGTTACCGTGATTTAGGGAGGGGGCGTGGCGAGAATGTAGGTCCATTGCCACTATCTTTCTCTCTATATGAGTCAACGAACTGTCCTCTCACTTTCCGATGTCAGCGTCCGCCGCGGCGAGCGTGTCATCCTCGGCCCCGTTAATTTCTCCGTCACCGAAGGGGAGCATTGGGTAATTCTTGGACCCAACGGCGCTGGCAAGTCGACCCTTCTCAAACTCTTGTCAGCTATGAGTTTCCCAACTTTCGGAACCGTAGAAATCCTCGGAGAGCTTCTGGGCAAAGTGGATGTTTTTGAACTCCGGCCGCGCCTTGGTTTTTGCAGTTCATTGTTGGCGGAAAATATTCCAGGCGATGAATTGGTAAGAGATGTGGTTCTCACTGCCGCCTACGCGATCATCGGTCGATGGAATGAGCGATACGACCTTTGGGATGAATCCAGGGCAATCGCACTCCTCACCACATTTGGCGTGCGCGAATTGGGCGACCGACCTTTTGGGACATTGAGTGAGGGGGAGCGGAAAAGGGTGCAAATTTGCCGTGCATTGATGGCGAATCCCGAAATCCTCCTCCTTGACGAACCTGCGGCTGGTCTGGATCTGGGAGGACGCGAGGATCTTCTCCAGCGATTTGCTAAATTCTCCAGCGACCCGCACGCTCCGGTAACAATTCTAGTTACCCACCACATCGAAGAAATTCCAGTTGGCACCACACATGCGTTGCTCCTAAAAGATGGCGCGATTGCTGTCTCAGGGCCGATCGACCAAGTCATCACATCGCAACATGTTTCCGCTGTTTTTGGACTTCCAATCCAGGTACAGAGAGAAGGAGCACGATTTTTCGCTAAGGCACAATGACTTTCTCGAGTGAGTTCATGCAGGATATCCATCCTGATTGGCGCATGGTCATCAAGGATGTCGTACCGAAGATTGAAGAGATTGAGAACTCGCTAAGAGGGACTTCCTTCAACCCGGCGCCCGAGAATGTCTTTCGAGCACTTCGAAATCCACTGCACCAAACTCGCGTCGTGATATTTGGGCAGGATCCTTATCCAAATCGCGAGCATGCAATGGGATTGGCATTTTCAGTTCCTGGATCCATCAGCCCTATTCCAAGGACCCTTGCCAATATCTTCCGAGAATTGCACGAAGATGTCGGTGTAGAGATTCCACCAAGCGGAGATCTCTCAGCGTGGAGTTCGCGGGGCGTACTTCTACTGAATCGAATTCTCACCGCCCCACAGGGTAGGAGTGCAGGTCACGCAAATCTAGGGTGGGAGCGTGTGACCAATGAAATTGCTCGAGTGCTTGGAGAACGCAAGGTAGTTGCCATTTTTTGGGGTAATTATGCGAAGCAACTGCAAGGCTATTTTTCGCCTCGACTTTCAATTCAATCCGTGCACCCGAGCCCGTTATCTGCAAGCCGTGGATTTTTTGGTTCGAAACCTTTTAGTAAGACCAATCAATTACTTGCCGAGCAGTCCCAGCAAGTAATTGATTGGTCTTTAACTTAGGTTCTTATCTAGCCTAGCCAATCCAAGTGTTAATTGGTGAAGTTAAGAAGTAGACGATGAAGAGAGCCGAAACCACCAATAGCAGTGGGTGTAGTTCTTTTCTGCGTCCTTGGATTAACCGGATGGCGACGTGAGATACGAAACCAGCTCCGATACCTACCGTGATGCTGTAGGTAAAGGGCATCAAGATGATCGTAAGGAATGCAGGGATCGCGATGCCAAGATCTTCCCAGTCAACGTGCTTGATCTGCGTCATCATCAGGAACCCAACAATCACTAACGCTGGCGTCGCGGCTTCGTAAGGAATTACCGCAACCAGCGGTGCAAGGAACGTTGTGAGTAGAAAGCAGATACCAGTAACAACTGAAGCCAGGCCAGTACGCGCTCCTTCGCCCACCCCTGCTGCGGATTCGATGTAGGAAGTATTGGAAGAAATTCCGGCAGCGCCACCAGCGGCTGCGGCTATGGAGTCAACTACGAGAATACGGTTGGCATTTACAACCGTTCCATCGCGATCCACCAGCCCTGCTTCGTGTCCAATCGCGGTCATGGTGCCCATGGTGTCAAAAAAATCAGCCAAAAGAAGCGTGAACACCAGCAAGATGGCCGAGATGGCCGTGATGCGGCCGAATGAACCAAAGAGACTGAAGTGACCGAGAAGCCCGAAATCAGGTGTATCTACAATCTTGGAGGGGATTGCAGGAACATTGAGTCCCCAGCCCTTTGGATTGATTTCGGTGGGCGAGATGAATGATGGCCCGATTTTAAATGCGGACTCAACCAGAATGGCGGCAACCGTGGCAAGACCGATTCCAATGAGGAGCGCGCCCTTGATTTTTTTAACCATCAACGCGATCATCAGAAAAAGACCGAAAACGAAGATAAGAACGGGCCAGCCAACCAGAGTTCCGTTATCACCTAAAATCACTGGAACCGGTCCGCTGCTTGTGCGACGCACGAATCCCGCATCTACTAGACCGATCAGAGCGATAAAGAGGCCAATACCCACTGAGATCGCGATCTTAAGTTGAGTAGGAACCGCATGGAAAACCGCTGTACGGAAGCCAGTAAGAACCAGGGCAGTGATAATAAGGCCTTCCAGGACAACTAGACCCATCGCATCGGCCCAGGTCATCTTCGACGCAATGCCTACGGCAACGAAGGTGTTAAGACCCAGACCGGTTGCTAGTGCAAGTGGAAAATTGGCTACCACACCCATCAATATTGTGAGAATCCCTGCAACTAACGCAGTTGCCGCCGCAATTAACGCCAAGTTTGGTGCATCACCGCCGCCGAGATATTTTCCATCACCATCTTTGGTAAGACCAATGATCAGTGGATTGAGCGCGACTATATAGGCCATTGTGAAGAATGTGACGATGCCGCCACGAACTTCGCGACCTAGCGTCGAGCCACGTTGGGATATTTTGAAGTAACTATCAAGCACGACCCACTCCTTACTGTTTTGGTATCGGGGGTGTTTGCGACCCCGTGTGGTTTCACGACCCACAAGCCGAAGGAAGATAAACGAACGCTAGTACCTCACGGTTGTTTTCGGTGAGTAACACGCGCCAAAATACCGAAGGAGATGGCGATTGATTGGCCGATGAAAAAAGCGAAAAGGGCGGTTCCTATGCCAACCCGTCCACCCAACAGGTAGCCACTCAACAGTACGACAGACTCAATTCCGAGTCGCACCCGACCCACGCGAATTCCGGTCTTATGATGAATTCCGGTCATCCAGCCATCTCGCGGACCGGGTCCCAACCCGCAGGAGATATAGAAGGCCGAGGCAATTCCCACCAGGAGTATCCCCAGGATTGAAAAAATCAGACCAGAAGCAAACTCGTGTTGCGCCGGGATGATGTCGACTCCAACTTGGAGTGCCCAGGCAATGACGATGATATTGAGCAAGGTGCCGATTCCGAGTTTTTCATTTAGCGGGATCCAGAGAAGAAGGACGATGCAGCTAATTCCGAAGGTAGCCCAACCAAGATTAATTCCAGTTCGATTGGAAACACCTTGCGAGAGGACTACCCAAGGAGAGTTTCCCAAGTTGGACTGCACAAGCAGCGACTCGCCTATTCCGAAAAGAAAAAGGGCAGATAGGAGTGTCGTCAAACTCGCGGGGGAGAGAGTCCAACGAGTTTTGGCTCTCCATGGGGTAATCGGAATGGTGCGGTGCGGACGAAACCATTCGACAATTCGTTGCCTGAAATTCCTCGACTCTGAAGATCCACCCTCATAAGACATGCGCGCAGGCTATCCCATCCACTTCTGTTCATGAGACTCGATTGCCTCAGATAGCATTCTCACCACCATGGATCGAATATAGATGTTTCCGGGCGTAGGTACCGTAATAAATGTCGCTGCCATCATTATTGGCGCGTCTTTGGGAGTCCTCTTTGGCTCAAAGATCCCGGAGAGAACACGAACACTCATTACCGATGTGCTTGGACTTACGGTCCTTCTTGCGGCCGCCAGCGCTCTCGTAAATCTGTGGTCCCATCGTTTTATATCCTCAGTCCCAACTGGCTGGACTCTATTAACAATTCTTGGATCACTTCTTCTGGGTGGGCTCTTAGGATCATGGTGGCGATTGGAAGATAGGTTGGATGGTCTGGGAGAGAAACTAAGAAGAAGGTTCAGTGGAAAGGGCGAGAGCACTTTTGTGGAAGGCTTTGTTTCGGCCTCTCTGCTCTTTGTTATTGGACCTTTGTCGATCCTGGGAAGTGTCAGTGATGGCATGTCGACCGGCATCGATCAACTTATGTTAAAGAGTTCTCTCGATTTTTTTGCCGCTATGGCTTTCGCCGCAACCTTGGGGTGGGGAGTCGCTTTCTCGGCCATACCGGTAGGTATCTATCAAGGGGTGTGGACCGTCGTCGGAGTTGTACTCGGTAGCGTGCTTTCCGGTTATCAGGTAGATGCAATGACGGCAGTCGGTGGAGTCTTGCTTCTCTCTATCGGACTGAAATTGCTCAAAATCAGGGACGTAGCAGTGGGAAATCTTTTGCCCGCTCTCGCCATCGCACCGTTGATGGCCGGCGCTCTACATCTGCTGATCTCCTAGAGTGGTTTCCCTGCCCCAAGGAAATTAAAAGGTTTTCGCGTCAATGACGAATCTGTATTTAACATCGCTGGCAATAGTTCGCTCGTAAGCAGTGTTTACGTAGTCAGCCGCAATGACTTCGACATCACTGACGATGTTGTGCTCTCCACAGAAATTAAGCATTTCTTGAGTCTCCGCAATGCCACCGATTTGAGAACCACCCAAAGAGCGCCTAGCTCCTATCAAAACGCCGGCATGAACCGAATACGGTTTCCCAGGCAGTCCGATCGCAACCAGTGTGCCATCGACAGTAAGTAAATTGAGATAGGCATTGATATCCAATTCCGCCGAGACGGTATTGAGAATGAGGTCAAACTGCTTCGAATACTGTTTGAGATTTGATATATCTTTGGTGAGGACAAAGCGATCTGCCCCCATACCTAAAGCATCATCCTCTTTACCTGGCGAGTGTGAAAAAACCGTAACATGGGCACCTAAAGCTTTGGCGAGTTTGAGGCCCATATGTCCAAGACCGCCCAAGCCAATCACACCCACTCGCGTGCCGGCTTGAGCGCCCCAATGCTTGAGGGGAGAGTAGAGGGTAATTCCGGCACAGAGCAAAGGGGCAACTCCCGCTAGATCTAGATTCTCGGGGACATGCACCGCGTAGTCGGCATCGACCACAAAGTTATTCGAGTACCCCCCCATGGTTAAAGTGACACCATCGCGCTCGTACGAATTGTAAGTGGCCGTCATATCATTCTCGCAATATTGCTCGAGACCACGAAGGCAGTTATTACAAGTACGACAGGAATCCACAAAAACTCCTACGCCAATTCTCTGCCCAATCGTGAATTTTGAAACACTAGATCCAACTTCCCGAACGATTCCTACGATTTCATGGCCCGGAACCATTGGGTAGAGAGATGGACCCCACTCTTCCCTCGCTTGGTGGATATCAGAATGGCAGATGCCGGCAAAAGAAATGTCAAAAGCCACATCATTGGCGCGCAAAGCGCGTCTTTCAAAAATAAATGGTGCCAGTGGGGTCTTGCTATTCAGAGCCGCCATGCCACGTGATTTCATTATTGCCTCTCTTTGGATGGAATTGGTAGATCAAATTTTGAAGGGGAGTGTCTCGGTTGATGTGTGACCCGCCCCAGAGGCACGGGCGGTGACTTGGCGCATGTGATGTCGCCTGCAGAGGACTTCATAACTTACTTCTTCGCCTGGGTTTACATCACCGATGACAACCTGCTCGCCTTCTGTGATCATGACACCGCCTTGGGTGCGGGCATTGTGAGTTGCCCGCGCGCCACACCAACAGAGTGCTTCGACTTGCAGGGTGTTGACCCGATCAGCCAATTCAACCAGTCTGGCAGAACCGGGGAAAAGTGAGGTGCGGAAATCCGTCAGGATCCCAAAGGCGTAGACGTCGATCCCGAGGCCATCAACTATCTTGGCTAATTGTTCAATTTGCTCACGTTGGTAAAACTGAGCTTCATCGCAGATGACGAAATCAATCCGAACGCCCATGGAAAGTTGTTCGACTACAAATCTATGCAAATCAATCTCTGGATCTACCTCAATTGCTTGGCGTTGAAGTCCGAGCCTTGAAGAAATCAATCCCGCTCCTGCACGATCTTTACTTGTGAAGATCACACCAGTGCGACCACGGCTTTGATGATTGTGCGCAGTTTGGAGCGCCAGGGTCGACTTACCGCTGTCCATCGTTCCGCAGTAGTAAATCAACTCAGCCACATTGACCATCCTGCCACAGAGTCGAGCGACACGCTTTTCGCATTAAATGGAAAAAATTGAATGGACTGGAATGGTTGGATAGATTTCGTGGATTCGGGCGCGTCCGCCAAGTGAATCAATCTCCAATACCGTGCCAACGCCGGTCACAATTCCGCCCACCCTTTCCACCAGCCGAATTCCCGCGAGAACTGTACCGCCCGTGGCTAGAACGTCGTCGATGATCAAAACTTTCGTCCCAGGCGCTATCGCATCTTGGTGAATTTCCACAATGGCGTTGCCATACTCAAGTCCGTAACTCTCCTCATGCGTAAGGGATGGCAATTTCCCTTTCTTTCGAATTGGGATAAAACCAAGAGCGAGCGAATGAGCCAGTGCACCTGCAAAAATGAAACCCCGAGCCTCCAGACCCGCAATCGCATCTGACTGACTTGCCAGCGGAGCAAATTCCGAAACTATCGCGTGGAAGGAGGGGCCATGCCCCAAAAGGGGAGTGAGATCTTGAAAGAGAATTCCGGGGAGTGGAAAGTCGGGAATTTCACGAATGAGGGAACGCGCTTCTTCCAAGGACCCTTTCACTTTTTCATTATAGAGAATTAGCGCAGAAATACTGGAAAGACGCAACGAGGAGCATAAATCTCCCATATCCGCATGATTTCGGGTCGATTTACGCAGAGATTCCACAGAGAGACCGTCCAGTCTTGCAATGTAGAGCAAATCGGCTTTGCATATGCAAGGAGATTGAAATGACAACGAAGAAGCTCATTACAGCCACACTGTTAAGTGCTGGCCTGATCCTGGGGTCCACGAGCGCAGCATTCGCGACTGACCCAACACCTACTTCTGTAACTGTGGTCACCTCAGCCACATACAGTGCTCAGCTAGTCGCCTATAAAACGGCACTAGTTGCTTATGATACTGCCACGGTCACTTTTAGAACTCAGGTAATTGCATTTCAGAGTGCTCAAGTGGCCTACAAAAATGCCTATGACAACGCTCGTCAGACTTATCAGGCAGTTGTCAGCGCGCATTCGCCAGCTACCACTCCTGCAGAGTACGCAATTTTATTGGCTGCCTACAACACGGCCAACGCTGCCTATAACGTTGCCACAGTTACCTTTAAGGCTCAACTGAGCATCTATATGACTGCAGCGCAAAATTACAAACTGGCGTATGAAACTGCTTTTCAAAGTTACAAGACAACTTCGGCCATGCGTGAAGACTTGCGTAAGGCGATTCAGGTAGCTTTTGAGAATGCAATTCACACTGCTAACGCAACCTTCGCAACTGCGATTGCAGTTGCAACAACTGCCGAGCAGAAACTTGCCGCTACCACGGCACTTCAAACTGCTAAAGTCACAGCGGTTGCTGTCCGTAAAGCTGCCCTAGATGCAGTGGGTGATAGGCCGATTAGACCTACCATGCGAATGAAGCTAGATGGTCACCAAGACATGTACAAATCTGATCGTCCAGCCAAGCCTGTAAAACCAGCTAAATCAGAAAAGTCACACAAATCAAATAAGTCAGAAAAATCAAATAAGTCAGAAAAATCAAACAAATCAAATAAGGACTAATTCCGTAAATATTTAAAAGGAGAACCTCGGGCCCACGTGGGCCCGAGGTTCTCCTTTTAAGGTTTGTCACCAATTTCGATAATACTCAGAGGACGGTCCGCTGTTATGGGTCCTACGCAATCACCTGCAACTAACTGGAACACGGTTTGGCTGTGGCAGCGGATTATGTGGCGCTTGCACTGTACTGATTAATGGAACGCCCGTGCATTCATGCGATACACCAATATGGTCAGTGGGTGCCAAGTTAATTCAAACAATTGAAAATGAAGTGAACCCAACGCTAACTAGGGTAAAAGCTGGTATTTCCTCTGCCCAAGCGGGTCAATGCGGTTTTTGCTTATCCGGAATAATGATGCGCGCCAGCGCGTTGATCGATTCAGGAGTTGAATTGACTCGGGACTCAGTCTCTGAAAACCTGGATGGACACCTGTGTCGATGTGGTGCCCATAATCGAATTATTGATGCTGTCCTGCAAGCAGGATCGTAGTTATGCCAACACCTGCTTCCCTTACCAACTCACCCAAAGTTTCTGACTGGTTAGATTTCACGCGCGACGGATACGTTGCAATTAAGACGGGGAAAGTAGAATTCGGCCAAGGCATTCTGACGGCGCTGCTACAAATTGTTGCCGAAGAGCTTAATGTCCCTCTTGAAAAATGTTATCCTGTAGCCGCTTCAACAGCCCTAAGTCCCAATGAGGGTTTCACCGCGGGGAGTCTGTCGGTTCAAGATTCTGGATCCGCGCTTCGATTAGCAAGTGCGATTGCTCGCGTACGCGCTGGTTCAGAAAGTTACTGGGTTATCGCCGCAACATTGGGATGGGATATTCCTATTGATGTCAATGTAATCGTGAAGAGACCGGAAGAATATTCCTTAGTTGGACGCAGCACCCAACGCATTGATTTAGATAGCAAGGTGCAGGGTAAACCGTCCTATATCCACGATCTGCGATTTGAAAACCTGTTATTTGCCAGGGTCTTGCGCCCACCTGCAGACTCTCAAGTTGTGCACGAGCGCGGGGTGGTTGGTCCTGGCGATCTTTCTTCTAAGGCTTCATACTCCAGGCCGTACTTGTCTCATGGGTCTATTGGAACAGTAACTGCAGTTGCTCAATGGGTTGATGACTTCCTTCACGTCTGGTCACAAACCCAAGGTGTTTATCCACTTCGCGCTGATATAGCACGGGCTTTTGGCCTCGATATCGATCACATCACCGTTACACATATGGAAGGTGCTGGGTGTTATGGACACAACGGAGCAGACGATGTCGCTTTCGATGCAGCACTGGTAGCAAGACATGTTTCAGGTAAACCCATCTTGCTCTCATGGTCTCGTGAAGATGAATTAAGTTGGGCGCCTTTTGGGCCAGCAATGAGGTGGCGTCACTTGTCAGACCCGCGAGGTCGAGATGTCATCACCAAAGTTGCCGAGATCTCTGGATGGGGCCAAGAACTTCCTGATGGGTGTGGGAAGGGGATTGGTTTTGCACGCTACAAGAACAAGGGAGCGTGGTGCGCGGTGGTTGCTCAAGTAGAAGCCGAGACTCATGTGAAGGTGACGAATCTTTGAATTGCAGTTGATGTTGGTCTGGTGATTAACCCTGACGGCGTAATTAATCAAATTGAAGGCGGAGCGCTCCAATCCACGAGTTGGACAACGAAAGAACAGGTACGTATTTCCAAAGGGAGAGTGATTTCCAATAATTGGGAGGACTACTCAATTCTGAAATTTTCGGATGTGCCGTTAATCCAAACCGAGATCATTTCTCGACCAACTCTGCCCAGTCTTGGCGCAGGTGAAGCATCAATTGGGCCCACAGGTGCTGCCATTGCCAACGCACTGGCAAGTGCCATTGGTGTACGAGTTCGCAATATGCCTCTCACACCGGAGAACATCATTGCCAGTATGAAATCGTAGAGAGCGTGACGGACCAACTACCCAGTCGTGTCCGAACGGGGAGTCGCACACCCATCCGTGGGTAGATACCCGCTTATGTCGTGGGCTTCCATAAACTCGACTCTACCGCCCGTTGGTCGCTTGGCAAGGCCGCTCGATGTCCCTGCCGGACATGATCCGCGCCGTCCTTCGGACGAACCGATCCCATATAGCTCGCTTTAGTTCGAGGCAGTCGCGATTTTCCATGTTGGCAGGACATAAGTTTTCAGACCACATCGTCCGAGAAATGCACATCGATCAGTAAGGTTGGCAAATGCGAATGCGATACAGGTCTCTTCTGTTTTTTCCGCTTATTGCAGTTGTAATTACTTCGTGTGGTTCGTCTCTCTCAACAAGTCAGAAACCTTTTCATCCCACTGGAAAGTTCGCCATCACCCCTCAATTTGACCAAGCGAACGACTTCGTCGATGGGTTGGCCGCGGCACAAATCGGAAAAAAGTATGGCTACATCGATAAGACCGGGAAGTTCGCCATCACCCCTCAATTCGATGTCGTCTCCAGTTTCGTCGATGGGCTCGCTCTCGTACATAGTGGAACAAAGAACGGCTGGAGCTATATCGATAAAACCGGGAAGATCGTCATCACGCCTCAATTCGATGTCGCCTTCGATTTCGTCAATGGGTTGGCCGTTGTAGGAGTTGGAAATAAATACGGCTACATCGACAAGACAGGGAAGGATGTTATCCCACTTCAATTCGATGCCGCCTACGGTTTCGTCGATGGGTTGGCACCGGTACGAATTGGGGAGGAGTGGGGCTACATCGACAAGACCGGAATGTTTGTGATCAAGCCTCAGTTTGACTTAACATCCGGTTTCGTCGATGGGTTGGCTCTCGTACAAATCGGGAAGAAGTGGGGCTATATCGATAAGACTGGGAAGTACGTCAGTACCGCACTATTCGATGACGCCTACGATTTCCAGAATGGAATGGCCGTTGTAGGAGTTGGAAATAGATACGGCTACATCGACAAGACCGGGAAGGATGTTGTCCCACTTCAATTCGATTACGCCCGCGGTTTCGTCGATGGGTTAGCCGCAGTACAAATCGGGAAGAAGTGGGGCTATATCGATAAGACTGGGAAGTACGTCATCAGTCCTCAATTCGACGTAGCGGTTAATTTCGTCAATGGGTTGGCCGTTGTAGGAGTTGAAAATAAATACGGCTACATCGATAAGACTGGGAAGTACGTCATCAGTCCTCAATTCGACGGAGTGGGTGATTTCGTCAATGGGTTGGCCACAGTACAAATCGGGAAAAAAGTCGGCTACATCGATAAGACTGGGAAGTACGTCATCACCCCTCGATTCGATAACGCGCGTAATTTCGTCAATGGGTTGGCCGCAGTACAAATCGGGAAGAAGTGGGGCTACATCTCCTAGTCTCTAACTTGCCATATTTTGTACGACGTTTGGTTCTCCGCGACTCGTGGGTATCTGCCCACGTATGAGTGTCCGAACGGGGAGTTGAACCCCGAAGCCCTTTCGGGCACTAGCACCTCAAGCTAGCGCGTCTGCCAATTCCGCCACCCGGACGAGTGAGACGCAACGATATCAATGTGGGCGACAGGACACAAAATAACCCCGGGTTTAGGGGAGAATGGCGCCATGACATCTCAGAGTAGCCAAGATTCATCGAATTCCCAGAGTTCAGAGCTGGAAGAGGATGCAATCACTTTATGCCAAGAAATGATCCGAATTCCTAGCGTCAATTACGGCGACGGGAAAGGTGACGAGAGAGCGATGGCTGATTACGTTGTCGCTAAATTACTTGAAGTAGGAATCCAGTCCAAGGTTTACGAATCCGCACCGGGGCGTTGCAATGTGGTTGCAACCATTCCTGGCGTGAATACACATCGTCCGGGTTTAGTTGTACATGGACACCTGGATGTTGTTCCCGCCAATGCAGAGGATTGGTCCGTCGATCCGTTCGCCGGAGAAATTCGGGACGGAATGATCTGGGGTCGTGGCGCTCTGGATATGAAAAATATGGATGCGATGATGCTGGCGATTGTTCGCAAGTGGGCACGTTCTGGATTTAAGCCCCCGAGAAATATTCTTCTTGTCTTCTTTGCAGATGAAGAGGCGGGAAGCATTTACGGTTCGCGATGGATGGTAAAAGAACATCCTGAACTCTTTAAGGGGTACAGCGAGGCGATTTCAGAGGTAGGTGGTTTCTCCGTCACTGTCGGAGATGGGAAGAGGCTCTACCTGGTTGAGGCGGCACAAAAGGGAATTTACTGGATGAAGGTCACTGCCGAAGGTCGTGCGGGACACGGTTCAATGATGAATGACGAGAATGCAATCACCATTCTTGCGCAAGCCGTCGAGAAGATTGGCAATCACGCCTGGCCACAGCGATATACCAAGACGGTGAAGGTCTTCTTTGCGCAATTGGCAAAGGCTACAAACCAGCCTTACGACGAGACAGATCTTCGCCCACTTCTCAAAGAACTTGGGTCAACTGCTCGAATGATTGGAGCAACACTTCAAAATACCGCGAACCCGACGATGCTTGATGCGGGATACAAAGCAAATGTCATCCCACAGAGTGCTTCGGCCGTTATAGACGGGCGCTTCCTTCCTGGCTACGAAGAAGAGTTGAAAGCCACCATTAGAGAACTTGTCGGACCTGATATCAAAGTCGAGACGATCACTCGTGACATCGCTCTAGAAGTAGATTTTGAAGGCGACCTCGTGGAGGCAATGCGAAATGCAATTCTGTCGCAAGATCCTGCTGGCATCCCAGTTCCGTACACGATGAGCGGAGGAACCGACAATAAAGCACTCTCAGAGATTGGAATTATTGGTTACGGATTTTCTCCATTGAAACTTCCAGCCGATCTCGACTTTATGTCGCTCTTCCATGGAGTGGATGAGCGAGTTCCGCTCGATGGAATTATCTTTGGGGTAAGAGTCTTGGAGAACTTCCTGGAAAACTGTTAAACGTCCGAAGCGTCATCTAACGCGCTTCGAACTATATGCGGTAGGAAAATTTCTTCTGAAGTAAGGATTCCGCGCAGTTGCGCGCCAGTACGGGCGCCAACAATTGCGCTGGTCACACCCGGACGATCTCGCACCCATGCAAGTGCCACTTCCAAAGGTGAGTAACCTAAACCGTCAGCGGCGACATTCACTGCTTCGACAATTCGAATTCCTCGCTCGTCAAGATATGGCTCCACAAAACCCGCGAAATGTGGACTAGCCCCACGTGAGTCACTTGGGGTGCCTAATCGGTATTTTCCCGTCAATACTCCTCGACCCAGGGGAGACCACGCCAAAATACCGACATCCAGATCGAGTGCGCAGGGGAGGACTTCCTTTTCAATTCCCCGGTTGAGCAAGGAGTATTCGTTCTGAAGAGATGCAATAGGTGCCTTCGTCGGAGAAGCTTCTTGAAGAGAAATAGCGCGCGCACTTTGCCATCCAGAGTAATTCGAAAGACCAACATAACGCGCACGTCCACTGGAGTATGCGTAGTCCAATGCGGAGAGCGTGTCTTCTAGCGGGGTCATCGGATCCCATACATGTACCTGCCAAAGATCTACAAAATCCGTATTGAGACGGCTGAGAGAACGATCTAACTCTGCAATGAGTGAGTGCCGTGAGGCGTTAACGACTCTTTCTCCAGATTCAAAGGAAATTCCTGCCTTCGTTCCAATATGGACTTCATCTCGCTTAAAAAGTGTTCCGATGAAGCCGCCGATAAGTCTTTCGCTATCGCCATCCCCATATAGCGCCGCGGTATCAAGAAAATTACCACCCGCATCAAGATAAGCGCGGCATTGGTCGGCGGCTTCGTGCTCGTCGGTATCCCGGCCCCAAGTCATCGTGCCCAGACCCAGACGAGAAAGAAGCAATCCACTCCTTCCCGCTCTGCGCATTTCCATGACGCGACCCTAGCAAGGCGAAGAGCGGAAATCCCCGATAACCTAGTGCTGAGTTTAGAAATTTTGCAGCAAAGGGGGAGACATGACACTTGTCATACTTGTTCGCCATGCTCACTCCACTGCCAATGGCTCTGGAATATTGGCGGGTAGAATCGAAGGCGTCCACCTTTCACCCCTTGGCAAAGTGCAAGCGCGGAAACTTTCATCCCGACTGGGAGAGATACCTTTAAAATCCCTCCGCTCGAGCCCACTAGAGCGGTGCGCCGAGACGATTGGTCCATGGTTGAACCGGCGTGAGTTGTCAGATTCTCCTTTGATGCCAGAACTCACGATTGATCACGATTTAGCAGAAGTCGATTACGGATCATGGAGCGGCAGGAAGCTTCGAACACTTTCGCGTGATCCGCTCTGGAAAACCGTGCAAGAGCGTCCTTCCAAAGTCATCTTCCCGCAAGGCGAGAGTTTGCTAGGCATGCAAAGACGTGCAATGAGGTCGGTCATTGCAGGACTATCCCAGCGCGGCAAGGGTCATGTTCTGCTTATCTCCCACGGAGATATAGTGAAATCAATCATTGCTTCTGCATTGGGGATGCACCTGGATGAGTTTCAGCGCATCGTTATTGACCCGGCGTCAGTTTCAATCCTGGATTATTCGGGAAGCAAACCCAGAGTCCTCTTGCTCAATGATTCACGATCTAAACTTGATTCAGATATTTTCGCGCAACGAGGGAAGAAGACTCTTCTCGGCGGAGGTCCTGGGGTAGCGCGGAAGAGAGGGGTCTCCTAAATGGCAGGGTTAGTAATCACCTACGACCCCGTCGAAAGATTCGTAGTGGGGACTGTTGGAGAACCA
Source organism: Candidatus Paceibacterota bacterium (assembly GCA_035530615.1). NCBI lineage: Bacteria > Bacillati > Minisyncoccota > Minisyncoccota bacterium. The sequence continues at coordinate 485,387 of DATKUL010000002.1, forward strand.
GGGGAGAGGACCTTCTTTTTGCAAGCGCGACATGGGAGTCGCCTCACCTCCGTACTGCTCGAGAAGGCACAAGTGGCTGCGATCGTGGAGCGTTTAGATCTTCTACTACGCGAACTAAGACGCCTTGATCCCAAATTCACTATCACCTCGCTTCCACGTGACGATGAACCCCTTGAACAACCGATAATTGAAGAGTTTCGGGTGGGTCTAATTTCTCTATCTTGGCTAAGTGATCGCGAACTAGTCTCCATCGAATTACAGGCAACTTCTGATCAAGACGCAAACGAAGAAGATCTCTTTATCGAAAGTCCCGTGGATGCACCTGACGTGTTGCAGGTAATTCTCACGTCGGCTCAAACAGAGGCATTTATAAAACGAGCCACGAGTGTGGTCAACGCGGGACGACCGCCTTGTCCGTTCTGTGGATTGCCGCTAGACCTGCGCGGTCATGTATGCCCCAGGGCAAATGGCTATCGTCGCTAAACCCGAACTCACTCCAACTGAGATCGCCCTCTCCCGGGGCGAGATGAGGATCACGGGGCGATTGGTCGATGCTACTAATGCAACTTTGCAAGCGAGCGTTTATGCAGATGAGAATGAAATCGTATGTATTTACAAACCTATTTCCGGAGAAAGGCCGCTTTGGGATTTTGCAACGGGCACCTTGGCTCACCGGGAATATGCTGCCTATCTCGTAAGTTCTCTAGGCAACTTTGATGTGGTTCCGTTGACAATACTGCGGGACGGTCCGTATGGAGAAGGAATGGTCCAACAATGGATCAACATTGATAAAAACTTGGATATGTGGGAATTCTTTCGAAAGGATGACCCGGCTTTACGTAATATCGCTCTTTTCGACGCAGTCATCAACAATACTGATAGGAAGATCGGACATCTTCTTCCTGATCTACATGGCAAAGTCTATGGATGCGACCACGGGGTAACTTTCCATACGCAGAACAAACTTCGAACTGTCCTCTGGCAGTGGGCGGGTCACCCGCTCTCAGAGTCCGAACTCTTGCAAATCCAAGAGTTGCGGAACTCGCTTACGCTTTCGTTGGGGGAATTGCTCCTTCCGCTCTTATCAACGGCAGAATTGGCCGCCTTGGACGCGAGACTAGGGAGACTCCTGTCGTCACAGACATTTCCAGTCCCCTCTGATGAATGGCCGGCGGTGCCATGGCCTCCGTTCTAAACTCCCTTAGGATGAGTCCGTGAAATCTTGGGCAAGTCTCTATCTACCTCCGATAGCCAAAAGGTTCAATTTCCCTCCATTGCGGCTTCACAATTCAGTTACGGGAACGTTAGAAAGTTTGCCCGTTAAATCTGAGTACAGCATGTACGTCTGCGGCATCACCCCATACGACGCCACCCACCTAGGACATGCAGCCACCTACATCACTTTTGATCTGATTAACCGCTACCTCAGAGCAATGGGCAAGAACGTCCACTTCGTAGAAAACATCACCGATGTCGATGATCCGTTGCTAGAAAGAGCGACTCGCGACAACGTTGATTGGTCGGTGCTGGCACACTCTCAGATTGAACTCTTCCGTGGAGACATGAGCGATCTCCATATTCTTCCGCCAGAGCATTACATCGGTGCAGTTGAAGCTATTCCACTGATCGTAAAAATGATTGAGGCGCTGAAATCCAAGGGTGCCGTGTACTTGGTGGATGACGATCTCTACTTCTCAGTCCACATGGATAAAGATTTTGGCACTCGCTCGAATTTGTCACAAGAAAGTATGTTGGAGCTTTTTGGTCAGCGCGGGGGAGACCCAGACCGCGTCGGCAAACATGACAAACTCGATGCGCTTTTATGGATGCGTCAGCGACCGAACGAACCTGGTTGGGCTTCTTCCTTCGGAAAGGGCCGACCTGGATGGCACGTTGAATGTTGCGCCATTGCTCTGAACTACTTGCCAATTAATTCGGACGATAAATTTCTTATCGATATTCAAGGAGGCGGTTCGGACCTTCTCTTCCCTCATCACGAAATGGGAGCATCTCAGGCGGCAGTCGTTCAAGGCAGGGAATTTGCCCGGTTTTATGTTCACACCGGGATGATCGGCCTTGATGGAGAGAAAATGAGCAAGAGCCTTGGCAATCTTGTCTTCCTCTCCGAACTGGTGAATGCCGGTGAAGATCCCATGGCAATTCGACTGGCTCTCATCAGGGCGCCCTACGCTGCGGATCGAATGTGGAGTGACGAAAAATTGATATCAGCGACCGCCTTTTTGACTCGATTACGTTTGCTCTTATCGCGACCTGAAGTCGCTCCAACAGATCCCACAATTGAATCGATCATTGCAGCCTTATCCAACAATCTCGATACGCAGGCTGCCCTCAATGCGATTGAAAAATGGTGCGATGAGACCGAATCAGGGGCCGTAGGTGGATCTGCTGGCGAGTTGTCACGCGCTATCGACTTACTGCTTGGAATTGCGATCTAACTATTCGTTGTTTCGACGCCTTAAATATCGCTCGAATTCGCGAGCAATAGAATCTCCAGTTGCTTCCGGTAGTTCTGATTCATCTCGCGCGGTTTCCAACTGACGAACATATTCAGAGATTTCGCTGTCTTCTGCGGCCATCTCATCGACGCTCTTCTCCCATGCTTGAGATTGCTCTGGAAGATCACCAGGGGGTAAGGATATGTTGAGAAAATCCTCGAGTGCATTTATTAATGCAAGTGTTGCTTTAGGTGATGGGGGAGCCGCGGCGTAATGGGGTATAGCCGCCCAAAGTGAAACCGCATCTATCCCTCGTCTCTGGGCAGCTTCTTGAATCACGCCGAGAATGCCCGTTGGGCCCTCGTATCTACTTACTTCGACACCCAATCTCTCAGCAATGTCAGGGTGGGTGCCGCTTCCGCTTACTGATATAGGTCGAGAGTGAGGTGTATCTGCGAGCAAAGAGCCAAGAGTCAGGATCATGGTTACATCCAAGTCGTCCGCCAAATCGAGGATATTCGCTGCGAACGTCTTCCATTTCATCGATGGCTCAATGCCCTTAACTACTACAAGATCAAAGTCGTATTGAGGTGTTGCAATTCCAAAAACTTCAGTCGTGGGCCACGTCAATGTCCTAAATTTTGAATCGTCCACCGAAACCATCGGACGATTCACTTGAAAATCGTAGAAATCTTCCGGATCGACCTGTGCGATGAGGGATGCCGTCCACGTGTTCAATAAGTGAGATGCTGCTCCGGTTGCGGCCTCGCCAGCATCGTTCCAACCACCAAATGCAAGGATCATGACAGGCGATCTCAGCGCAGGGATGTGGAGAATTTCCATAACTCCACCTTACGGTAACCTTTGACAAGTGACGACCTCAATCCAGACCTTGCGCCAAGCTCTCGCAGAGCGAACGGTTATTGTTGACGGCGCAATGGGAACGATGCTCCAGGCCGCAAACCCCACTATGGAAGATTTCCAAGGTCATGAGGGCTGCAACGAGATCCTCAACGTTAGCCGGCCAGATATCGTGCGTAGCGTTCATGAGGAGTATTTATCCGTTGGTGTGGATGCCATTGAGACAAACACTTTCGGTGCCAACTGGGCGAATTTAGCCGAGTATGGAATCGAGGATCGTATCTACGAACTCGCATTTACAGGGGGAGTGCTAGCACGACAAAGTGCAGATAAATTTAGTACACCCGACCAACCGAGGTATGTCTTGGGCTCACTCGGTCCAGGAACCAAATTGCCAAGCTTGGGACATACGACCTATCAAAAATTAAAAGATGCCTACTACCTCGCGTCTAAAGGGCTGGTCGATGCAGGTGTAGATGGCCTTCTCATTGAAACTGCCCAAGATTTGTTACAGGCCAAAGCAGCGATAAATGGTGCGCGCGTGGCGATGGAAGAAAGTGGCCGCGACGTCATCTTAATTACCCAAGTAACCGTTGAGACCACTGGCACAATGCTGTTAGGTTCCGAAATCGGAGCGGCGTTGAATGCGCTCGAACCCCTGGGTATTGATCTCATTGGACTTAACTGCGCTACTGGACCCGCTGAAATGTCCGAGCATTTGAGGTATCTGAGCAAGTCTGCGCACGTCGGAATTTCTGTCATGCCAAATGCCGGGCTTCCCATTCTCGGTCCAGATGGCGCAACGTATCCACTGACACCCAAGGAATTGGCCGCGGCTCTTAGCGTCTTCGTAAAGGAGTATGGCGTTTCATTAGTGGGTGGATGTTGCGGCACAACTCCGGCGCATTTAGTGGAAGTTGTTAGCGCGCTCAAGGGGAGCATCCCGGCGAAAAGAGAGCCGCACGTTGAACCGGGGGCTTCCTCGCTTTATCAGTACGTACCGTTTAGGCAAGATCTCGCTTACATGGCAATCGGAGAGCGAACAAATTCGAATGGTTCGCGTGCATTTAGAGATGCTCTTCTGGCGGAGGACTGGCAGTCCTGCGTCGAGATCGCACGTGATCAGATTCGCGACGGCGCGCACATGCTGGATCTTTCTGTCGATTATGTTGGTCGCGACGGAGTAAAAGACATGCAAGAAATCTCTAGTCGATTTGCAACATCATCGACTCTTCCTATCATGCTCGACTCCACTGAGCCACCTGTGATTAAGGCTGGGCTAGAACAACTCGGTGGACGTTGCGTAATCAACTCGGTGAATTTTGAAGACGGAGATGGCCCAAGTTCCCGCTTCGCCCGGGTTATGCCTCTGGTTAAGGAGCACGGAGCGGCCGTAGTTGCCCTCACCATTGATGAAACCGGACAAGCACGAGATGCCGAATGGAAAGTGCGGGTGGCGAAAAGACTAATCGAGGAATTAACTGGAAAATGGGGTCTAGCCACTGGCGATATTTTGATCGACTGCCTCACCTTTCCAATTGCCACAGGTCAGGAAGAAACCCGCCGCGACGGAATTGAGACCATCAACGCCATTCGACAGATCAAGATTGATTTTCCGCAAGTGCAAACTACGTTGGGTGTTAGCAACGTTTCGTTCGGACTTAATCCGGCTGCACGCATTGTTCTTAACTCCGTATTTCTTCATGAGGCGGCGCTTGCAGGTTTGGACTCGGCGATTGTCCACCCTTCAAAAATCACCCCAATGGCTCGTATAGATGAGCGAGCGAAAGCGGTCGCCCTTGATCTCATCTACGACCGTCGACGGTACGAAGACAGTCAATGCGTCTATGACCCGCTGACTGAATTTCTCAATCTTTTCGAAGGCGTTGAAGTTGCTTCCTCGAAACTCACCAGGGCGGCGGAATTGGCTGCCCTACCGCTCACTGAGCGTCTTACCAGGCGAATCATCGACGGAGAGAAAGTCGGTCTTGAAGCTGACCTCCAAGAAGCCCTAGATCAAGGAATCGTGCCGCTAGAAATCATTAATACATTTCTCCTGGAAGGCATGAAGGAGGTCGGCGAGCTCTTTGGACGAGGTGAGATGCAACTTCCGTTTGTGCTGCAAAGTGCCGAAGTAATGAAGACCGCGGTGGCTTACCTCGAACCGTTTATGGAGAAAACCGGAGAGGACGGCAGGGGTGTCATTGTCCTTGCCACGGTACGAGGTGATGTTCACGATATTGGGAAGAATTTGGTTGACATCATTCTTTCCAATAATGGATACCGCACTGTCAACATCGGTATTAAGCAGACGATCAACCAGATAATTGACGCCGCGACGGAATCAAATGCGGATGCCATCGGGATGAGCGGTCTTTTAGTTAAATCGACAGTGATCATGAAAGAAAATCTTGAAGAGATCACATCCCGAGGTTTGGACCAGAAATGGCCCATCGTTCTTGGGGGAGCGGCACTCACGCGAGCATATGTTGAGCAAGATCTGGCCGGAAGATTCCCGGGGGAAGTTCGATATGCACGAGATGCTTTCGAAGGTCTGCGTCTTATGGACACCATCATGGCAATCAAACGTGGCGAGCCCGGTGCCGTATTGCCGCCATTGCGTGAACGTCGTGTCCGCGCAAGTTCACCCGTGGAAGAAGATCAGGTTGTTGACACAAGCCGGAGCGACGTTGCCACAGACGTCGATATTCCAAACCCTCCTTTTTGGGGGAGTCGAATCATTAAAGGAGTGCCGTTAGCTGAATATTCGGGCATGCTGGATGAGCGCGCGCTTTTTGTTGGGCAGTGGGGGCTTAAAGGCGCCCGCGGAGAATACGAAATGATGGCGGAGACCGAGGGGCGTCCACAACTTCGCAAACTTCTTAATGACGCATTGTCGCAAGGTTGGCTCAATGCCGCGGTCGTCTATGGATATTTTCCGTGTGTTAGCGAAGGAAATGATCTCATCATTTTGCACCACGAAGGGGCTCTCAAAGGGCAAGAGCGAGTGAGGTTCACCTTCCCACGACAGCGCAGGGATCGACGTCTCTGTCTGGCCGATTTCTTCGCTGCAAAAGATTCTGGAAAAACGGACGTCGTTGCATTCCAGATTGTCACGATGGGAAGCGCCGTCAGCGAGGCAACTGGCAAACTTTTCGCTGCTAATGCCTATCGCGATTATCTTGAACTGCACGGACTTTCAGTGCAACTCACCGAAGCACTAGCCGAACATTGGCATGCACGTGTACGAGAAGAGATGCACGTAAAGGACCAGGATTCCTCTGAACTCCAAGGAATTCTAGATCAAGGTTATCGAGGTTCGAGATATTCCTTCGGCTATCCAGCGTGCCCCGACCTAGAGCAACAAGTTCAGTTATGTGCTCTTCTCGAACCTGAGCGAATCGGAGTGGAACTTTCCGAAGGGTTCCAGTTACACCCGGAACAATCGACTTCAGCAATCATCGTTCATCATCCGGAAGCGAAGTACTTCAATGCAAATTAATGGGCCAATTAATGGGCTTGCAAGAGAGCGAGTATGAATCCACACGACGGAACATTTTTTAGTGCAATCCTCTTCGACATGGATGGAACCCTCGTCGACACCGAGCCACTCTGGCTCGTGAGCGAAACTGAGCTTATGGATGAATATGACTATGCATGGACATCCCAAGATCAGGCGAACTGTTTAGGTGGCCCATTGGATCGCGTTGGTGAATATATGCATGACTTAGCAGGCAAAGTCGAGAGTCCCGAGTTTTTCCGAGATTCTCTCATTGCCCGTATGGCCGAGAAGTTGCATAGGGGCGCCGTATTGATGGATGGTGCTGCTGAATTACTCCAAGTATGTGCAGAATTTGAAATTCCGGTGGCGCTGGTGTCGGCAAGTCCAAGAATCCTGGTGGATGCGGTTTTGGAGAACTTACCTTCTCACCGATTTCAAGTATCGGTTTCCAGTGATGACGTAGTAAATACAAAGCCAGATCCCGAGGGGTATCTGAAATCAGTAGACATGCTAGGCGTGGATATCGCCACATGTCTCATTCTGGAAGATTCACTTACTGGGGTCGAAGCCGCTCGGGCAAGCGGTGGTTTCGTGGTTGCTATTCCACATCTCGTTCCGATAGACGAAAGTGCCCGTGTCAGAGTGGTGAGCACGGTACGGGAATTAGATCGAGAAAGATTGATCTCCTTGTTCAAAGAACTGAACGGTCACCAGTAAAAGCTGGGCAGATACTCTTAAAAGAACACCAATCACATAGTCGAGATGGCTTGGGTCGCCAGACTTCTGATTGGATCGCCGCAATAATTTCACCCGCAATTGCAAAGAGTTTCTTCTCTGTATTTTCAAGTTGTGACAGAGTGGGGGTGCTTCGAATCAATTGACCGTCCCCTAGATAGATCAACTGGAGGAGTCGGGGGAGTACGCCATGATTTCGCCAGTAGATCAAAGCGTAAATTCGGAGTTGAAATAGAACTTTCTCTTCCCAGCCGGGCTTTGGTGCCTTTCCAGTTTTGTAATCGACTATCCGCACTTCACCGGTGACAGCGATATCTAATCGGTCGATATAACCATGCAGATAAATTTCCTCAGAAAGATCCATTTCCAGATGCAACTCACGAGAGGTGGGTTCAAAAGCAGCGGGGGATTCCAACGTGAAATAGGTCGTGAGGAGCGAGGAAGCGCGATCGAACCACTCCTTTAAGTCGACAACGCTCTCTTGGAGTGCTGGTTTTGCCGCAACTTGCTCTAGCCAACTCCCCGGGAGTATCTCGAGTGCGGTTTCGAGGGTCCGCATGAGCGCGGGAGAATCAAACAACTTTTCCAAGACGGTGTGCACCAGCGTGCCACGTTCGGCATCCAGACTGATTGGCTCTGGCAATTGATCAATTGCCCGAAATTTGTACAACTGCGGGCAGTTGGAAAAATCGCTCACTCGACTGGGCGAGAGGCGGATTTTGCTCATGCAGGCGAAGATACACTCCAAAGGCAGCTCGTTCGCCCATAGGATGCTCCCGTGTCTATTCCTGGAATTTTCGGCGCTGGCGATCGCGTCCAATTAACTGACGCCAAAGGCAAGCTCTATAGCTTTACCATTACCCCTGGGAAAGAGTGGCACACGCACAAAGGTTGGATTGTCCACGATGAATTGATTGGCGTTCCCGAAGGCTCTGTCGTCGAGACTAGCGCCGGCCTTAAGTTCACTGCTTTCAAGCCACTTCTGGCTGATTACGTACTCTCTATGCCGCGTGGAGCAACAATCGTCTATCCCAAGGACGCTGCGCTCATCCTGGGATTTGCAGATATTTACCCTGGTGCCCGCGTCCTGGAAGCGGGGGTCGGAAGTGGCGCACTCACCATCTCACTCCTACGCGCTGTTGGAATCGAAGGTCACGTACATTCCGTGGAGCGAAGAGATGAATTTGCAGCAAATGCAACTTCCAATGTCACTAATTATTTTGGGCAACGTCCAAACAATTGGTCTTTGTCGATAGGCTCGCTCCAGGACCAAGAATTCAATGAGAGTTTCGATCGAGTTATTCTGGACATGCTGGCACCCTGGGAGTGCATCGCTCTTGCATCTCAAGTGCTTCGACCAGGTGGCGTTTTTCTTGCCTACGTCGCGACCACAACTCAACTCTCCGAAACCGCAGAGGCACTCAAAAATGACGGCTCTTTTACTGAACCCGAAAGTTCAGAGTCCTTGATCCGAGGATGGCATCACGAAGGATTGGCAGTGCGTCCGCAACATCGCATGATTGGTCACACCGGCTTCTTGATCCAATCACGACGAATGGCACCCGGGGTTCAGGTCCTAGCCAGGCGGCGACGTCCATCCAAGGGAAGTTACGATGGCATCGCGCAAGAGTGAGAGACTGATCAATCTCACCATCGCGCTCCTAGCCACTCGTCGTTATCTGACGAAATCTGAAATCTTCCGCAGCATAGAGGGTTACGAAGGCGACCCATCTGCAAAGGAGCGGATGTTCGAACGCGATAAGGACGACCTACGCAACCTTGGCATCGTTATAGATGTTCGAGGCGTCGATCCTGGATTTGAAGATGAACCTGGATATCGAATTCATCCAGAGAGTTATTCTCTCAATTTAGGAGAGTTAACCGGGACCGAGGTCGCCCTTCTCTCCTTGGCTGCCGAAGCGTGGCGCGGTGCAGCACTTGGTGAATCCGCACATTCTGCCCTTATCAAGTTACGTTCGCTCGGGATCGCATCCGATTTTGATGCACTTCCAAATCTCTCACCCAAGATCAAAATAAGTTCGAGAGCTTTCGTGCCACTTACTCAGGCAATTGGTGATCGCACCACAGTAACTTTCAAATACCGATCGGCCCAACTTAATGATGAAACACGTGTGTTAAACCCTTACGGATTGGGGAGTCGAAAGGGCAACTGGTATCTCGTAGGTCAGGATCATGATCGAAAAGCCCTGCGCACTTTCCGCCTAGATCGTATTGTTGGAGATGTAGAAACACTTTCGAAACCAGGTGCCTTCGAAACGGATCCCGACTTCCACGTTCTCTCATTTCTTGATTCTCATCTTTTCGAACCTCGCGACATCGCTCAACTTCGCATTCGCAGGGGGCGTGGACATGCCCTGCGCGCAGAGGCGATCACCCTCTCATCGGATGAACAGTTCGACCTATGCGAATTGCCCTATTCAGATGATGAGAGATTCGTTGATTCAATTCTCTGGCATGGCGATGACGTCATAGTTCTTAATCCACTAACCCTTCGCGAAAAGGTAATTTCTAGACTACGAAGTCTGGTGGAAACGCATGGCTGAAAAGAAGGCAAAGAGGTCGACTAGGAAGGATGCGAACCCAGCTTTGGATCGGACGGCCCGCCTACTCGATCTAGTTCCTTACCTGGCGACCCATCAAGGAATTTCGATCGAGGACTTGGCCAAGGAGTTCTCAATCACCACTGCTGAGGTGATTGATGACCTGACAACTCTGTGGATGTGCGGCCTTCCCGGCTATACGGCACTCGAGTTAATGGATCTTTCCTTCGAATCAGGTTTCGTGACAATTTCCAACGCCGAAACGTTGGCTCGTCCGCGAACCCTCGATCGAAACGAAGTCCTCACCCTCATGCTGGGGCTAGAGACGATGCTAGAAAGCGAGTCATCACAGAAGAATTCGCTTTCCGAACAGATAAGTTCGTTGATTGACAAGTTGTCGCAATTTCTGGATATTTCTCACCTGATTCAGGCAGGCACTGCGTCATCTTCTGTCATTCGCGGTGAAATAGATGCTTCCATCAACTCTCGCGTCCCAATTCAAATTGAGTATCACTCTCTTACGCGTGACGAAGTGAACACTCGAGTTATACACCCTTTGGAATTCACTTCGCTTACGGCCTCGAACCCTCACGAGTACCTATATGCATTCTGCGAACTCTCCAAGGGTTATCGCACATTCCGAGTTGATCGAATCCTAAAAACCCATAAGGCCAACAGCGTTGAGATGAATCCAAGTCGTGAGATGGACACCTCCGAACCGGAAGTTCAAAGAATGGTCGTTGCCATTGCCTCACGTGAACGCGACGTTGCCGAGCGATTTAATCTTTCCCTTCAAAATCTCAGGGAAGACTCACGGAAGGAAGTCACAGTGGAGACCTTTACGCCGGACTGGGCTATCCGGGAGATCATGAGCTTCGGGGGAGAAGTTACCCTTAAATCTCCTCAGTATCTGCGGGAATCGCTCCGCGAACGCTCTCTGCGGGCGCTGGGCGGATATATTTAAAGTTCTGAGGTAGCGTTAGCCCGTATTACCCCGTATTTATGTGCCAGCCCATGAAGTAGGAGATTATTGCGATGTTCCTGAGAGAACCTAGTCACATACTCATTCTTTTGCTTGTTCTTGTTCTCCTCTTTGGAGCCAAACGTCTGCCAGATTCTGCTCGCTCGCTCGCTCGCTCTTTGCGAATCTTTAAGAGTGAAATAAAGGAAATCAACGAGGATGAGAAGAAGAAAGATGGCGAAGGCCAAACGGAGAAGTAATCTTGGAGGCGGCCACCACCGGCGGTCGAATGCCGCTACTCGAGCACTTGCGAGAGTTCCGACGTCGTGCAGTCCGCTCTTCCATCATTATTGTCTTGGCTTCGATTGCAGGTTGGTATTTCTATAACCCGATTATCACTCGTTTGGCTCGGCCAGTCTGTGATTTGGCAAAAGCCCAAGCGGTCAATGCGACTCATTGCGGGTCCCTCTACATCAACGGTGTCCTGGGTCCGCTTAATCTTCAGATCAAAGTAGCCCTCCTCACAGGAGTGATCCTTTCTGCACCTCTCTGGCTTTATCAAGTATGGGCCTTTGTCGCACCTGGGCTCCATCGGAAAGAGAAGCGAAATTCGATCCTCTTCATACTCAGCGCCACGCCTTTCTTTGCAGCGGGAGCGACACTCGGCTACCTGATTCTTCCAGTAGCGATCCGCGTGCTTTTTGGCTTCACGCCGCAGTCACTAGCCAACTTGGTCAAGTTCGACGATTATTTGGATTTTGTTCTAAGAATAATCCTCTTGTTCGGGCTAGCCTTCGAACTCCCGATCTTTCTCGTTGCGCTCAATCTCATTGGCTTTATTTCCGGCAAGGCGATTCTTCGCCCCTGGAGGATCTGGCTTTTCGGAATCACCCTTTTCACTGCCGCCTTCACTCCAACGGGTGACCCAATGACGATGGCCCTGCTCGCTGTGCCTCTCTGCATTTTTTACTTTATGGCCGGCGGTATCGCGCTTCTGGTTGATCGACGGCGCGGGAAACGAATGCTCACTGAAGACGGTGCCGCCTGATGTGGGCAGTCGTCATCAACCCAATTTCTGGGCAGGGGAAAGGTGCCGTCTTCGGTACTCGGGTAATAACATTCTTCAATTTGAGAGGAATCGACTATCGAATAATTACCGGCGCTACTGCGAACCTCACCAGTAAGAATCTCGCAACTTTCCTCTCACGCGAACAAAATTGTGATGGAGTGGTTGCGGTTGGCGGAGACGGCCTTGTTCACTTAGTTATCCAACAAATAGCGCAGACCAATATCCCGCTTGCGGTTATTCCAGCTGGCACGGGCAATGACACATGTCGGAGCCTGGGATGGCCACTCGACAACTTGGAATTGATACTCGAGAGTGTCTTGACTCAGGAACCTGAATACATTGACCTTGGAATAGTTGATGGCGAGTGGTTTTCGGCCATTCTTTCCACCGGCTTCGATTCAGTAGTGAATGAGCGGGCCAATACTTTCAAGTGGCCAAAAGGGCCGACGAAATACAATGCTGCCATCGCCCGCGAATTGCCAGGTTTTAGACCGCGAGAGTACGAGATTGAACTCGATGGGCGTACGTACTCAACCAAAGCGATGCTCATCGCCATTGGAAATGGAATCTCATACGGGGGAGGGATGAAAGTCTGTCCGAATGCGCTGCTTCATGATGGCCTCTTCGATGTCATGATTCTTCATCCAATCTCTAAATTCGAATTTCTACGAGTCTTCCCGAAAGTTTATTCAGGAGCGCACGTCTCTCATCCAGCCGTCAAATTTTTCCGGAGCAAAAAGGTAGCGATTTTGTCCAATGCGGTTGCTTATGCCGACGGGGAGAGAGTCGGACCGTTGCCAGTTCACGCGGAATCAGTCCCCTCGGCACTCCTTACCTGGTTGCAATGACAACTCCAGCCGCACGTTATGCGGAATCGAGAAAGCTAAATACATCGGTTCTGACGCAAGAGTTTGCCAACACTTTCTCTTTTCCTTTCGACGACTTCCAATCAAAAGCCTGCCGGGCCGTTGAGTCAGGGAAGGGAGTTCTAGTTGCCGCTCCGACTGGGGCGGGCAAAACAGTGGTCGGAGAATTTGCTGCATTTCTCGCGATTCAGCACGGGAAGAAGTGCTTCTACACGACTCCAATCAAAGCGCTCTCTAATCAGAAGTATCAAGAATTTGTGGCCCGTTTCGGCACGGAAAGAGTGGGGTTGCTGACCGGAGATACCAGCATTAACGGTGAGGCAGATATCTTGGTCATGACGACCGAAGTACTGCGCAATATGTTGTACGCGGGCTCCAGCACACTCTCTTCGTTGGGTTTTGTCGTGATGGACGAAGTTCATTATCTCGCCGATAAGTTCCGTGGCGCCGTGTGGGAGGAAGTCCTCATCCACTTGATGGAGAGCGTTCAAGTGATATCACTTTCGGCAACGGTCTCAAATGCGGAAGAGTTTGGCGAATGGTTGCAAGTTATCCGCGGTGACACCGAAGTAATCGTGAGCGAGATCCGACCGGTTCCGTTGTATCAACATGTACTTATCGACAATAGTTTGGTGGATCTCTTTGTTGAGAATGGTCATGTAAATCCCGAGATTCTCAGGCGCGAACGCGAAGCCATGCGCCGAGTCCGGACGCCAAGAAGTGCAGGAAGGGGGAGTAGAGGCAAGGATTTCGCCGATGGTGGTCACAGGCTTTCACGAGCAGAAATCATTGAAAAACTCGATCGCGAAAGGATGTTGCCGGCGATCACTTTCATTTTTTCCAGGTTGGGCTGCGATTCCGCGGTGCACCAATGTCTGACATCGGGCGTGAGACTTACAACATCGGATGAGAGAAAAGAGATTCGTGAGACCGCCACGCGATATACGCAGAATATTGCGGCGGAGGATCTAGAAACTCTCGGATTCCCAGAATGGATAACGGCCCTGGAGAGGGGAATCGCGGCTCATCATGCTGGTTTGCTTCCCAGCTTTAAGAGTGCGGTCGAAGATCTTTTCCAACGCGGTCTGATCAAAGCGGTCTTTGCCACTGAGACCTTAGCTCTGGGCATCAATATGCCGGCTCGCACCGTGGTGCTGGAGAAATTGGTGAAGTGGAACGGCGAGGCTCATGTGCCCGTGACGCCAGGGGAGTACACCCAATTGACCGGACGCGCCGGGCGACGCGGAATTGATATTGAAGGTAACGCAGTTGTTCAGTGGTCGCCTACCGTCGACTCCGCAATGGCGGCTAGTTTGGCATCGACTCGTACTTACCCGTTACGTTCCTCTTTTACCCCTACGTACAACATGGCGATAAATCTCATCTCTCGATTCGGGCGTGAACGAGCACGAGGTTCGCTGGAGTCATCCTTTGCCCAATTTCAAGCCGATCGTGCAGTAGTAGGACTCACCCGCCAAGTGCATAAGAATGAAGTAGCCATTGCCGAGTTTGATGAAGTTTCCGGGTGTCACCTGGGCGACTTTAGAAGGTATGCAGAACTTCGGCGGGAGATTAAGGAAACAGAGACGTTACTTTCTCATAGGCAAGCAAAGCGCGGCTTTGATCCACGTCAGAGAGCGCATCTGGAATCCGAACTTGTGGATTTGAAGAAGGCGATGCGCAATCACCCTTCTCATTCATGCAACGATCGTGAGGCGCACGCCCGGATTGCCGAACGCGCATCCCGCCTTCGCAAGGAGAATATTGGACTTCTCTCACGTGTCGAGAATCGAACCCACGTTATCGCACGTACATTCGACCATGTTTGTGACGTGTTGACCGAACTGGGATATATCCAGGCAGAGAAGACCCTTCCGCAGGGTCAAATTCTCGCCAAGATATACACGGAATCCGATCTTCTCTTATCGGAGGCAATTCGTGAAGATCTTTTCGATCATCTTTCGGCGCCGGAATTGCTCAGCGTTCTTTCCAGCATGATTTTCCAAGGTAGGACATCACAGGCACAAGCACCTCGAATTCCTACCGGAAGCGTCCAAACCGCCTTGGCAGAAGTCACTCGTTTGTGGGCGAAACTAGAAGTAATTGAAAATGCACATCAAGTCAGGACGCAGCGCGAACCTGACTTTGGCTTCTGTTGGATTTCTTTTCGATGGGCTAACGGACATTCTCTGCAAAGTGTCCTTAAAGATTCAGATCTTTCAGTTGGTGACTTTGTCAGATCTGCCAAACAACTCATTGATCTGCTCCAACAAGTATCGGTAGCGAGTGAGAAATTACGTCCGAAATGCTTGGAAGCCATGAAGAAGTTGGATCGAGGGGTAGTGGCGTATATGGTGAATGAATCATGACCTTGATGCTTATAGATAGCGCCTCACTCTGGTACCGCGCCTACTACGGAATGCCAGATACCTTGGTCGCACCTGATGGAACTCCAGTTAATGCGATTCGCGGATATTTGGATATGACTGCACGCTTGATTGGTATGTACAGACCCGAACGACTTGTAGCGTGCATCGAAGGAGATTGGCGTCCAAGCTGGCGCGTTTCGCTCTTTCCTGATTACAAAGCCAATCGAGTCGATGCGACTAGTGGGGCCGAAGAAGAGGAGCCAGAGACGCTCACGCCGCAAATTCCCATCCTGCTCGATATTCTGGACGCCATAGGATTTCCCGTCATCGGTATCGATGATTTCGAAGCCGACGATGTCATGGCATCTTTCGCCGTGCAGCATGCAGGTCCAACGAGGATTGTTACGGGGGATCGAGATCTTTTCCAAATGGTGGATGATGCGCGCGACGTCGCCGTTGTATATCTTGCTAAAGGACTTTCAGCCCATGAATTTGTAAATCACAAATGGGTGCAAGAGAAGTATGAAATCCCCGGAGATCGATATGGACTTTTTGCGATGTTTCGTGGAGATCCTTCCGACGGATTGCCTGGAGTAAAAGGAATCGGACAAAAGGGCGCGGCGCTTATTGCAAATCACTTTGCAGATGTACACGAGGTAATTGCGGGAGCCGAGGAAGAGCATCCGGCGCTGTCACCGGCGCTGGTCAAGAAAATTCTTGCCGGACGCGACTACTTGGCGATCGCGCCAACCTTGGTCCAATGCGCCACGGATATTTCGCTTCCACAGGTCCCGCTCGAACTTCCCAAGCGACCCAAGGACTTGAAGGCGCTCAAGAAACTGCAAGAACAGTACGGACTTAGCACCAGCATTGAGAGAATGATCTCGGCTTTGCAGTGGTGATTCTCCAAGCGCTGATCGCGGGCTTACTCATGTACGCCGCCTTCGCACCCATTGCTCTCTGGTGGTGCGCTCCGATTGCTTTAGCACTGCTCATTCATCTTCTGTACCAACCAGCATTGAAGCGTCGCCTCATTGCCGTTGCGTCCTTTGCAACTGCATTCTTTGCCCCTCTTCTATCGTGGACGAATACATATGTCGGAAATGTTCCTTGGATTATTCTCACGCTTCTCCAAATCGCGTTGCTGACACCGCTTGGTTTTCTCCCTCTTCAAAAGTCGAAACCGTGGCTACTTCTTCTCTTTCCATCCTTCTGGATTCTCATTGAACTTGTTCGAACCCGATTTCCATTCGGTGGATTTGGGTGGGGGAGGGCGGCATTTAGCCAACCAGATGCCCCTTACGCGCTTATCGCACAATTGGGGGGTGTCCCACTACTGAGCTTTGTCGTCGCCCTCATTGGCGTCGCACTTTATCTGTTGGTGGTTGATCGAAAACTGAAGGCGCTCTGGTTGGTAATTCTCATCGCGCTTCCGACCTTCCTCTTAGGATCTGCTAAAGGCGATGAAAGACGCGATTTCAACTTTGTTGCAGTTCAAGGGGGAGTGCCTCAGCTTGGACTTGAGTTCAACGCGCGCGCCACAGCTGTCTTTGAAAATCATCTAAGGGTGACCCGCGCATATTTGACCCAACGAAATGGCACTCCGGATGTGGTTTTGTGGCCGGAAAATTCGGTGGATGTGGACCCTTTTCAAACCTCTTTCGTAAGGGAGAAAATTCAAACTTTAGTCGACGAGTATTCAACTCCATTGGTCCTTGGGGCTGTCTTGGAAGCTGGAGAAAAATTCCACAACGCTTCCATGCTCTGGCTACCCAGAACAGGTCCTAGTTCGATATATATCAAAGCGCATTTGACGCCCTTTGGGGAATATATTCCCCTGCGCACCATTGCAGAATTCATTTCCCCTTATGCAAAAAGTGTCGCGGGATTTCTGCCGGGAAATGAAATCGTTTTACATCACGTAGGAAGGGCTCTCTTTGCACCAATAATTTGTTTCGAACTTCTCGACGATCAAGTCGGGCGCGAAATGGGCAAACGTTCAAATGCTTTAGTAATTCAGACAAATAGTGCAACTTTTGGGAGATCTCCTGAAAGTGAGCAGCAACTTCAGATTTCGCGAATACGTGCGATTGAACATCAAAGGTACGCAGTAAGTATTTCCACATCCGGCGTGAGTGCCCTCATCGATCCACTTGGGAGGGTGTCTCAACGTAGTGGAATTGATCAATCTGCAATTATCGACTCTTCCATTGCACTCATAAGTACGATTACGCCATCGGACAAATATGGTCAGCAAGTCGAACTTGTCTTAATCTTCATACCTGGAGTATTTGTATTCGCATTTTCACGTCGGAGGGTGAGATGAAGATCCTTGTCATAATTCCGACCTATAACGAAGTCCAGAGCATCAGTTCTGTCATTAATGGGGTACTTTCGCTGCCCTTTGATCTGCACATTTTGGTCGTTGACGATAACTCTCCAGATGGGACCTCCAAGGTCGTCAAGGAGTTGAACTCCGATCGGGTCCATGTCCTGGATCGAACCCAGAAATCTGGACTTGGCGCTGCTTACCGAACCGGCTTCCAGTGGGGTCTGAATGACTCCACCTTCACTCACTTCGTGACCATGGATGGCGATGGTTCTCACCGCTGGCAGGACCTGCGTCGGCTCATCGAACGCGCCAAAAACGCCGATGTTGTGATGGGAACACGGTGGATGCCAGGTGGCGCCATCGAGAACTGGCCCAAATATCGACAATTTATCTCCCGAGTTGGCACCTCATACGCTCGGTGGGCGCTAAGAATGCCGTTGGATGACCTCACCGGTGGCTTTAGGGTTTATGCCGTACACCTACTGAGACGAATCAAGATAGAGACTATTACCTCAGATGGTTACTGTTTTCAAATAGAAATGGTGCGAGCGGCTCACGCTGGCGACGGAACTTTCGCCCAAGAACCAATCACCTTTGTGGAAAGAGAGCTTGGAAAATCCAAGATGAGCAGACGTATAGTGATAGAAGCGCTAACCAAAGTAACCGGTTGGGCGTTCGAATCCCGGGTACGAAATAACGCCGATAAGTTACATTATGTTAAGTAGATCATCGGTCGACGCTTACTTAGATCCCCTGCCTATGCCTTAATCGCGCCAACTATGCTCTGGTGCGTAACCGAGCATTCCCCTGGCTTTATCGATAGAGAGCAAGGTCTCCCTCCCACTGATCTCCCTGGTCAATGCAACGCCTGGAAAAACTTCGGCGACTAGTTCAGCACTAGGTCTACTCATCACCGTGTCAGATGCCGCAATGATAAAACTCTCAAAACCCGGCTTGGCATTTTCCAACGCCCGCGACACAGCCTGGGCTCCATCGCGACCATCAATGTAACCCCAGAGATTCCATTTACGTAATCTGGCATCGGATTGAAATTGGGTAAAGGCAGCATAATCTTCCGGATCCATCACATTGGAAAAACGCAGAGCAGTAATGCTTAACTGGCTATCCCAGCGGGTTAATTGGATGGACATTTGCTCTTCCAGATGTTTGACCAACGAGTAGGTGCTCTCTGGCCGGGCAGGGTACTCCTCATCCACCGGAATATAGGGAGGGTCGATATCAAAAGGCAGGCCTAAAACGGTTTCACTGGAGGCATAGACCACGTTCTTGATACCGGCACGTCTGGCGGCCTGGAATACGTTGTAGGTGGAGAGCAGGTTGTTATGGAATGTTGCGACATCCGAAAATAACCCGGGGGCTGGAATTGCTCCGAGATGAACGATGGCGTCAAAGCCAGCATGTCGGTCATCCACACCGAGGATTGCGTCAATAACCGCGCCGTAATCCCGCAGATCCACTACAACTAGATCTTCGCTCCTCTCCCCCTCTCGGTCGAGAATAATTACCTCATGACTTTCAGCTTTGAGGCGTCGCACCACACTTCTACCGAGTTTTCCGTTTCCACCCGTGACCGCAATTTTCATAGGGAACTTCTCATGCGAAATCAGAGATCGGTGGGCAGGCGCAGATGAGATTGCGATCTCCATAGGCTCCATCAATACGCCCGACTGTTGGCCAGTATTTGCCTCGCCGGCCGATGATCTCACCGAGGGCCAACCCTTGCGGGAATGCCGCCAATTCACGCGTATACGGGTGGTTCCAGTCCGTGGAAGTCATCTTCTCGGCCGTGTGTGGAGCACTTCGAAGAGGTGAATTCTCACTGGTGTAGGTGCCATCACCGACGGCTTGGATCTCTCTGTAAATCGAGATCATCGCTTCGATAAAGCGGTCCAATTCGACAATATCTTCACTCTCGGTCGGCTCGACCATCAATGTTCCCGAAACCGGGAAGCTCATGGTGGGCGCATGAAAACCGTAATCCATAAGTCGCTTGGCCACATCATCGACGCTCACGCCGGTTTCTTTGGTGATTTCGCGCAGATCTAGGATGCATTCATGGGCGACCAATCCCGCCTCCCCACTGTACAGAACGGGGTAGTACTCCCCTAGTTTGCGGGCAATGTAATTGGCAGAGAGAATCGCAACTTGAGTGGCATGCGTAAGACCTGATCCACCCATCAAGCGGATGTATGCCCACGAGATAGGAAGAATGCTGGCCGAGCCAAATGGCGCCGCACTGACCGGACCCGGACCCGTTGCGGGGCCGGCTTGTGGATCCAACGGGTGGTTGGGCAAAAAAGGTGCCAAGTGCGCGCGGCAGATAACTGGGCCTACACCAGGTCCCCCGCCACCGTGGGGAATACAGAAAGTCTTATGGAGATTGAGGTGTGAGACATCGGCCCCGAATTTTCCTGGTTGGGCAAGACCGACAAGTGCGTTGAGGTTTGCACCATCGACGTAGACCTGTCCCCCCGCATCGTGCACGAGCGAACATATTTCGCCAATTGCAGTTTCGAAAACACCATGCGTTGAAGGATAGGTAATCATCAATGCAGCCAGAACTGAGGAGTGCTCTTTGATCTTTGCACGCAAATCATCAAGGCTCACATTGCCGTGTTCGTCACACGCGACTACAACTACTTTCATTCCAGCCATGACGGCGCTGGCCGCATTGGTGCCGTGTGCGCTCGAAGGAATAAGGCAGATGCGACGATGATTCTCGTTCTTTGAATCGTGGTAATTACGAATTGCCAACAAACCGGAGAATTCGCCTTGGCTGCCAGCGTTTGGCTGGAGTGAGACAGCATCATAACCCGTGATCGAAATCAACCACTGGGAAAGTTGGTCAATGAGCTTTCGCGAACCAACACTCTGATTCGCCGGGGCGAAAGGGTGCAAGGAGGAAAACTCCGGCCAGGTGATTGATTCCATCTCTGTGACCGCGTTGAGTTTCATTGTGCAAGACCCAAGTGGAATCATTGTTCGATCAAGTGCCAGGTCACGGTCCGCCAGCGTCCGCAGATATCGCATCATCGCAGTCTCAGAATGATTGGCGTGAAAGATTGGATGGGTCAAAAATGCAGAGGTGCGGATCAAGTTCGCAGGAATTGAGCCTTGGGAAGCGCTCTGCCCTGCCGGGATAGTCACCCCAAAAACTTCCGCGAGATCCCGCAGAGTATTCTCTGACGTTGCCTCATCGAGTGAAATTCCGATGGTTTCTTCGTCTATTTCACGCAGGTTGATCGAAAAATCTCGCGCCCGATTATGAATGACTTGCGCATCTGGAACCGTAATGGTGAGGGTGTCGAAGTAACTACCTTCGGCAACTTTGAACCCACCATCCGCAATTCCTTTTGCTAGACGTCGGGTCTGGCTGTTTATCTTGGATGCAATCATCTTCAACCCATCTGGGCCGTGCCACATGGAGTAGAAGGCGCTCATTACTGCGAGCAGAACTTGTGCGGTGCAAATATTGCTGGTTGCCTTGTCACGACGGATGTGTTGTTCGCGGGTTTGCAACGCGAGTCTGAAAGCAGGATTACCGTCAGTATCTATGCTCTGTCCGACAAGTCGTCCTGGCATGGTTCGTTCGAGTCCGGTGCGTACCGACATGAAGCCTGCATGTGGCCCGCCAAATCCCATGGGTACTCCGAAGCGTTGCGCCGAACCAACACAAACATCAGCGCCCCACTCCCCCGGAGGGGTAAGCAAAGTCAGCGCAAGCGGATCAGCTGCGGCAATGAGGAGCGCGCCACGTTCATGAACTTGCGTGGCTAATGTCGCGAAGTCGTGAATGACACCAAAAGTATTTGGATATTGAACGAGTAACCCAAAGAAATCACCTTTCGTCAAAGGGGCAAGCGGATCAATCAATTCCACTTTGATACCCAATGGTTTGGCACGCGTGTGGATGACGGCAAGAGTTTGGGGGTGGGCATTCTTATCTACTAGGAAAACGGCGTCATCGTTGCCCTTGAAGGCGCGATGGGCGAGAGTCATTGCCTCCGCTGCGGCAGTTGCTTCATCCAACATGGATGCGTTGGCAACTTGGAGAGCAGTCAGGTCGCAGATCATAGTTTGGAACGCGAAGAGCGCTTCCAGACGTCCTTGCGAAATTTCTGGCTGATATGGCGTGTATGCGGTGTACCACGCCGGATTCTCGAGAACATTTCTAAGAATTACGGCGGGCATGATGGTTCCGTAATATCCCGTGCCGATCAAAGACGTAAAAACTTTGTTCTCGGCTGCCAGAGAGCGCAGCTCTTCAATCACTTCAGTTTCCGTTGCTGGTGGCGGGAGGATCTCTTCTAGCCTCTGACCCATCGCAATACTCGAAGGCAAGACCTGGGCGATGAACTTCTCCATCGTCGCGAATCCGAGTTCGGCGAGCATTAACTTCTCTTGCTCCGAAGATGGGCCTATATGTCTTCTTTCAAATGCTTCATATGACACAGTCATATCTTTCATCTCTTCTTATCCCCTTACGCCCCTAGTTGACTCCATATGAGTGTGATTCTAGATGAGCAGGATAAGCCGATTTACGCACCCTTGAGTTTGCGACGTTGCGACAATTCGTCGTTACTTACGCCACTAATCACATGGCCATCAATTTCACCCTGCAGGGTTGCCAAGGATCCTTCAACTTCACTCCATACTTTTCCGACAGCAATCCCGAAGACTCCTTGGCCACCTTGCAGGAGGTCGATAATTTCGTCGGGACTTGAGCATTCATAGATCGATGCCCCGTCACTCATCAATGTAATCCGCTCCAGTTCGGTGACGCCACGATTGCGGAGGTACTCCACCGCAGTGCGGATGTTCTGAAGTGAAACTCCGGCGTCTAATAACCGCTTGACGATCTTAAGAACGAGGATGTCTCGAAATCCGTAGAGTCTCTGGGTTCCTGATCCACTTGCCATGCGCACACTAGGTGTGACCAAACCAGTCCGCGCCCAGTAATCCAACTGCCGATATGAAATTCCCGCGGCAGCGCAGGCAGTGGCCCCGCGATATCCGATATCAGGCATTTCTTGCTCCGTCACGGTCATACTCGATTCTCATACTGCTAGAAAGGGAACTTTCTTGACTGCTCACAAGCCTATGAGTGCGCAGAAGTAGAAGCAATGATCGACACGATCAAAACCTCAAGTAGAGGTTAACGGTTTCTCCCGCGTCCCCGGAGAGCATAAAAGTAAAACAGCGCAAAAAGATAACTCAGAGCGATGCAGGTGAGTCTTCCCCACGACCAACGACCAGGGGTAAAGAGGATGAGTGAACCCAACCCGATCGAAATAAAGGCCATTCCCGCCGCGGCCTGCCGCAGTCCCCTTTCTCCCGCAAATGCGGCTACGAGGGGAGCCAAAAGTGCCGGGATAAGAAAGGTCGCACCCATCAGCCGGAGCGTCCAGGTGAATTCGTTTGTCAGGACAGCCGGCGCGTATCCGAAAAGCTCGGCCACTGCGGCGGGACGGATGATGAGGGCAGTGGCTGCAAAGAAGAAAAAGGTCGCGGCGAGGCGCAAAGTGAGGGCGGCTCGGCGGACTAACACGGACTAGCCTGCGAAATCTTCTGGGTTAATCTGGTCCAAAAACTCCCGAAAGCGCTCGACCTCTTCGTTGGCTTGGGAGACATCTTCGACCGGCATCTCAATTCCGGCGTCGGCCAACAACTCCTCACTGGCCCAGATACTGCTCGCCGTCCGCAGCGCTAAAGCAATTGCATCTGAGGGGCGCGCAGATAGAACGAGTTCTTGGTTGGCGGCATTTCGCAGCAGGAGGTTGGCGTAGAAAACGCCGTCTCGAAGTTCTGTCAGATGAACCGCGGTAAGTGTTCCATGCAAGGTTTCGAGAAGTTCTTTCATAAGATCGTGCGTCAGCGGTCGCGGAGGTATGACTCCTTGTTGGGCGAAAGCAATTGCAGTTGCCTCGACCGCCCCCACCCAGATCGGTAGAAATCGCGTTCCTTCCATCTCTTTGAGCAAGATGATGGGTTGGTTGGATGGCATCTCGACTCGCACACCAACGACTTCTACCAGAATCATGTCGCTACCGGAGGCGATGCAGTCCACCGCGCACCAACGCGGCATGAAGTCGGACGGAAAGTGCGGCGATTTCCCGCTGAACTTCCTCGGCGCGAGCTTTCGCTTCGGCGCTTTTCTGTCGAGTCAATGGAGTGATGACTTGTTCGATCAATCCGATCTCGCGGTCTGCGGCGGACTTAAAGGAGCGCAGATGGCGCGGCTCAATTCCAAAACCGGCCAGTTCAGTTACGGCTCGGGCAATAGCAAGTGCGTCCCCGTCATAGTGGCGACCGCGAGCCGAAATCAGTCCGTATGACTCGAGTTCGACAAGTTGCTCTTCCACTACTCCACTTGCTTTAAGAAGTTCTTCGCGCGAAAGACGCAGATCACTACTCTCCGCAAAACTCGCTGGTGCAAGTTCTCCATCAATCGTGGCAAGGTGAGGAACTGGCGAGCCCCCGGATATTTGCGCAGGTTGCAATCCACGATCAAGCGCGTCCAGATTCTCCTTGATCACGCGCAGAGGCAAGTATTGATCTCTCTGGGCGAGAAGGACATAACGCAATCGCTCCAAATCGGAATTTGTAAACTTGCGATAACCAGATGGGGTTCGTTGAGGCTCGATCAACCCTTCGGACTCGAGAAAGCGAATCTTAGAAATCGTGATGTCAGGAAAATCCCCGCGGAGCTTTCCCAGAACTTCGCCAATACTCAAATACGCCCGAGCCGGTACGCTCATTTGTTTCCTCCAAAGAAGAGCATGTGAAATTTACCAATCTGTATTTCATCGCCGGGTGAAAGTCGAACTTCGATAGTCGAGTGTCCATTTACATATGTGCCATTGAGACTTCCGAGGTCCTTGAGATGGAAAGCCTTGTCTTGCATGCGCGAAACGATGGCGTGTTTACGCGAGACGGTCACATCGTCGAGAAAGACTTCGCTCTCTGGAGATCGGCCAATCGTTGCAATATCTGTGAGCAAGAAACGTGCTCCTTTGATTGGACCACGATGGACAATGAGCATTCCATCATGTGCTGAGAGCTTTGCAACAATCTCGCGCTCCTCATCATTGAGTTGCGTAAGATTTTCTTGGAGTCGATCGACTGGACTCTTCCCGATCGCTTCGCGCGAGCCGAGATGAATAGTTGTTGTGAGTTCGTGCTCGGGAACCTTCTCCATACCCGTGGCACCCCTTTCTAACTCACCATCAACTTGAGGATGACATTAGAGATGCAAGGTCTCAAGGTCAAGCCGTAAGTTGCACGTACTCCTGTGCTGAAAGAAGATCTTCTTCTCCGCCAGTTACTTCCACCTCGATGATCCAGCCTTGACCGTATGGATCGGTGTTGAGAATTTCAGGATTTGCTGAGAGTGCGGCATTAATGCTCGTCACTTTGCCTGTGAGCGGGGCATACAATTCGGAAACGCTCTTGGTGGATTCAACTTCCCCAAAGACTTTTCCTGCGCTCACTTCGTCACCTACGGCAGGCAACTGGACATAAACAATGTCTCCAAGGGCACTCTGCGCAAAATCAGTGATTCCAACTCGCACGAGTGATGGATTGTCAGTCTTTCCCACCCATTCATGCTCTTTGGTGTAACGCAACGCTAGTGGTGCTTCAGACACGTTCATCTCCTATCACGGTTGTTTTATGTGGATACCTTACTTTGCATGAGCGATGCAGCGCCATCCCGTCCGAAAATAATCTAAACCTGTCACCAGGTACAAGCCGATGCCCCACACCGCAAAACTCCACCCTGCGACAAAGGCCACATCTCCCCAGTCAGTGGATGACTTGGCGAGCAGTAAGAGTGGGAAGGAGTACATCAAATTGAAGGTAGCAGCCTTTCCCAGAAAGGTGACTTTGAAAGGTGGGATATTAAGACGGTTCATCATCAAAGACATGATTGCCAAAATAAGATCTCGACCGACAAGAAGTCCAATTATCCAGAGCGGAATGGCATCTCGTATAAAGAGGACTATCAAAGTTGCACCGATATAGAGTCGATCGATAGCCGGGTCCATGAGCTCGCCGAAGCGCGACTCCTGATTCCAAGCGCGTGCCAACTTCCCGTCAAAATAATCAGTGGCCCCACCGATGATCAGGACGATAATGGCGGCGCCATCGGCGTGCAGGGACAAGGCCAGGTAGATAAAGAGTGGAATACCTAGTCCACGTAGAAGCGTCAGGGCGTTAGGAACCGTCAACAGTGTGGACACGTCGGGGCGACAGGATTTGAACCTGCGACAACCAGACCCCCAGCCTGGTGCGCTACCAAGCTGCGCTACGCCCCGGTGCGATTTCTCGCCAGTGGAATATTAGTCGCGTTCGCGCACTCGTACAGATACCTGAAGTGGGGTGCCCGGGAAGCCGAACTCTTCGCGAAGTCTACGTTCGATAAACCGGCGGTAAGAGCTCTCTAGAAAGCCGGTGGTAAAGATGACAAACCGCGGTGGAGCGATGCCCGCTTGAGTGGCGTACAGAATCTTCGGTTGCTTTCCTCCGCGCACCGGTGGGGGGGTTGCCGCAACCAGGGTTCCTAGGAAGGAATTGAGCCTGCTGGTTGGAATGCGTTTCTCCCAACTGCTCAGGGCTGTGCGAAGCGCAGGAGCCAGGCGGTCACGATGCCAGCCAGTCTTGGCAGCAAGATTCACACGCTGTGCCCACTCAACTTGATCCAGGTGTCGGTCAATTTCGCGATCCAAGGTTATTTGCCGATCTTCATCGACGAGGTCCCACTTGTTCATCACAATGACGAGTGCTTTGCCCGCTTCCTCGACCATTGTGATGATTCGCAAATCCTGTTCAGAAATTGGAACAGACCCATCCAGAACGACGACCGCAACTTCAGCTCGTTCAAGTGCAATTTGCGTACGCAGTGTCGCGTAGTAGTCAGTACCACTTTGCTGATTGGCACGTTTGCGGATACCTGCGGTGTCGATAAAACGCCAAATCGATCCACCTAACTCAATTAATTCATCAACGGGATCTCGTGTTGTGCCTGCCACGTCATCTACCAGCGCACGGGTATTTCCCGCCAGAATGTTGAGCAAACTTGATTTTCCAACGTTAGGTCGTCCGATGAGTGCCACACGGCGATAGCCATCCTGGCTCTGCGCTCCCCCAACTTCGGGCATCACGGAAACTAGCCGATCAAGGAGATCTCCGCTGTTTCGCCCATGCAGCGCTGAGACGAATTGCGGTTCGCCCAATCCTAAATTCCAGAGGGAGTGAGCCAATGTCTCTTCACGCGGTCCGTCTACTTTGTTGGCGACGAGAATGATTGGCTTTTTCATTTTCCGCAATTCTCGGACAAGGATGTCATCTTCATCGAGTGCACCAACTTGTGCGTCAATGACAAGTACCAGCACATCGGCCTCTTCCATTGCCAATTCTGCGATCGCGCTCACACCAACGGAGATGCCGTCAGGTTTTGCTTCCCAACCCCCGGTGTCCATCACCATGAATTCACGGCCGTTCCACTCGCACTCATACGTCACTCGATCACGTGTGACGCCGGGCGTATCTTCGACAATCGCTTCACGACGACCGATAAACCTATTAATAAGGGTGGATTTGCCAACATTGGGACGCCCAAGCAGAGCGACAATGGGAAGGCCAAGCAGACGACGCTCTTTCAATAATTCCCAAATGCGCTGGGCAGTCTCCTCCAACGAAAGCTCGGTTGAGTCAATCTCCATCGCATCGGCAGCTTTGCTCAACGGCGAAGCTTTGCGAGTTGAGTCTAAATGATCCCGCTGCGCGAGGGAGTCGCTGACATCGCCCACTTGCGCACCTTGTGAACTCTGATCCATTTCAAGGTCCCGGCGTTGCGCCCTGGCAGTTAGATCGGCAGTCAGATAGATCTTTAGGGCAGCATCTGGAGCCACAATCGTTCCGATATCGCGACCCTCTACAACTATTCCCCGGTTTGCATGGGCGATGAGTTTATGTTGCAGATCTAGTAGGAATGCCCGCACTTCTGGATAGGCACTTACTTGGCTCACATGATCGGTTACCGCTTGGGAACGAATCTGAGAGGTGATGTCGACATCGCCGGCTAGCAACTTAGGATCAGAGGGGTCGGTGCGAAATTTCAATGGTGAACGCTTGAGGGCGCCTACGATCTGCGAGGGTTCTGTCAGCTTTCCTTCCAGGGCGAGCCAGGTTGCTCCGCGGTAGAGGGCGCCAGTATCCAGATATTCCCACCTGGCACGCCGAGCAATCGCGCGCGCAGTACTCGATTTGCCCGCCCCGCTTGGGCCATCTATAGCCAGAACAATGCCCATGGGGCGAGTCTAGTCGTCCCCCGCTTAGTTCAATTTCGCGCAAGATGCACATTCCATCCGCGCAGCTCTAAGTGCGCAGCTAACCGTTCGGCATCGTCTTTCGACAGGGCCAATGTAATCAAACCTGTGAACTGACCAGGTGAATGTTCAATCGATAGGTCTTCAATGTTGACGTTGGCGTCTTCGCACTCGTGAAAGAGCCGACTTAATTGACCGGGTTTATCCTCAATCACAATCGGAAGGTACGAGTAAGCGCGGGCAGTGCCGCCATGTTTACCTGGAATCCGGGCTCGCCCAGCTTGTCCCGCCGAGATAAAGGCTGCGACCGCTTCATCATCGCCAATCTGGTTAATGAGCGTCCCCAAATCCATTTTCAATCGCATGAGCAACGGCCGGATCTGGGTCCGATTAATGCCGATGATCTCTCTCCACAAGTGGGGGTCAGAGGCGGCTATCCGAGTCGAATCCCGCAGCCCCTGTCCGGCCAGGGCGAGCCAATTCTCCGGTGCATCCTTCAACTGCTTTGCCAGAAGGGATGCCGATATTTGAGGAAGGTGAGATACCAGAGCCACGGCGCTGTCATGTTCTTGCGCCGACATCTTGATTGCACTTGCCCCCAAGAGATCGATAAGCGCCAGAACCGTTTCGATGACATCCGGTTTCGTCGCTTCCGTCGGTGTGTAAATCCAGGGGCGCCCAGCGAAGAGATCTGCCCGCGCAGCCTCAGGTCCTCCGATTTCCCGTCCCGCCATGGGGTGGGTGCCACAGAATCGCTCTGACATCCCAGATATTTTCTCAATTTCAGCCAGAGGTTTAGCCTTTGTACTGCCAATATCTATAAACGTTGCCCTGGGGTTCAATTTAAATTCATCAGATATGACCCCTGCGAGGCGAGAGGTTGGCAGAGCGAAGATAACCAGTTCTGCATCATTTCCAATATCTCCGTTGGTGACCCCGACTAAATCTTGCGCCAGAGAAGCTCTGCGCTGGTCGGAATCAATCATCTTCACTCGAACCCCAGCCGCTGAAAGAGCCAACGCGATCGAGGTTCCGATCAGACCAGAGCCCAGGATTCGAACCTTCTGATGAGAAACAACCTTGCTCATTGCGCCAAATCTCGACGTAAAGCCACTGCCCCTTTGAGGTAAATATGGACTACTTGCTCCCTTGTACGCTCAGTTTCGCAGTGAAGCATCACTCGAATAACCCTGGAAAGCGCCCCCGGAACAGCGATTTCCGAAGCACAGAGAAGTGGAACGGCACCGAACCCAACTTCACGAGCTGCGGCGGCTGGAAAGTCCGCGGTCAGATCCGGAGTCGAAGTCAATATGACTGAAATGACTTCGTTCGGCGTGAGGCCATTGGCCACCATCACCGCTTCCAGAAGTTCTTTAACTCCACCATGAATTGCGCTCGTAGTATTTGAATCGACCTGAATAGCACCTCGGATGGCTCGCACGCTCATGCGCACAGGGTACCTCCTCCGTGGTGCGAAGCGCGTTTCAATTAGGCGTTTCTCTTTAAACATTCATATTTGCTTAATACTTTGTCGATTTAAATATTAACCGTTTAACCTACTACCTGCCAGAAATCCATGGTTGGTATGAATAGTCGATAAATAGTTATTCATCCCAAACTCTGAGCGTAATTGCCCTATTCAAATATCGATAAATTGATTTTGGAAAGGAAGAGTAATATCAATTTATCGATTAATAACTATTAAGGTGCTAAGAAAAAGACGACAAATTGTTAAAGATCTAAAGCCTTACGTAGATTTACCAACTCAGCCTTATTGAGATCCCGCCATCGTCCTTCCAGCACATCCCCCAGGAGAATGGGGCCGAAACGGGTGCGGATCAGCCGCAGCACGTCCACCCCCACAGCTTCCATCAAACGACGAATGATGTGATAGCGCCCCTCATGGATGGTGACCTCGATCCAGGTAGGGGAAAGTGTTTTGAACTCCAGAACTCGTCCCAGTCCGTCCTCGAGTTCAATTCCTTTAAGTAAGGAAGCTTGCGCATCTTTGGGCAATCTGCCGGCATATTCGATCAAATACGTCTTCTCTAATCCGTAGGAAGGGTGGGTCGCGCGAAAGGTCATTTCTCCGTCATTGGTCAAAAGAATGAGTCCTTCGCTCTCCTTATCCAGACGACCTACGTGAAAGAGACGCTCAGTGCGCAGAGAAATAAAATCTGAAAGTGATGGGCGTCCCTCGGGGTCGTACATGGTAGACACAACTCCCCTTGGCTTATGCAGTGCAAGGTAAGTCTTAGTCAAACTTTGTGTAATTGTCTCACCATCAACCATTACTACAGAGTTATCAGGGTCAACTTTCACTCCGAGTTCGCGAACAATTTCTCCATCCACGCTTACCCGACCATCATGAATGAGTTCGTCGGCACCACGACGACTAGTGATGCCGGCGTCGGCGATCACTTTATTGAGGCGAGTTAGTGACATGGGATCCAATCTAAAAAAGCAAGGAAGCCAGTCTACCGCCCTACAACCCTGACATATTCCGCCGGGTCAGAGGAGAAAAACCAATAAATCAGTCGGTGAGGGCGCCTAAAACTTCGTCCAAGCGATCCAAATCTGGAAGGTATGGAGCCAGGGCTGGGAGGTCTGTCAGCGCATTAAGACCCAACCTCTCCAAGAAATATGAAGTCGTCCGGTAAAGAATGGCGCCAGTCTCATGCTCAAGGCCCGACTCCTCAACGAGTCCTCTAGTGATGAGGGTTTTCATGACCGCCTCGACATTCACCCCTCTGATGGCCGAGACTCGCGCCCGTGAAACGGGCTGGCGGTAGGCGACGACTGCCAGAGTTTCCAATGCAGCCTGGGTAAGCCTGGATTGCTGTCCATCCAGGACGAACTTCTCCACCGCTGCGGAGTATTCAGGTCGGCTGTAAAAGCGCCACCCGCCATTGATAGCGCGAAGTTCGAAACCATGGTTCTCGTACTCTTCCTGGAGGCGGGCAAGAACTGGAGCGATCGCGTCAACCGGAGTATCCAGGACCTGCGCCAACGTCAGTTCGGTGACTGGTTCATCGACCACCATCAAGATCGCTTCAATCGAACGTTCAAGTTCAAGATCAGACACTTGACCCCTCCTCTGCTTCATTTTCCTCTGAAATTACCGGCACATCAAACTCTTCCCCGGCTTCAATTGCCCCCGTATCCGGACCAATCCAACTAATCTGCAACTCTCCGAGTGAAACGACCTGATCGAATCGGAGTGCGCCTTGCCGATATAGATCCAAAAGAGCTAGAAAACGGGCGACCACCACCAGGGTGCTCTCTGCCTCGGCTACAAGGTGGCGAAAACTCATGGAACGGGAGCGTCGCAGCATCTCAACAACCCACAGGGACTCCTCTGCCACGCTGACCAGCGGCAGGTGCAGATGCTCAAGGGCAACGCTGGGAGTGACTTTAGGGGCTAAGACACGCTCTGCAATGGCGGCAAATCGTGCTGGACCCACCCCAATGAGGACCTCTGGCAGGAGCGCTGAAAGCGAAGAGTCGAGGGCAACCACCCGCGCGAAAGCCTTGTCTTGCAGGAGAATCCGCTCATGAAAGGTGGAAGCAATCTCTTTGAAGGCGCGGTATTGAAGAAGTCGTGCAAAGAGAAGGTCGCGCGCTTCTAGGAGAGCAAGGTCGGTTTCATCCTCGACTTCCCCGCTGGGTAATAGTCGAGCAGCTTTAAGATCGAGCAGGGTTGCTGCGACCACAAGAAACTCGGTGGCCTGATCCAGTTGCCATCCCTCACCGGATTCCTCCAAGGCGCGGATAAAAGATATGAATTCGTCGGTCACTGCCCCAAGTGCGATTTCGGTAATATCCATCCGATGCCGCGAAATGAGCTGAAGCAGAAGATCAAAGGGGCCTTCAAAATTCTCCAGATGGACAGCAAAACCGGCAATGACTTCGCTATTTACATCCGGCGCGACAGTTTCCACCTGCGAACGTTACTTCACATTTGGCTCGCATAGGCGCACTTGCCCTGGATTGAGCGTATGCGTAGAGTCGCCCCTAAAGACGGCAGAGAGGTTTCTCGATTGAGCGTTAAATCGACATTTGATGATGATGTGGCCACCACATCTACCCTGCTCCAGAAGAAACCCAAAAATTGGCCGGTTCCCAAACCGTTGGCCAAACATGGACCTGCCAAAATCATTCCCATCGTCAACCAGAAAGGTGGCGTCGGAAAGACGACCACCACCATCAACCTAGGGGCGAGTTTGGCTGAATTGGGTCGGCGGGTACTTCTGGTCGACTTCGATCCGCAAGGAGCTCTCTCTGTGGGGTTGGGAGTCAACGCACACGAGCTCAAATTGCAGGAGACGGTCTACCAGGTGCTGATGGATCCCCGTTCAGATATCGAGAAGATCATTTTAAAGACTTCGATTCCCGGGATGGATCTGCTGCCTGCCAATAAGGAACTCGCAACTGCAGAGGTCACCCTCGTCAACGAGATGGGCCGCGAGAATTTCCTCAAAAAGACCCTGTCCACCGTCCGCGAGTACTACGACGTTATTCTCATTGATTGCCAACCGACCCTCGGGCTTCTCACCCTCAACGCGCTAACCGCGGCCGATGGTGTGATTGTGCCTTTGCAGTGCGAGTTCTTTGCATTGCGTGGCTTCGCTCAACTTCAAGAGAACCTCGAAAAAGTGCGGATCAATCTCAACCCCTCGCTCAAATTAATTGGCATTCTCGCAACGATGTACGATAAGAAAACGCTACACAGTCGTGAAGTCCTAGCACGAATTCTTGAGGCTTTTCCAGAGAGTGTTTTTGAGACAGTTATTGCACAGACTGTACGCTTTCCTGAAACGACAGTTGCTGGCGAACCAATCACCACCTACGCCAATAGTTCGGGTGGCGCTGCGTCGTATAGAAGACTGGCACGCGAATTGATCGCAATCGGAGGAGTCAAATGAGTCGTAGAGCTAGCTTGCCTGGTGCTGATGAGTTGTTCCGTTCTACCACTCCCGCACTAACGGCCGTACGTAATACTTCATCCGACTCGAGTATTGCCTCACCGGTAGCTCCAGTTCAGAATGCAACTGCGCCTGTCGTGCGTCCGACCACAAAGGGCGTGCGCACCACCCCGCGTCGTCGTGTATCTGCCGTAGATCACTCACCTAGTGGTCGCGAATCGCATGCGGAGAAAATTACTGTCTACCTCTCCCCCGAGGAACTCTTCGACTTGGACCAAGCCCGACTTCTACTTCGTGGCGATCTGGGATTAGCCGCCGACCGTGGTCGGATTGTTCGCGAGTCGATCGCCGTCATCATCGCCGACCTTGAGGCAAAAGGTGAACAAAGTATCTTGGCCAGACGGCTTCGAGGCTTATAAAACTACCTCGCTCTGGGGTGTGCCAAACTATAAGTTTCACGAACTTTATCGATTGTGATCAAGGTGTAAATCTGGGTTGTCGTGACGGAGGCATGTCCTAGAAGTTCTTGCACAACGCGTATGTCTGCGCCCCCATCTAGAAGATGGGTCGCATAAGAGTGGCGAAAGACATGCGGAGATACTTTCCCCGCGACACCCGCCGCTTTTGCTGCATTGAGCACAAATTGCCATGCGGATTGCCTGCTTAATCGAGTACCGCTCTGATTGAGGAAGAGAGCGTTGGTCCGCTTCGCGGAATTCACAACCAACATTGGGCGCGTGCGAGTGAGATATTCCTGCAGGGCCGCGCTGGCAAAACTTCCCAACGGAACAATCCGCTCTTTTCCGCCCTTTCCAAGTAATTTGAGGGTTTCAATCTGAACGCCATCATTTGTGAATTGGTGCACATCAGTTAAATCGAGATTCACAATTTCACTGATGCGCGCGCCGCTGCCGTAGAGAAGTTCGAGAAGAGCCCGATCACGAATGCTAATCGGATTACCCTCATGGTATGCCGCCTCGATCATCGAGACGATCTCCGCCACTGTGAGCGCCTTGGGCAGCCTGCGCACTTGCTTTGATTTTTCAAGCTCGGTTGTCGGATCGATTGTGCCCTTCTCTCGCGACAAGTAGCGAAAGAAAGTCCGCATAGTAGAAAGGATTCGACTAATACTGGACTGACTCAATTTTTCAGTCTTTAACCAAGTTTGGAAAGATTGAAGAGTCTTCGCATCAACTTCATCCAAATCGAGTCCGTCGGCTTGCAAAAAAATTGCAAGCCGATGCAAATCTCGCTTGTATGCAGCAATCGAATTTTCAGCCAACCCGCGCTCGACGCGAATATGATCTAAGAAATTACGCGATTCCTTTTCGAAATCCATAATCTCTCATCCACTCGCTTAGGAGGCTAGCTGCACAAATTCGTAGCCATGCGCGGTTGCGACGGCTTCGTAATAAACCTTTCCCTCATGGACATTTAACCCAAGTGCCAGATTTCGATCACTATTGACTGCATCCATCCAACCTTTGTTGGCGATCGCAAGTGCGAAAGGAAGTGTTGCATTGGTAAGTGCATAGGTCGAAGCAACAGGAACTGCACCCGGCATATTTGCGACACAGTAAAAAATGCTTCCGTGCACGAGGAACGTAGGATCTACGTGAGTTGTTGCGTGCGAGTCTTCGAAGCATCCACCCTGGTCGATGGCGATGTCCACCAGGACGGAACCTGCCTTCATCTTCTTTACCTGTGCATTGCTCACGAGTTTCGGAGCTCTAGCTCCATGAACGAGTACAGCGCCAACGACAAGGTCCGCTTGAGAAATTTCTCGGTCAATTGCGTGATGCGAGGCCGCTAAAGTCTTGATACGGCCAAGGTAGACGCTGTCGATGTACTGCAACCGAGAAATACTTCTATCAATCACCGTCACGTCAGCGCCCATTCCCATAGCCATAACCGCTGCATTCAAGCCAGCCACACCTCCGCCGATGACAACAACTTTGCCTGGCGCAACTCCGGGAACCCCGCCGAGCAATACACCTCTGCCACCATTTGGTTTTTGCAGAGCAAAGGCACCTACCTGGGTTGCCATTCGTCCAGCTACCTCACTCATTGGGGCAAGGAGTGGCAATTGGCCATTTACTTCTACGGTCTCATAGGCGATAGCCGTCGTACCGCTAGCGATAAGAGCATCAGTACACGATTTCGATGCAGCCAGATGGAGGTAGGTAAAGAGAGTTTGGCCCTTGCGCATAAGCGGGTACTCAGCGGCGATAGGTTCCTTCACTTTCAAGATGAGATCGGCCTGCGCCCAAATCTCCTGCGCACTATGGCGAATGTTCGCGCCGGTTGAAATGAAATCCTCGTCTGTAATGGCTGACCCAAGTCCAGCCCCACTCTCCACGATCACCGTGTGTCCAGCGCGTACAAATTCGCTGACACCTTCCGGGGTGATAGCTACTCGGGACTCTTGGCTCTTGATCTCTTTTGGAACTCCAACAATCATCTTCGACTCCTATAGGTGAAATTTCTCTATCTCACCAGCCTACCCTGGCTTATCGATGCACCCGACTACTCCGCAACTATGACGTTTTTTACTTCGATTGCGGCGGAAATCAGGCCCGAAAAGAGGGGGTGCGGACGAGTCGGACGCGATTTGAATTCCGGATGCGCTTGGGTCCCTATGTAGTACGGGTGAACCTCCTTGGGCAATTCAACAAATTCGACCAAGTCACGTTCCGGGTACATTCCGGAGAACACGAGTCCGGAAGCTACCAATTGATCCCGGTAGGCATTGTTCACTTCATAGCGATGGCGATGTCGCTCCGAAATCTCCGTGGCTCCATACGTCTGCGCGACCACTGAACCAGGTTGCAGGATCGAACGGTATAGACCAAGGCGCATCGTGCCTCCCATATCCCCTTCGCCCGACACGGCGGCGTGCTGGTCTGCCATGGTTGAGATCACTGGAGAATCTGTGTCGGGAGCGAACTCGGCCGAATTTGCATCCGCAATGCCCGCCAGATTTCTGGCGGCTTCAATCACCATGCATTGCAGTCCAAGACAGAGGCCCAACGTTGGAATTTTTTTCTCTCGTGCAAAATGCAAGGCGCCAACTTTGCCCTCAATTCCGCGCACACCAAATCCCCCAGGTACGCAGATTGCATCCACGTCAGAGAGGTGTGCTGTCGCGCCTTCCCAAGTCTCGCACTCATCACTGGCGACCCATTTGATATCAACTTTGGCGTTGTTAGCAAATCCGCCGGCGCGCAATGCTTCAGTCACGGAGAGATAAGCATCTGGTAGATCGATGTACTTTCCAACTAGTGCAACCCGCACGTGGTGAGCCGGGTGATGAACCTTCGCCAGCAATGCATCCCACTCGCGCCAGTCGACATCCTTAAAGGGAAACCCCATTCTTCGTACAACATATGCATCCAGTCCTTCAGAGTGGAGGACTTTTGGAATGTCATAAATGGAGGGTGCGTCAACCGCGGCCACAACTGCTTCAAGGTCTACGTCGCACATTAAGGAGATTTTTTTCTTGACCGTAATTGGGATCTCGCGGTCTGATCGGATAACAATTGCATCGGGTGTAATGCCGATACTTCGCAGCGCCGCCACGCTATGTTGGGTCGGTTTAGTCTTCAATTCTCCTGATGGGCCGATGTAGGGCACAAGTGACACATGCAAATAGAAAACATTCTCGCGGCCAACTTCTTGACGAATCTGGCGGGCTGCTTCAAGAAAAGGCTGAGACTCGATATCGCCAACGGTGCCGCCAATTTCAGTAATTACCAGATCGATGTCGGGTGCGGCCATCGCCCGGATTCGCTCTTTGATTTCGTTGGTGATGTGCGGAATGACCTGGACGGTTTCGCCAAGGTACTCCCCTCTTCGTTCGCGAGCGATCACACGCGAATAAACTTGCCCTGTCGTGACATTTGCAGAGCCATGGAGATTGGTATCAAGGAACCGCTCGTAATGTCCGACATCCAGATCCGTCTCTGCGCCATCATCGGTCACAAAAACTTCGCCATGCTGAAAGGGATTCATGGTTCCGGGATCCACATTGAGGTACGGATCAAGTTTCTGCATCGTCACTCGGACGCCACGCGAACGGAGTAGTCGCCCCAAACTGGATGCGGTGAGGCCTTTCCCGAGGCTGGAAGCCACGCCCCCGGTTACGAATAAATGCTTAGTCACATGAGGTTGGCCCATGGAAGACCAACCTATCACCATCCCAGTACAAACCCCTTATCCCCGAAAAGACACGCGCGTTAATGGCGCATTGCAAGAAGTTCCGCGGCATGTTGACGTGCACTCTTGGAGTCTTCGTGGCCGGCGAGCATCCGTGCGATCTCTTCAATGCGAGATTCCCCGCTTACCAGGATGACATCGCTCTGGCTCACAACGCCGTCGCTATTTTTTTGTACAACGAAATGTGAGTCTGCCCATGCGGCGACCTGCGGCAGGTGTGTGACAACTATTACCTGCGCCTGGCGGGAAAGTTCGAAAAGGCGCCTGCCAACTTCGATGGCCGCTTTGCCTCCAACACCCGCATCGACTTCATCAAAGACGTAGGTTCCAACTGGTTGCGACCCGGCTAGCACCACTTCCAGGGCCAACATGATTCGCGAAAGTTCGCCACCACTTGCCCCTTTGGCAACTTGCACTTTCAGGCCGTCTAAGTGTCCCTGAATTGTCATGGCGACCTCGTCCGCCCCTGTCATCGTAAACCCGTCCGGCGTGGATAATTTCTGGTACTCGGGCGAAACGACGGTGCAGAAGAATTGTGTGTGCGGCATGGAGAGTAGATGTATCTCCTTGGTGACAGCAGATGACATCTCTTCGGCACTGCTCGATCTGATTCTGGAAAGTCGCCCTGCGTTCTTAACAAGGATGGTGAAAAGCTCGCGCAGTTCTGCTTCCATCGATGAAATTCTCTCTTCGCCTCCCGACAAGTCCCCAATCGCCTCTGCCACTTCTTCGTTGCGAGTAATCAATTCACGGATTTGATCATCAGGTTCGCCACCCGTCGCGTACCTTTTCACGAGAGCGTTAATCTCGGCGCGTCGAGCTTGCGCGGCCTCCAATCGGATCGGATCGGCCTCCAAGTCCTGCAGATACGTGTGAGTAATTTGTGCCGCATCGGAAAGCAGGAAATAACTCTCCGAAACCGCGTTCAAGATCTCCGCGATTTTTGGATCTTTCTCGGCGACAGATTCCAGGTTCCGCTTTGCTTGCGCAAGAGAATCAATCACATTCGACTCATCATCAAAAAGCAATCGCGCAGAGTCCTCCACACCTGTTCGAAGCGATTCGACGGAGGAAAGTCGAGATATTTCCTGAATTAGATCTGCCATCTCTCCCGCCAGAGGCTTCACCTTTGAGAACGCTTCGGCAAATTCTCGAAGCGCATTAATCTCCTTCTCGCGTCCAGCAGCATTTGTTCGCAGCGCGGCAATCTTGCCTTTCAATTGGTTGTACGCTTCAAATGACTCCTGGTACTTAGCCAAGGCGTCGGCAAGGGATGATCCAGCAAAACGATCAAGGATCTCTCGCTGCTTGGCGACTTTAGTAATGCTCATGCTTGCTGACTGACCATGGACTTCGATCAACCGTTCGCCCAATTCATTGAGCGTGCCAGCCGGAACGGAGACTCCTCCGGCTATTGCCTTGCTCTTCCCATCGGCACTCAGTGTCCGGGTAAGGATCAAGGATCCATCCTCCACGGCAGCTCCAACTTCAGATGCAAACTCTTCCACGTCGGTTGAGATCTGGAAAGTTGCGCTAACGCTCAGCCGCTCTCTGCCCCTCCTAACAAGGGACGCGTCTGCTTTGCCTCCAAGAACGAGCGAGAGCGCAGTGAGCACCATCGTCTTACCCGCACCAGTCTCACCGGTAAGAACCGTGAATCCCGGACCGAGTTCTAGTTTTGCCTCTTCAATAACCCCTAAGCCACGAATAGAAATTTCTTCCAGCATGGTGCGATCACTCACCACGCCAGCCTTCGATGGGGAGTTTGAATTTAGCCACCAATCTGTCAGTGAAAATAATTTCTTTCACGTGCGCAAGACGGACAGTGTCAGAATCTTTTGTCATAGTGACCCTATCCCCCCGCTTAAGAAAGAATTTTCGACGGGAGTCAGATGAAAGTAGCGCCGTACTTGACTCAACATCAATGACAATTTTTGATTCTGGCGAAACCACAAGCGGTTTAGAAAAAAGAGCGTGAGCCGAAATTGGCAAGACGACCAGCGCTTGCACTTCCGGCCAAACTATAGGTCCACCGGCGGAGAATGCATAAGCGGTCGAACCTGTGGGGGTCGAACAGATCAAGCCATCACAACTCCATCGAGATAGCGGGCGCTGATCGATCTGGACAAAGAGCTCGACCATCGTGGTCTCGCTCCGTTCGATAGTCACTTCATTTAGTGCCCACCCTTGGTCTACGACCTTGCCGTACCTCTCCACTGAATAAGCTAGAACTAGGCGCTGATCTGTGATGTAACTCTGAGAAATAACGGCATCGGCAATCTCGGACATCTTCGGCTTCTCAACTTCTGCGAGGAAGCCAACCCGGCCCAAATTCACGCCGAGCAATGGAATTTCAGTACCGCGGACCGCTTCAGCTCCGCGGAGCATCGTCCCGTCACCGCCAAGGACGATCGCAATCTCGATATCAGAAAGTACTTCAGCACTAAGGGGAGCCATCGATTCAATTTCAGTTTCGTTGTTGGAGTACAACCGAAAACCGGCCTGCCTAAAAATCGCTCCAAGTTCCTCCGCAGCTTGGCGGGCATCTTCACGATTTTGGTTGACGATGAAAAGTATCGAACGTTTTGGAGTCACTGCGGCCCCTCTGCGATCGCCTTATCAAGGGCCGATTCATCTATTTCGCCCGCACCTCGACGCAACCAGAGGAAATATTCAACATTGCCGGCAGGGCCTGGAAGCGGGCTTGCGGCGATCCCGAGTGTCCCAAGTCCAACGTCATATGCCGACTGCGCGACATCCAATACTGCCGCTCGTCGGAGCGCAGGGTCGCGGACAACCCCTCCGGCCCCCAACTTCTCCCGTCCGACTTCAAATTGCGGCTTCACCATGACGACATAGTCAGCTTCAGGTTTCGAGACTGCTGCAAGGGCCGGAAGAACAAGTGTCAATGAAATAAAGGAAAGATCTGCAACGACCAGATCAATCGGATCTCCGACCATCTCACCCGTGAGGTGTCGAATATTTGTCCGGTCCAGAACAGTTACTCGTGGATCTTGCCGCAACTCCCACGCCAACTGACCATATCCGACATCAACTGCAACTACTTCTGCTGCACCGCGCCGGAGCAGGACATCAGTAAAACCACCGGTTGACGCCCCGGCATCTAGGCAACGACGGCCCGCTACAACAATCTCAGTGAAAACATCGAGTGCTCCCGCCAATTTATGGCCCCCGCGAGAGACGAAGTCATCCCGCTTTCCTTGGAGGACGATCGACGTCTCGGCATCGACCTGAGTAGCTGGCTTTGTGGCAGGAATACCCCGAACCAGAACGGATCGCGACTCTATGAGATCTGCTGCTTGTTCCCGCGAACGTGCCAGCCCGCGCCTAACCAATTCCGCGTCGAGACGGGTTTTCATCTCGTTTTTTACAAACCTTCAAT
Organism: Candidatus Paceibacterota bacterium; assembly: GCA_035530615.1. Taxonomy (NCBI): domain Bacteria; kingdom Bacillati; phylum Minisyncoccota; species Minisyncoccota bacterium. The sequence goes on from DATKUL010000002.1 coordinate 525,991, forward strand.
TGTGGAAAGAGCTGACTCCAATTTTCGATGCACTCCCTCAAGTCTCTGGGCATGCTCAGATGTGGGCAAGGAATCGATTTGTTCTAATTCGACCTTGATCTCGTCCAAGAGATTCGGAGTATTCGTGCCGTCGCTCATTTCTTGCTTCCTGCCGCACTCTTCTTGGCAGAGGTTGCCTTGCGGGGAGCAGACTTCTTGACCACTTTCTTCACCGCGCTCTTTTTCACAGCCGCCTTCTTGGGGGCAGAACTCTTTGAGGTAACAAGCGAAGCGCGCAGAGCATCCAGATCCTTCTTGAGTTTGTCGAACTCCTCCTGCTTCACAAAACCCATCTTCGCAACCGCTTGCTCGACCTCTTCTTCGACTTTGAGTTTTATGGCTTCGCCACTTTCACGCAGCCAAGCATTCATGGAAGCAACGACCTCTGCGGGAGTGTGCTCCCCCTCGGTAATCTTGGATAGATAGACCCGGAGCGTGCTAAATACATCTTTTGACACATTGCCTCCCATACTTAGAGCATTACCGTACCTAAATTCTAGAGATCTCGCTTGCCTCAATCTGCCATCGACTGGCAAGGCCGGTTGGAGCCTTCCAGAATCGGCGCCTAACCGAACCCGATATCTCAACCCATTCGTCAGTTTTGAGGGTCAGGCTCTTTCGACGAGTTTTAGCACTCCAGGCCGCTACATCTAAGGTATCTACACCCTCTCTCGTGTCGCGTCTTACAACGATCCGAAATTCGACGACGTGATCACCACTGGGAAGTTCGCGTTCGGACGGCTCCCCCGAGACTCTTCCCCGCAACAGAACATTATTGAATGAATGATCTTCGACTTCTTCAATTTCTAGTTTCTTCGCCATACTCTCCTCTTTCCCAATTTCCACGCATTCGACATGGAGATAGGTTTTAGGAGAGTACAGACATTCAATTGGTTAGCCGGGAAAACTGTGGAGAGGATGAGCGGTGTTAATTACTTGCGATAACAATGTGAGTCCGCTCACTTAGGTAAATCATCGCACGTGATCAAACTGACAATAACCCCTTCTACTCTCTCCCGCGACACAGTTGTAGGTTTAGATTCATCGGAGCATAAGTCCCATGCTTGCGGTCCATCTAATAATCCACCGCCCTGGACATGAACCGGTGTAGCACCATTCATGATCTACGAGCGAGATGAGAACCAGGTATGACGAGCACAACCTCCAAATCAAGAACATCATCGGCCATTCCTCTATCCAGGTCTGGCCCTTTGAGTAAAACAATTGCGCTATTGGTAATGCTGATGGGCGCCGGTTTAATCACGGTCACTCTCATGAACAATCTATTCGCAGTCGGACCGGCATTCGAGAGCTTGATCGTCGACTTTCGCCCAACGTTGACCCAGAGCTCGATCGACACCGCGCGTGCCGACATCTCCGGCCTGTCAGCAGTGCAGAGCGAGTTCACCGACAAACTCGCCCCTGCTCTGAGCCAGCAATTGCAGATGACACCGACGCAGTTCAATGAGTTCGTTTCCGAGAATTTTTCGGCCGTGGCAGCGGGCATGAGTGCCCTGCCCAGTGTGGTTCCGACTTTCAACGGCTTGATTGACACCTTGGATCAGCAACGTCCGCTCTTCGCATCGGCCGACGCTATTCCCACCAAAAGCCTGCCGGCCACGACCGTCCCCTGGGCGATGTTTGGTGCGGGTTTTCTAGTTTTCCTTCTCGGACTGCTGATCCTGCGCTCACCGAAAGCCGGTGGAGCATCAACGATCGTGGTGGGGCTTCTGCTCTTGCTTATGCCGGTCGCCTTGTCGCTGCCAGCAAAAGCGGCCGATGCTGACCAGCTGAACGCAAACCTCAAGCCTGTCTACACTCAAGAGCTGGTAACTAACGCAACTGGGGCACTCGCGACGGTCGGGGCCATGGGCAATGAGATGCAGACCGCGATGCTCCCTGCCCTGGCCACGCAACTCAAGATGACGCCGGAACAGTTGCAGACTTTCCTCGGCACCAACTTCCCGGCAACCGCCCAAGCCCTTCAAGCGATGCCTGCGTCGATGGAGCGTTTCAACGGACTCGTGAAGGTCTTCGACGAGAACCTGGCTAACTACAACACGCTCAAGCCCGTCGGATTGGCAACGCTCATTTGGATTCTGATGATTGCCGGCGGGTTGGTCGCAGGTCTCGGCGCGCTGACAGTTCTGAAGCGTCGTCAGAGTTAGCGAGTTTCCAAAAACAAGGTTGCAAGGGGAAGTTCTTCACACAATTGCTGAGTGGAGTCCTTCCCCTTAAGGCTGTACCGGGCGTGCTGCTGACAGGATTCGAATGAAAGTTACTGCTAAAAGTCCTCGCTATCCCCTAGACTCTCTTTTACTACGGCTCGCCCCTCTGCGCGTTATAGCGTATGGGCGGGTCATCTTTCCTTTCAGAGTTTTATCTTGAAGCAAAAATATGACAAACCGTTCCTCACACCTGAACAGCAGATAGAAATTTTAATATCTCGCGGCCTTCTCGTAACTGACAGAGAGAAGGCCATCAGATGGCTCAGACGAATTGGCTACTATCCTCGCCATAAAAGTTGAAGCCGCCGCGAGATGAACTCGAGACGGCTTCGCGAACCCTTCGTCGCACTAATGCGACCGGGGACTACAACAAGAACTGTACAGGATATCTATGTCGATGCAACACATATTAATGAATGAGCCATTGAACTGCCGATTACTCAGAGTGAGCAGAACATTGGGCAGATCAAGGTGATGCTCCTAGCCTTGATGAATGTTCGACATTTTCCTTGAGTATCTTCACAACACGGGAAAAAGAGCGAAGGACGCCGGCCCAACACCTCGATTGCGCTATCTATTGCTAGCTCAAAAGGCTTTTAACCAGTGCAGGAACGCTCACCGAAGCAGCATTCCAAACGATTTGCGCATCGATCTGGTGGTAAGCATGGGCGAGTTGGGTGCGCATCCCAACAATTTCTTTCCATTTAACGTCTGGGTATTGGGCCTTATATTCCGCCGATAAATGAGTGCAATATTCACCGATATTGTGTAACGCCCTCTCGATCGCCCACTGGCATTCGAAATCATTTAGGAAATTCTCTTTGCCTTTCGCAACCAACGTTTTGAGTTTGGCGGCGGTTTCTAGGAGATCCTCTAAGCGCTGATCATCAGAGCGAGTCACAGAGCTAAGGCTTCTTCCCGAATATGGCTATCTCTCGGTTTAAGGCCACCGCTGGAAATGACATCAACGGGCGCATTTAAGAATTCTTCTAGCGAATCATGTAACCCTGCTAAATCTGTCAATGATGCATCTGGAGTAAACGTAACCAGAAAATCAATATCACTTTCTGGGCCATCTTCGCGGCGTGCAACAGAACCAAAAACCGAGATTTTTAAAGCTTTGTGGCGAGCCGCAATAACTTTAATAGCATCGCTGTTAGCGCGCAAAAAATCTAGGCGTCCACTCATGAATTAAGGATACAGGTATTAATAAATCGAGGAGAAAAATTCTCGAAATCTTTCAGGAATTGGCTTCTAAGGCCACTTCGAGAGAGCATCTCGGGGTAATAGTATTTCCGCTAGCGCCGCTGGCGCTGACAATGCGGGCAAAAATGTGATGAGCGCTGACCCACAATAATCCGCTTGATCGGAGTACCGCACCGAACACACGGCCTATCCGTCTGCCCGTAAGCGGCCAGGGATTGCTCAAAGTAGCCACTCTCGCCATTGACGTTGATGTAGAGATCATCAAAGGATGTGCCGCCCTGCAAAATCGCTTCCTCCATCACTTCGATTGCGCTATCTATCACTAAGGCGATTTTCTTTAATGACATCTCACTGGTGCGCGCTTGGGGATGAACCTTGGCGCGCCAGAGCGCCTCATCGGCGTAGATATTGCCCACCCCGCTCATGATCTCTTGACTCAGGAGAGCGGTCTTAATTTTTACATTTCGCTTTGCATAATTTCTTACCACCATGGACTTGTCGAATCCGGGGTCGAAGGGATCTCTGGCAATGTGGGTCGCAGATGTCGGGACTCCATCCGCGAGCTCTTCGACCGAGAGCCAGCCGAAAGTTCGCTGATCATTAAAAACCAGTTGCTGTCTCTGTAAGCCTTTCGAGATCTTGAATAGCGCTCGAACGTGCCTTGCCATTGGTCGATCCCTTTGCTGAATGAGAAATTGGCCGCTCATTCCAAGATGGGCGACCAACACTTCTGGTCGATCCAGTTCAAACCAGAGAAATTTACCGCGCCGATTCACCCCAGTAATTCGCGCGCCTGCAACTGCCGAGATTGGCGAAAGAGAGGAAGCCTTGCGCACCCTTGGGTGAAGTTCTTGAACCTCATTGATACGGTACCCGCGAACCAAGTGTGCAAGTCCCCGTCGGACAGTTTCAACCTCTGGCAATTCAGGCACAGAACCACTCTACTGTCGTGCCAATTCGTGAATCTGAAAACACCATCAATTGATTGTGAGTGAAATGGGATTAGGAAGATGGGCCTTAATTCTTAGGCGGTTGGTCGGGTGCGACCAGGGTCGAAGAAGGGACGCAGTGAAACCTTCGCACCAACTCGTTTTCCAGCGATTTCGACAGCGAAGGTGCCGGCATCGAGATCGGATTGGCTGAAACCGCCCGGCCGCTCGATCATGGCCAGACCAGTGGCGGCGCCCAGGGTGTAACCATAGGCACCGGCTCGGATGTAGCCGACGCAGATGCCATCCCAGAAAACCGGCTCATCCTCAATCAGATCGTAGGCCGGATCATCCAGCAGCAGAGTGATCATCCGACGTTGCAATGCTCCAGAGTCGCGTTGCTTGCTCAACACCTCCTTGCCGACGAAACCTCCCGGCTTCTCCCATGCCACCGCAAATCCCAACCCTGCTTCCAGCGGAGTGTCATCGGTGTCGATGTCGTGGCCCATATCGCGATAAGCCTTCTCCACACGCATGCTGGTAAGTGCGCCGAGCCCGGTGGGCATGAAGCCCAAATCCAACCCAGCCTCGCGAATCTGTTCGTATAGTTTTGCGCCAAACTCGGTAGGAATGATCAGATCCCACCCCAACTCTCCTACGTATGTCACGCGCAGCGCCCATAGCGGCGTATATCCCAGTTCAATTTTCTGAGCCGTCAAGAAAGGAAATGCTTCGTTCGACCAGTCATTCGGACTCAGACGCGCAAGAAGTTCGCGTGATCGCGGACCCTGCACCGAGAGCATTGCTGTACCGCTAGACACATCGGTCACAACGACGAACTCATCGCTGCGCGTGTGACGTTTGATCCACGCCGGTATCCGACGGTGGATGTTTTCACCACTAATAACAAGAAACTCATCCTCAGCCAGACGCGTCACTGTTACATCAGCGATGATTCCGGCGAACTCGTTAAGCCACTGGGTGTAGACGATGCGACCGACCGGAACTGCGACGTCATTGGCGCACACTCGATTGAGAACGGTCTGCGCGTGCGGACCTTGCACTAGGAAATTGGACATGGACGTCAGATCAATTGCGCCGACATTCGCGCGGCAGTTCAAGTGCTCGATCCCGATACGTTCGAAGGCAACACCACGATCGAATCCCCACTCAATCTCCGGCACTTCTCCTGTACCTGAAAAGAACTGCGGACTCTCCCAGCCTGCCGATGCCGTGAAATGTGCGCCATCAATCACGTGCTGGGTATGAAAAGGACTTTGTCTAATGTTGCGGGCGGCGCGCATTTGTGAGTTTGGCCAAGCTCCGTCGTTATGTACGAAGCCAAGTCGCTCGACCGTCCGTTCGGCACGAAATTGTCTTGTGGCCTGGAACTCGTGCGTACGGTCAACAGAAACTTTCGTCAGATCAATCGGTGCTTGACCATCCACCAGTAACTGCGCCATAACTTGGCCCACTCCACCACCCAAAAGAATGCCCAATGAATTCAGTCCACAGGCTAGGAAGAAATTCCGTACCTCCGGTGCTTCGCCAAGCATGGGATAGAGATCGTCAGTGAAACTTTCCGGCCCGCAGAACAATGACCGAATCCCCACGTTCTCCAGTGCCGGGACACGACGCATTGCAACTTCAAGAAATGGTGTCATCCGATCCCAGTTTGGTGGGAGAACGGTGAATGCCGAGCCCTTGGGAGTGCCGTCCAGTGACCACGGCGCACCCACCGGTTCGAAGAGTCCAACGAGTAGCCCATTTCCCTCCTCGCGGTAGTAACTGTAACTTTCGGGGTCTTCAATGACGGGAAGGTCGGAGGTGATGCCCTCGATAGGTTCGGTCAGAAGGTAATAGTGCTCTGCAGCTTGCAACGGCACCGTGACGCCGGCTTTCGCTGCCACCTCTCGTCCCCACAGTCCCGCCGCGATCACGACTTTTTCGCACTCGACGTCACCGCGCGAGGTTTGCACACCAGTAACAGTGCCATCGGTGATCTTGAATCCAGTGACCTCTGTATCTTCGAATATTCGCGCACCATTCATGCGAGCACCCTTAGCCAACGACATCGTGACATCGACCGGATTGGCCCGACCTTGATCCGGAGTAAAGAAGCCAGAGCGGATATCGTCGGTGTTCAACATCGGAACAAGGTCAGCGATTTCCTGCGGCGATAAAAGATGCTTCTCAAAACCGTATGCATTTTGAAATGACATCTCGCGTCGATAGGCCTCGTCGCGTCGCTTTGTGGTGGCTATCTGCAAATAGCCGCACTTCTTGAACCCGGTGGACAATCCAGTTTCCGCCTCAAGTCGGCCATAAAGATCGACGGTATGCCGAACCATCTCGATCAAAGTCTCGCCAATTCCACCCGACACGATTTCGCCGGCGGCGTGCCATGTAGTCCCGGATGTCAGTTGCTTGCGTTCCAGCAAAATGACATCAGTCGCGCCCATCTTCGCCAGGTGGTAGGCGATGGAAGTTCCAATGACACCTCCCCCAACAACGATGTACTGAGCACGCGTTGGAAGATCGCTGAGTTGTTTACTGCTCGAAGAGTCTTTAGCGAACGACGGATTATTTGTACTGGAATCAGTGGACATAGCAAAAAACTACCATGCCATCCAGACGCGATGATGAAAGGCTCTCGCAGCCAACTCCACGATCTACGCATCCACTTCGTAGTTTTACCAACAGAGAGTCTCTTGCCTTCAATCTGATCGTTGAGAGCTGGGCAAACTGCGCGGGTGTCTCAATTTCCAAGCATGAAAGCCGGGCGACTTCTGCGGATACTGATGAATGAACCGTTGAATTATCGGTTACTCAGAGTCAACGGATCACATAAGGTTCTCGTCTCAGATAATCACCCTCAGTTAACATACTGGCCACACGAAGGAAAAGAAGTCACCGCAAGAGTTGTAAAAGAGTATTTAGTGCGTAAAGTTGGATTATCGGTTGAAGAAGCATTGGAGTTACTCAAATGATTACCGTAAGAGTTGAAATTGCCAATGACAATGGTTGTTGGTTTGTGCAAGATTGCGATGCGGTCAACCTAATTTGTTGGAGTGATACTGAGGAAGACCTTCGCAAGCGCGCTGCTGAAGCCATAATCTTTTCACTTGAAGAGCAGAACATTGAACCATCAGAGATCGCATTCAATTTTTCTATCGTGCCACTTCTCGAATCTGAAATGGCCTAACAAATAGGAGTGATGTTCCCTCGAGAAGGACTCCGCCCATTTTGTGAGTGGAGCCCTTCCCCTTGAGGTGTTGCCACTGTGACTCTGGCGGGACTCGAACCTGTAACCTCGGGCTGAGTGAGAGCCGCGCTCTATCCATTGAGCTACAGAGGCACCCGCGAAAGTTACCTCTGCGATAAAGCCATATTGGTTGGCGTTAGATCTGTTGTGAAAAACTTTTCGACAATTTGTAACACAAAGTAACTGGAAATGTTTTGCACATGAAGATAGAAGTGAATCAACCAATGCTACGATTACAGAGCTGAGTGAGAGTCGCCAGAAGATATATCCCAAGAGTTACATCACTAAAACCTCGAGAGAACTTCTCGGGGTTTTAGTATTTGTTGGAGTGATACAGAGGAGGACCTTCGCAGTCGCGACCTCCCATATCCGCACCCGCGACATTCGACCTAACCATGCGAAGTATTCGACGGGCGTTAAAGATGAGGTCTCACTCGTTTTCAGGTGAGACCTCATCGCGAGTCGTGCCCCTGGCGGGACTCGAACCCGCAACGACACCTTCGTTATAGATGTGCTCTATCCATTGAGCTACAGAGGCACCCGTGAAAAATAGGCAGATATGAAGAACCAGAAATTACAATTGCCGTTACCTGTGGATTACTTTCAGTAACCAAATAATGAGAACGCAAAGCATTATCATCAGTTCTCGTTCTAATCGCAAAAACGATGTTACTCTTTCCCCACCTTCGTTAAGGATGTGCAAGTGTCTATCACTTGAGCTAAACAATGAACTCCGTGATTAATTTCCCGGAGTTCATTGTTTTATAAGTTAGTAGAAGCGTTGAATAGATCCTTATTCCTCAATAGACAACTTGAAACAAGAAGTCGTCCAGTGTTACCCTTCGTTCGGTGTCGTTACCCTGCACAAGTTCTATCCAAAGAGTTACATCACTAAAACCTCGAGAGAACATCTCGGGGTTTTGGTATTTGCATATCCTTCCGAAAAAGCCCAAGTTCAGATTAAAGATTTCTCCGCGTGATTGGTCAATTTCTTCACAAACTCTTTGCCGCCGCCGTGTTTAAGAGTCTCCTTGTCGGCACAGATAATCAGCAGATCACGGGCACGAGTAATGGCAGTGTAGAGCATCTCCTTTTTCTGATCCTCGACCTTCCAGCCGTTGATTGCTAAGACAATGACACGACGTTCAAGCCCCTTGAAACCAAGCACATGACCGTAAAACACTGCATCGCCCTCAAAGAATTCGTCCCAGTAGGTGTGACGATTAGCCTCGACTTTTTCGCGTTGAATGGGATGTCGCGAGCCCGTAGTCAAAACACAGATATCCCCCGGAGCCCATCCATCATTCAGCAATTGGTTTACAACATCATCGGCTATCTCAATGGCGTTCTCATTCATAGATTCGACGTAACGAACTGGAACTCCGTCTAACCCTGCCAAATGAAGTGGCTCTTCGAGGCAGAGGGAGGCCAACTGTGCAATCGGTAGTGAGTTGCGCAGGTTTGTATCTAAACGAAGGGAACATGCCACAAGCGGGATATCAGTTGCTTGTCGGAATATCCCCTGGCGGGTATCTCCAAAGGCGTAAATGTGTCCATACGAAGGGTTCTTAAGAACTGCTAGAACAAGATCCCACCACTTCGGGTGAAAATCTTGTGCCTCATCAATAATTACCGTGTCGAATTTCTCCTCCACTGGCACTACCCCAAAATGCTCGATGAGTAGCAGCGGTACTTCGCTATCCCAAAATTCATCAACCTCCCGTGTCTCCAATCGTAAATTCAATTTGTACGCGAGCGAGTGAAGGGTTGACACTATGGTCGGACGCTCGTTTTCCGGCACCGACTTGAATTGATTGTTGATGTAGTCCGAAAGACCCCGGTTATAACAGAGGAAGAGAACGCGATCCCCCGCTGCCGCACAACGCCGTGCTTGCTCTATGGCAATGTAGGTTTTCCCGCAACCCGCGGCTCCAAGAATCGCAAACTTAGGCGTGGTCCGGCACATGTCGAGAATAGAGAACTGCGATTCCGTTAAATGCAGTACCGCTTCCTCCCGCTCTAGCCCCAGTTCAATTATCGATTTTTGTGAGTGGATCGCTCTGCCAAGATGCTGAATCATAATGTCGACGTCTTGCGCGGTGGGTCGATAGTTATGCGATTGCAAATCAGACTTGATTCGATCAGCTATATGAATCAAGTCAATTTCATCCGTCACAATGAATCTAGGAATGTCGGGTCGGTTATATTCACGGTCAATAGTTGAGTAAGGGAAAACCAACATAGGTCGCGGGGAAAAGTGTTGAAGACTGGACTTAGTCTCTAGATAGCGCACGAGCCCATGAAGATTGCTCATGACTTGCGCAATGGGATCTATATTGCGCGAGCCTCTGGAATCGCTCTGCTTGAAAGTGGAATCCTCATTGGGTTGGACCTTGCCACCTTTAACTTCAAGGATGGCGACGCCAACTTCAGGCCACAAGATAATGAAATCCATCTCATATTCGTGGCTGTGGTCAAGCAACTTGAGATTGCAGATTACTGCGGCTTCATCTGGCAATCGTTGCCGCAATTCATTCCATACCAACCGCTCTGAAGGGTCAGCGAAGATTGGGTCAGTGGGAAAGGAGCGCCTAGTCATGGGTTCAGTCTCTATGGCGCCCACCATTCAGGCAAGGAAGCAGAATTTCCGCGCAATGCCAGTAATGCCTGATATCTTTTCTATTGCTCAAGAAGTGAGTCATAAGCCCTCCGGCTGACTCTCTGCCAACCGCCTCGCTCTTCGCACACCGTGGCCCCAGAGGCAGAGCTGCTCATCCATCTTTATCCACATCCGCCAACGTTCTTACAAACACAAGCCGATTTGGTTGTTCTGGCATCGGGTGGAGTAGAGATTCTTCTTGGTGTGGGCGATCTGTACTACAGGAGCCTGGCGCAGCTTTCGATCAAGAGGTCTTGGCGTTTAACGCCGTAGGACCGGGCATGTGAAAAGACTTCGATTTGTCGGCAGAGTCTTTTTCATTTGTAAACTGAAAAAAGTAAACCCCGCAGATTTTTCTACGGAGTTTACCTTTGTAGTTCAATAGTTAAACGACACGCTCCTTTGCCGAAGTTGCTTAACCATAGCAGGGGCGAAGGGATAGGGCGCTACTTTGCCGAAGGAAGAGGTTGCAGGTTCAAATCCTGTCGAGGGCACCACCTCGGTGGCTCTGCGTAATCTAATTACGTGGGGCCACTTCAATTTCCTCGTGATCTATTTTGGCAGCGAGGGGATGAAACTACTCCGTGTAACGAGAGTTTCTGCTTTAATTAGTGAAGTTGAGCCGGGTTGTTAAACCCGACCCAACTGCCTTATGCGAAATCAGGTTGCTGTCTGATCGGGTCCGTCGGTAATTATCCGACGGCCCTTTCGCATTTCCCATAAACGAACTATGAGATAAAGAATTCAGGCGTGTGAAATGTATTTGAGTGTGTTGCTGGGATATTTAAATGTGTCAATGCCTGTGAATAAGTAAGGTGTTGCGAAACTACTCCGAGTGACGAGTATTTCTGATTTAATAAATGTGCCCTAATTTCGAGGTAATGCTCTTACGTCGAGAGAAAACTCTCTCGGAGATAGGGAAATGGTAAAGCGATGGACGTGGTTAACCCTACTAATTAGATCGCTTGGCCTTGGTGGCCCTGGGCGAGGTGGCTCCGTAGGCGTTATACGGAGCCACTTTCAATTAGATGTTAATTCAATGAACACCAGCAGTTATCCGCAGGCTCTCATCTTCGCCATCCCTTGCAGTAACTTGGCATCGACCTGCCAGTCATTGGGCACGACGATAGTTTTCTTATCGACTGTGAAATTCTTTAATTCGGGAAAGCATGGGTTCAAGCACTTATCTTTTATCCAGGAGGGAGTCATCATGGCAAAGTCATATAAGGATTATTCGGAGCAGATGCGCTCTCGCCTCTCACCTGAGGGCAAGGCGGCACTTGAGGCATTTTCAAATTCATACGCACTTGGTTTGTCCTTGATTAATGCACGCCATGCCCACAAGATGACACAGAAGCAGTTGTCAGAAATGACCGGGATTAATCAGTCTGAAATCAGTAAAATCGAAACTGGTTCTTTATCCATCAGTACGGCAACTTTGTTTCGACTATTAAGTGCACTCGGTGCAACTGTGCGAATTGAACTCGTAGAGGTTCGTCCTAAAGCAAGGCGCAGACCTACACTCGTTGGTGCCTAGACATTGCAACTTTTCCATAAAATGGATTAGTCCCTATTATTCGAATTTTTACAGCAGGTATCTGGGAAACGATGAGGTAGAACTTGGGAACAGTGTGGTTATTGCGCTTCATTGGTGTCAGGTCACTCCTTCACTTGCTGATGTGACTGAATACCCTGACCCAGCTTCCTGATTTCGTCCACTAAGGGCTGTGCCGTAATCCGATAAATCTTGTCAGCCACACGATCCGCCTTGAGCGTGATCGCCTTCGCAACAGTTGCTGGGCTGAACAAGCCCGTAATAATGATGATTGCACTCACAAGGCCACTCAAAACTTTGTGTCGAATCGGAGCTCCGATGACCCTGGAGAGAAGTTCTGCAAACCACGGCATAGTACTGTTACCAATCCGAGAAAGCGCCACAGGGTGACATCGCTATTGTCGCCAAAACTAGAGCCCGAACCGGTGCGTATTGTTGTAGATATTCACCACAAACTTGTCGCTGGCGGCTACGACTCGGTTTGCTTTCACGAGGACGGCGCGGATCCAGTGAGCGCCCGTGTAATTGGTGTCCTCCCAATTCTCACGCGGATTCGCCGAGTCGCGGCCGTTGAGTTTCTTAGCCTTGAAGAAAGCTCCTCGAAGTCCGTTCCGTTCGCGGGCATGTCGTCCAGTATTGGCTACTTGCCACCATACTTCTACGTCATCCGGACCACGAGTCAGCGCCTCAAACTTGATCTTCCGACCGTGGAAAAGTGTGCCGCCGTTGTTTTCATACTTACTGAAGTGCGGGCTGCGTTTGCCCCGTGCAGTTGAAGCAACGAGATGCACGCCATAACGCTCGTCCAGATTCTCTGTCCACCCCCGCGTCGTGTATGTATGAGCATGGCTATCATCCGACACTCGAATTCCCAGCGCCTCAGTGGGGACGGTTGGAAAGTCCTCGCCCAGAATCTCTCGCCAGCAATCTGCCGCTTCGACCGGATCCGCCGTTGCGATGGCACGCTCAGACACATCGCGGCCCTCAGCTAGTTCTGCAACGAAATCTCGGAAACTCGCGTTGCTCCATCGAGCAGCCAGATTTTCGCTAGGAAGCACCGGATTGGGAATAACGGGCGCAGAACTAAGCGACGCTAGAGCGTCATGCATTGCTGCGAACGTTCCGTGTAGCCGCGCCGCATCATCAGTGTGAGTTGTCATGTATTGAGACGCGAGCACTTGAAGAACTATTGACTTGATCGAGTGGTGAACTGACTGTTGGTCGTCTCGCCATCGTTTGAGTGCCTTGACCGTCCGCTCGAAGTGGATTCCCTGAGCAGTGCACCACTCCGTGTATTCGGCCGGGGCCGTGGAATGCCAGCCCTCTCCCCTGCGAGGCGCTTCAAGCGGTGACGCTCCAGATACGGCGCGCCTCAGCGGCACAACATCTACATGAAACTTCCCGACTTCGTCTTCGGCGTACTCCAGCCTGACACAGGGTTTCTTGGACACGACCCGTGCGGCGTAACGACCGTCAGCTTTGAAACTCGCCTCTAGGCGATCCAAAGCAGCATCGGAAGATTCCTCAACGTCGGACATAGCGAACACGAGGTCGACGTCATACTCACCACCATCGAGTGGACGAATGGCGGTTCCGTTGGGATACGAGCCTTGGAGAAACACATCCGCATTACCAATGCTGAACTCTTTCACGAGGAACTCCATCAGCGTAGAAGATGCTCTTTCTATGCGATCAATTGCTAACGCTGGGAGCGATACCTGGCCAATGTATTGCTGGAAATGTTCGGACAAATCAACCGTCATGAGCGATTCTTCCGATTGCGATGCGCTAGTCCGATCTTTCGCCAGGGCCATGGTGACAAGTGCGCACGCACATCACGCAGAAACAACTCAATGTCTTCAGCGATGTTCACCTGATCCATTAACTCCGGCACCAATGAGTCGACCAATGGATCCGCCCAAGCCCGATCAATCGGTCCCCTTGTTGCTTCCTTGGCGGCAGCAATCAAGCGGGTAAAACTCCGTTCGACTAACTTAGACTCACTTCCAATTCGTCCCTGGTGGTAAGCCAAATCTTCCTGAAGCGTGTGGAATCGATCAGTTAGTTCCACGCCATGATCAACACCGCGTCGTCGCAATCGATGAGGCATCTCCGTCCAGGCAACGACAGTTCGTAGAGCGTCGCCGTAGGTGCTGCGTCGACGATTCTGCGACCCACCCATTTGGGTAGTGAATGCACCGATCAGCACTGCAGCGATAGTGGTTGTGGCGGCAATCCCGGCCGCCCACATCGAAGTCTCCGTTGCGTCCACTCGAACCCTCCCAGTTCTCACTTAGGTTACCCAAGAGGTTATAGGTAACCACTGACACTCACGTGCATCTACCATCACGTCACTCATTCGGACTTTTTCGTTATTTACCGACCTTTCCACGCTTCCGGTTTCGCCAGTCAGGTAAATGTGCATCCAGCAGTTGAATGAAGCGCTCCCGGTGATTGGGTTCAAACCAATGCCGTAGGTCATGAACGAGGGGATTTATAGGCCAAGAAATCGCCCGGTGTTACCCTTCGCTCGGTGTCGTTACCATTGCATAAGTTCTATCCAAAGAGTTACTACCTAAAGCCTCGAGAGAACATCTCGGGGTTCTAGTGTTTGCCGGGAATTTTTTATGCAACTCCTTATATCCGGTGAAAATCAACCAATGATTAATATGCCTCTTACAAAGCCATTGGACTTTGGCATTTGCACAGCCTTCCAGAAAAAGACCCGAGTTCAGTAAACCAAGCCCGGAATACGTCTGGCACGCCCAACTGTCCGAAGAAGGTTGGACAGATAAGAGATTTGTAACTTAGACATTAAGAAATACTAAAATGGATCTTTAATTTAGCAACAGTTGACCGCCATCGCGATGTAGTTGGCCTACAAACAGAATTTTGATTACCAAAAAATCCCAGTTCGTCATAGGCATCCTTAATATCGACAGTCTTGATCCAGTCGACTTTTACAAAGAACTCCTGGTTCTCTTCACTCATATCCTTGCTGTAGTTTGCGCCCTTAACAACATCGAGCACGTTGAACGATTTGTCAGACACTACAAGATTGAAATCAGAAGTGGATTGTGCCTTTGCCGCAACTATTCCGACTCCAACATAGCCCAATTTAGGTATACGAACCCATATTCGGTCACCAGGTGACAGCATATTTAGAGTCCTGCTATACCAAGCGCCACCTCCCGCGCAGATAAAACCATATTTTCGTGCGTCTTCCCAGGAGCGGGTTTCGCCTTCGCCCCAAGAGACATAAAACTCACCATTCCACGGTTCTTTATCGTTGTCGGCACCAGAGGTATTTATCTGAGTGATAGCAGGATCAACAAACCAGCGCCTTATCAAAAATTGATCATTTTCGCTGCTGAATACTTCAAAGAAAAGGGCATTTATCGCAAGATTTCGTTCACTCAAGTAACTGATGATCCGCTCAGTGCTTGAATCGAGCTCTGCTGCAATTACAACAATTTGATGGCTTTGATTCAAATTCTCTTCGAGTAAAACAGAGCGAAATCTATCTTTGAACGCGTCCGCAAGGTTCTCCCCTTTTTTATAGGTCGAAAATATTCTAGAAATCTCATCTGCTTCTAAAGTTTGCACCCAAGATGCATAATCGATGGCTTGCGCCACAACATCTCTAGGTGTTCTGTTGCGCTTCAATTCAATGATTACTAACGACCCATCAGGTGCAATTGCTAGAAGGTCAATTACGCCACCTTGGGCTGTACGAACCTGACGCCCAATAATTAGCCATTCCTCAGCCAAAATCGACGGGTCCGCTTCAATCATGTCTTCCAGAATCTTTTCATCCTCCAGCGAACTCTGAGTCAGGGCAATTGGCCTTTTTCCGACTTTCCAAATAGCGTGTTGAATTGGCACTCAAATCCCTTCGATTAAAGAGAATACTACGCTGGGTTATCGACAATCGGAAGGACATCATTTCATGGGTGCGCTTCTTATAAAACCGGAAAACGTAAGGCTTCTGGAGTTGGCTCTGGATCAGCTCATGGAATGGGCGAAGACAATCATTTGAGTTACCGGATCAAATTCGGAAAAGTTTGTCGGTCTGAGACAGTTTTACTGCAATGTATTCTTCATTATTCAATTCTGGGGGCAACTTATCTTTCAGAATTGAGGCTACAAATTGAATGTCATTTTTAATTGCAAAATCTGCGATCTTGACTAGTTGATGATCATCCATTAATTCCTTTTTATCGTTCAATAAAAAGTCAAGACACGAAATTTCTTCACCCCTCGCGAAAAGAATATAAGCAAGGTCAAAACAGGAAATCTCTCCTTGCTTCTTTCCAGAACTCATGTTTCGGTTTAACGCACTAAACTTGTAGACTTTATGGCCGGTCTTCTTGTTTATCTCAACCTTATATGTGACGCCATAATCCTCATCGTAAAGCTCCCTTGAAACCGAAGAAAAGTATTCATTAAACTTCATCAGTTGCAGGCTGATCGTCTTTTTAGCCTCATCCGAGAAAAGTAAATCATCAATTTGGGAAAGTTGTTCTTCATATTCCTTCAGGTTTCTTTCGACGTCATCCAGTTGCTTGATCAAGACTTCGTATTCGCCTTTCTTGGTATAGGCGCTGTTGAGTGCGCCAATCAAAGATTCAAGTTCGGAAAACGAGTCGGACTTGGCGATTAGTCCAACAAGTTCAGATTCACTGGCTAGGAGACGACTCAGTTCAAGACTCAATGAGCGAAGTTCTTCATCCAATTCTGGTAGATCTTTGGTTAAAAACGCGACCTTTTCATCAATCATCGAATTGTGAAACGTCACGAGATCATCAAAAGATTTTTGGATACCGCTAACTTGCTTCGTGGCTTGCCGATAAAGGTTGGATAGATGATCGAGACTTCCAAGAAATTTCCCAGAACTCACCTCATCTCGTGCCTCTTCTAGCAATTGTCTTCTAATTGATAACGTTGAAATATTGGCACTCGTTCGACTTATCGTATGCCGAACCTGATTCAGGTGAGCAAGATCTGCTTCAAAGTTCACGTTTACGTTAAGAAGAGACTTAGCTTTCTGAAGTTCCTCAATTCGTGATTCTAAGATCGCCAAATGCATTTGAAAGTCGGTCTTATTCTGTCGTTGTCCTAGGCGAGTTTCGAAAGTCCTCTCAACCTTTATTCGTTCCAAAATGCTCTGCCGAGACTTTCCGTCATTGAAGTTACAGTTAAAAAGAAATAGATGTAATGTTTCATACTCCGTGTCTTTGGCAAATTTATCCAAAGTTCTAAGGGTGCGATTTACGCTTTCGTCCTTATATCGAATGCTGTGGGAAATGATCTGTCTGAAGGTCGGTTTCTCTGATGTGTGTTCGGGAATCAACAGTTCCATTAAACGCAGTTCTAGTTCATCATCTGTCAGCGGCTCTTGATTAACTTTCTGTATCTTCTTTTTGTAGGTTAGGAAATTCTTCTCGACAGATACCTCAGGAGAATCAGTTACGTCCAGGTCTTCCTTAAGGATTAGAGTGATGAGGACTTCATTATTGACAAGGAATTCCTTTACCAATTCATAAACTTCTTTAGGGTTTTCTGGGTCTGCATAAATACTTTTTGCAGACCCACCGAGGCAGAAATCAATGAGCGCCAACACGGTTGTCTTCCCAACATTGTTACCGGTTGTCTTGTCGTCATCGTCATACCCAGGAGTTTCATCGACGATCAAATTTAGGCCTTTAGAGAACTGTATGTGACGAATGATCTCGGTCCTACTCGAGATAGTGAGTGACTTAAGAAACAATTGATATTCTCCCGTCAATCTCCATTTTCACTACATCCAAAAGAAAGAGCCAATCGAGTGCCAGCACGAAGGCTGGAAAAGTCAGTCCTTGCGACGTCCTCATTTCAATGTAGAGGTCGGAAATATTCTGGCTGGGTAAGCGATACATTTCCTCAAGGACAAGTGAACCAATGTAATAAATCGAATTCTCGGGTCGAAGGTTATCTGGAAGCAACATGTGTTATTTCACCGGTGGCTTAAAGATCTTGCATCTAATGAAAGCGTCCACAATCACAATACTGACACATTGATGAAGTTCTTCCAGAGAAATTTCCTTGAAATTGGGGCTGTGTCGGACTATGAGCTTAATGTTTTCAATTATCAACTCAAAGAGCTCGTCCCCTTGATGAGTTACGCTGTTTCTCGCGTATTCAGATCTAACGGATGCGATGATGGAATTACTCTTATTCACTGCCATCTTGTCAAACTCGGAATAGATTCTATCCAGTCGACTGCCGTGAATCTTATAATCCTCTATTGCATACTGGGAAGTCACGAGTTTGTTTTCGTTGATCTTTTTCTCAATTTTAAAGGGATCAACGGTGAGTGGCGCGTTGATTTCCTCGTGGGAAGATTCGGCAAGAATATTCACTACATGAGTGAGATTTGAGTCGAGGTCTTTAATTTTGACTGAGTGACCCAATTCTTTTTGAATTAATTCCTCAATTTGGACAAGTCTATCTATGCTTAGTGGTCGAATTTCGCGGAGTAGAGCTGCGAGATCATAAATATCGACTTTGGGGTCGAATTGAATGTTGTGCGGGTTTTTATATTCTTTCCCACGCAACCATGAAGCATCATCGACAAGTGCTACGAACTTAAAAGCATGGTCGGCTCTAGCTTTAATTGACTGTTTGGAGAGGGCGGATTCCACCTTATCCTTGGTTGCAGTTGCGGAGACTTGAACGAGTATCTTTGTGGGAGGCTTTGAGACAAGGTCAAAGCCTGAGATATTTTGGCTCTTAAGATTCGCATCTTCCAAATTCCAGCCGAATAACATGTTGAGGAAATGTAAGTAGAAGACTTCGCAACTGTTATTTAGGGTTAGTACATTCAATTTGCCGCTGGCTTTTACGGCAACAACCAGCGTACTGAGGCGCTCTGTAATGTGTATGAATGGAGCTACTCTATTAATGGCCATCATCCGAGAGGATAACATCGTCTCCCGCCCTGACGGCCATTTTGAAGTTCAGAGCTTGCCGATTCCCCTTTGAGCTCTTGGCTTTTTCGCTGACTCCGAAGGGAAGCGTGGGCATTCCGGCACTGGCGGAATGAAGCGACATGAAATGGCGTCCATGGGGATTTGTGAGGGAAATATCCATCGGATTGGAATGTTGCCAGTCTTAAACTGGGCGCCAAGACTTGAATAGAAGGAAGAACTTTAGGAAACTTAAGCGCGCTCTTCCGCATCAGTTGTCACGTCAACGTCGAGTGCCCTGCCCTTGCTAAACCATTCACGAACCTCCTCGCGCCGACCTGCAACATCTAGTGCGTCAGCGAATGCATAATGAAATGTTCCAGTACTTGGTGCTGATCCACAATCGACAACGATGCCATTCCAAGTTGGGGTACCTCACTCCGATTGAAAATGAAAGACTTCATACCGAAAGCAAACAAACTGCCTAAAGTTCAGTAAACGAAGTTCGGAAAACGTAGGGCACGCCACCGTGTCCGGAAAACGTAGGGCAGGACGTCATGACGCGAGACATACATCTGCAACCATTCTTTATGATCTAGGAACTGACATTGAAGTCATTCGTTGACTTTTGGGCGATTCCTCTGTCGAGTTCACGGCAAAAACCAACGTGCATCATTCCGCCCGTCAACTACGAGGCATAGAGCCGATCTAATTCAGGAAATGATAACAAATTCCAATTCTGGAAATGCTGGCTGGCTCCGAAGGATCTGGCGTCAAGCCTTGAATGATATTACCGCTTAAAGACTTTAACCGGCTGACCATCTCCGGGGATTGATGTTCCCCAGAACCGCAATTCTGTTAAAGCAGCTCCTTCAAATTCCTCATCTTTTATACAGTTCCAAAGGTGCATAGCTAACCAAGCGCCTTGCTCATTCGGATCAATATGTTTCGGTCTTCCACTTTCACTGCTCAGCAAAAGAGGGATTTCGATAAATACGGAAGCCGCAGTGACTTCCAGGTTGCTCTCTGACATAACTTGCTCCTATTCGTTTTCGAATGACGACTGATTGAACTTCAGCGAACGAGCATTCTCCAGAATCACACGAATTTTATCTGCAGGGAAACCTTCGGAAACTTCCGCGTGAATCTCAATTGTGATCTCAAGACTGATCCCATCAATAGAACTAATGTGTTGCAAAATTTCTTGACTTAATCTATTCAAGTCTCGACTGTAACGCTCCGGATCAACTTTATAAACGCCAAAGAATCTAGTACTCAACTTTGGTGAAACCGGCGTTGGTGCTCCACCTGTGACAACTGGTGGCTTGCCAACAACTTCTGGAGTTTCTGACGTTTGAACGTCTGGCTTTACCGTTACCTGATTTCGGGCTATCTCTGGTTTAACAATCAATGTCGCATCGGTAATAGCGCCAAAAAATACATTGGCCCCTGGCCGGGTTAGTCCCAAATAATTCCCTGTTGCACTTTCAAATCCCTCTGCCAGCGCGAACCCCTCGTCATCAAACATAATCATGGTGAGAACTTCAGAAATTGCATCAGCTAACACTTTGCGATTCTTCATTCTCGTTAAATAAGGATATGAACAGTAGAAAGCCCACAATTGACCAACATTCAAATGACCAGATTCCCATGCCTTGCTCAGTTTGGAATCTAGGTCCATGCGAATCATTCGAGGGGACGCGATATCAGTAAATAAGCCGGCTCGAACCAACTTTTCAGAAGTGCGCGCCGCTAAAGAGGTTTCTTGACCTTCTGCCTTTTCTACCGTCCATTCAATTGGCCTACTTGGATCTGGTTGCTCCGGCACAATCGCCCAGATATACGTTTGCGCGATTCGAGAAGTAACCCCTTCATGGGCTTGGTCTCGACGGGTTGTGGCTTGCTTTGCCTGTTGCGGAGAAAGGTTCATTTCCTCAATTCTGCTTGCAATATTTTGCCAAGCCAGCAGATCTCTCACAGCTTCCATCAATTCTTCAAGTCGCTTTGTATCAGGTGCCAGGTATACCATCATATTCTTGTTAATCCTCTGCGCAGAGCCGCGCTTCTCCAACGATTCTTGTGCAAACTTCATTGCTAGCGAATCCTGGGCATTCTTTGAGTGAGAATGTGAAGGATGGAGAATGACCAGACGCGCCGAGTCCTCATCTGGGATGTCTGCCGAAGTATCAGGTGCAATATGTACTCCTGAGAAAGCACCACGATTGCGATTTTCATTTGTTCGCAATCTAGAAACAATTTCCAGCCAGACCTCTTCAGGCTTGTCGCGAAGACGGTCTGCATAGTCGGCTGCCGTTCTAGTCACTGACGCCTGTGTGTCAAACCAATATCGATGCCCATCCGCATAGAGGTAGGTTGCTCGCTGGGAAAGTAGATCCAGCGCAGACCCAAAATTCCCAATAGTGTCACCAGGAATCGCAACACCCAACCAGATACGTGGTTTCTCAGCCCCTACATGGCTGCTTTTAAGAGTCGGCGCGGCACCAACAAAAATCGTACGAGCTAATCTGCGAGTTATCGCACGCTGTCCAAATAACGGTCTCTCTGAATCGATTTGCGCAGGAGTCGATCTCGGACCATCTATATCAGCATCAATGATGGGCTTCCAAGAGTCTGGCAAATACTGACTGATTTGAGTTAAAACATTTGGATCATCAAGGGGCAATGATCCTGGCATTATGAGTGGGCCGGCATCCTGCAACTCCCATAGAGTATGAACAACTGCACTCATGAGTTGCAAAACTCCTCGGGTTCGTTGGAAGCGATCTAAGGTTGACCAATCTTCGTAGAGGCGATCAAATAACTCTGGATGGATTGGATAGGCCGCACGGATTCTTGCCTCGTACGAAATGTCCGAACATTCTCTTGGGAATTCACCTACGTGTTGCGAGTAAAAGTTCACGAATTGACGCGCCACAGCAGAAATGTCTGACAAAGCAGCAGCATCTGGTTCAACAAACAGTCGTCTCCTTACAATTTCAAATGACTCTTGAGCGCTCGCGGGTCTCCATTGATCTGCAACTCGACGAACTACATTCTGCAATCTCTGTAGAGCTTCTTGACCATTTGGGCCGCCAACTTCCAGCGCACTACCACCCGACTGACCATCTTTATCCGGATCATGGGACGCTGGAATAGAAATGACAAGCATTGCACCAGGAACCGTCTTAACCACCTCTGTTAAGGATTGTGCAAATGTAAATTGAGTATCGAACGTTCCTCCAGGAAGATCTTCACGCTCCCAAAGCTGACGAGCATAAGCAACCCACTCATCAATCAGAATCAAGCATGGTGAATAGGCGGTAATTAACTTTCTCAACCCTTCGCCGGGATTTGTGCGACTTGAATCAGCTTCTGCGACAAAATCAAACGCTTTTTTGCCACCTAACTGCCAGGCAAGCTCTCCCCAAATTGTGTTTACCTTTATTCCATCAGGCTTAACTAATGGTGCTCCAGGAGACAAATGAATTCCAACTAACGCTACACGGTTGACTTTCTTTGGTAGTGGACGATTTGCAACAACATCTTGCACCTCTTGAGTCAGCGACGAAGTTGGTGCCCCTCCGAATAAATGCCATAACGCAAGCATTGAGTGGGTCTTACCACCACCGAAGTTAGTCTGAAGGTTAATAATTGGCGATGCATTTTCATCACCAGATATCCGCCGGATGCCTCTATCTAAGAGTTCTCTTAGTCCTTCGGTTAGATAGGTGCGCCTGAAGAATTCAATCGGCTCTACATATTCACTTGATCCCTCATTCTGTGAAACCATGTATAGGTCAGCAGCAAACTCGCTCGCGGAATAGTTTCCGGTTGCTACATCCTCATGTGGGCGAAGTACTTCACGCCATGATTTCAGCCCAGTGCCTGCAACGCTTATTCCGTTACCAGGATTCAAAATTGCCTTCTTGGTCTCTGATTCAAATACTAACCGTTGATGATCCTGGCGCATCTGCCTAATTGTCTCCGCTTCCGTGGGGGCACCTGCTGCGGTTAACAATCTTTCCATTGTGTCGAGAATTCGATAAGTGTCATCATTATCAAATTTTTTACTATGTGCCCAGCTATTTCTGACTTCGCGTAGCTCTGAAGCTAAAGATTGTTGAGCACGGCTCAAGACCTTGCCAAACACACGCCATTCTTCCGTGATTACTTTTAACTGTACTGCAGGATCTTCCTTCTCGTAAATCTTCTTAACGCCATTTTTCGTTTCGTCACGCTTCTCAATCACTTCAATCCAATCAATTCCAACGCCTTCTGAGGCTGATGTCATTTGTCGATCTACAAAGTCTACAAGCCCAGCGGAAAGTACATCGAAGCCTCTACTTACACGATCACGATTACTTATTGCCATTAGCTATCCCATTCATTATCTGAGTTTGTACTAAAATCAAAAGTATTCTGCTGCGAAGTAACCTTCGGTGTTTTCAAAATGCTGGTTGAAAGATCCGACCATGAAGAGCCGAGAGAATTGAACAGCATTGCAGTATCAACCCATCCCTTCTTCTCAGAAATGCTAAAGATTAGATAAGTCAATTCCTTTACGGACTCCATGTCCACTCGTGAATTTGAATCCCTGCTCAATTCGGCCGCTTTATCTGCTCCCTCGGACTGCAGTGCATAAGCTATACGGACGGCAACTTCCCAAATGGATATAGATTTATCGATGTCAGGATTCCATTTCTTTGACATTTCTTCGGGACGTAATAGTCGTGCTTTTCCTGCTGCTGCCCTAAAGATTCCCCCTCGTTCTAGAGTGGTAATCGAAGTATTTATTGCGCGCGATAAATCAATTGCAACGCTAGACGCGGATTCATTCCAACCAAATTGTTCAAACCACTTGATGCAAAAACGGGTTTCTGAGTCAAAATCACCCTCCTGATCGCTGAGTACCTCAGCCAAAACTTGGTTAATAATTGCCAGTGCAACACGGACGGACATGTCGGCACCATCTGCCTCAATTATTTTCGAATACTTGGAAAATATTGCCATGCCAGGACCAATTGCTGCTTGCGCCAAATCAACCGGTGCTACATTCGAATCTTGTAAATTTTTGAGGGCTATGGGCAATCTTTCCTTTAACTCATTTACAAAAGCTCGACGCATTATCGAAGAAGCAGCTGTAGACCTTACTCGGCAAGCAAGGACGATTGATGAAGCAAGGGCATTTGAGTCATTGTCTCTAGGTCGGCCGGTCCTTTCTGTGCGGACTGGCCACGTGGCTGTAATTTGCCAACCGCTCTTTATCATACCTTCTAGCAATGCTTCCCAGCCAGTCGAAGCGGTGCCGATACTGTCTGTTTGTTGTTGCTTAAAAGCATAGAACACCGTTATCGGAATATCCTTGCGAACTTGGCCGTGCATACTTTGAAAAACCGATTTAAATCCTTCTTCGAAGAATGAGTTAGCAGCATCCGCGTTTGCATGTCTTGCAGGGTCTGCTATTAGTTCTTCACTTTTAGGAGTCAAAACAGTATTAAATTCGGGCCATAGATTTGTCGGCAAACTTTTTCTTAGCCAGATATAAAAAAAATCTGACAAATCAGCGTAACCCACATTGTCGTAATACGGCGGATCTGTTGATACAACATAATTTTGATAGTTACGAGATGAAGCATCAGCTTGCTCTGCATGTCCGTGCATGGCTGGTAAACGTTCCACAACACGAGCTACCCACTCGGAACTTGAACTTAAGCTTGCCGGACCATCGCGGAAAGGATTCGATTCCGCAAAGTCCCAGACCATACTCAGGCTTTGCATTTTGAAAACATTATTGACTGTTTCCATGCTTGGCGCTGGGTTCCAAGTGTTCAAATTACTGAGTGAACCTGCGGTGCGGCTAACAGCAAGCGAAAGATAAGTAATTACGATGTCGGCATACTCTTCAGCACGCGTCTTATTTAAACCCATTTTGATAGCGTCTTTATTTATTGCTTTCTTTGAAGCAACAACATTCTTAGAATATGTTAAAAGTGTCATTGTTTGCCTTGGTGTAAACAAATCAGCGTGCTTAGTTAGGCCGTAGGCAAATACTCGAAAACCCAAAGCGTCTTTAGGTATTGGTGTGTCAAGAAAATCTTCCGGGATAGTAATTTTCTCGGGCACCAAAACTTCAAAACTAGATTTGTACACACGCTGTCTTTCACCTTCAACAACAAGCGCCATTGGTGTAATCCCCAGTTTTCCTTTAACGCCAGCTTCCCTTATATGTGTTAGTGGGATTGCAGTGCCACATTTGATACAGCGTCCACCAGTTCTACTTACTGTAGGTTTTTCCTGTGGACCGGCTGCACCTGTTGTTACCTGGAATTCAATACTATTATCTTTGATTACAGGTTCTAACCAAGATCGTCTCTGTGGTTTTTGACTCAACCAAAAATTTCTAATCAACGGAGCAGAAATTCCGCATGAGGGATTTGGACAAATTACGGTTCTAGCCCATAACCATGCCACGACTGGATTGGTTCCGTCATTCTTTTCACCAACCTCAGGATAATATTTTCGCAATTCTTCTAGACTGGATTGCCAAATATCTTTTGCGTAGCGTTTTATGTCTTCGGCTAGACCTGTCGCACGTGGCCAACTTGAAGATTCAATTGCAGAAGCTTCTGGATGAACTGGTGGGCTTCCATGAAATCGATTCGGTAGGTCAAGGAGACATCTGTTAATCATGACGGGAATCGGATTTAGGTCAGAACCAGTGGAATTTAGCCCCAACCTCTGAGCTTCTAGCGGAATAGAGCCTCCGCCAGCAAAAGGATCTAAGAAATTAATGTCCTCCAGTGTGCCCACAGAATCTTCAATTGCTTCTCTCATTTCATTCAATAAGCTCACATCATCGCAGTCTTCCCAAACGACTGATCTATTTATCAATTCAAATAGGCGATTTCTTTCTAGACTTTGACTTAATTCCGTAGGAAATTTGTCGGGATTTGATGAAGGATCATCTACTAATTGTGCAAAAAGCACAGCTCGACAGGCGGCTAGAGGACGCCTTGCCCACCACATATGAAGAGTTGATGGATGCCCATGACGAATTCATTTCTCTCTGGCCGATTCGCGGTTGATCGCTTCCAATGGAAGCGCAACTTCAATAAGTTTTTTTCTGTATTCACTCACCTAGGTACGCCGCCAATCTTCCACTTAGGGTTCCAATCTATAACAAAGCGTGTAACGCTAAACTCTTCCGTACCCACTAAATCAAAAGGTCGTTCTAGATATCTAATTTCATCAAAAGCTGGCCCTTTTTGGCTGACTCGGACCATAGCTAGCCGATAATTGTCTTCAAGATTCTTTGCCGTTAATACTTCACGACGAGTGACTTGAAAATCGCTAGCACCTTCAATTCTCCCCTTTACTTCAATCTTTATTACTGTGCCATCGGGTGCCACGGATCTAATATCAAAGCCGGGATTATTGTGTGGCATTTCTTCTGGAGTTCTTCCAATTGAACGTTCTGCTGCCATGGCAGCTGCGACCGCACGACGATCCACTTCTGCTGTTTCTTTGGCATAGCTAGATACGGGGCCAGTTCTTTCACCATTAAGTCGATCGACAAATCCTTGCGGAAGTACCATCGCGATTCCAACAAGCGCAGGTGGATGAGTAACAATCTTTGAATCAGAATCCAGTTCAGCTAGGCGAATTTCTAGGCGTCTCTCTAGATCGCGTGCGCGACGTTGAGCGGTTTCTGGCTTAATTTTTAGCGCTTTACCAGCAGCTTCTTGATCAATTAATTCAGCGTGGCGCGTATCCCAATAGTTAATTTCACTAATTAAACGCTTGCGAACTTGTTCTCTAGACCTTTGTGTGGCTGGAATTACCTGTGCGGTAATTTCTTTTTGATGTTCCAGTAGAGAATTTTCAATGGCCCAATTCACGGCCAACGTTTCCATATTCTTTAAATCCCATGACGTAACTTGTGAAGAGCGGGCCTTCTTATAGACATCTTCCGAGGCTGGTGAATAATCAAGATATGGGGCTTGACCCACTCCAAATACTTCCCCCGCAGACGTTAGTTCTACGAAATCAAATCTCTTAGAGATAGTTCTTGGCGGTGTATTTCCATCACTAATGCTCTGTGTCATTGCGACAAGAAGTCTTGGAGTTTCACCTTGATCTTCAGCATCAATCAATACTGCGCCGTGTTTAAGAGTTGATGAATTTTGTTCAATCGATAGATCAACAACCGCATCCAAAAGTGGGTGTCCTGGCGCAACTAGGTCTGCCTTAGCATTACCAGTGACGTTTACGAGCTTTCTCTCAAAAGTTATACGTTCGTACTTACTCAGAACCGGAGCGCCAGTTCCTATTTGTCTGTCTCTATCTCGGACAGCACTTGGAACATGGGTTATTTCCCATTTACCTGCTTCGCGAGCTGCAGCGCGACCACCTAATCTGCTAAACGCACTCAAGAAGAAGGATTGAATGTAGTGGGGCTGGAGTCGCCGTGCCTGTAAATCTTCAATGCGACGCTTGATCTCATCAATATCGCTAAGAGCCAGAATCTTTGTGTGTAATGCCCGTTCGGCAATTAGGACATCGAGGCCCTCACCGACTCTGGAGTCAATTACTTCATTGAGGCGTTCTCTAGTCGAAGGTTTGTCCCCATATCTGATTGCCTCTATAAGAAGTTTACGAAGTGGCTCTTCTGCAAAAGCCTCACCTAAAACATCAAAAACCTTACCTTTATAAGCAATCCGCTGTTCTTCTATTTTTTGTAGTAGACGCTGGAACACTTCGCCCTCCCGAGTGTTCGCAGCGACGAGATTCCACAGATGGCAAACTTCCTTTTGACCAATACGGTGAATACGGCCAAATCTTTGCTCAATTCGGTTTGGGTTCCAAGGAAGGTCATAATTCACCATCAAATGAGCACGCTGAAGGTTGAGGCCTTCACCCGCTGCATCTGTCGCAACCAATACACGTACGTCTTTATCTTGAGTAAAGAGATTCTGAACTTTTCTACGATCTTCGCGGCCAACTCCACCATGAATTGCGACAACCGCTTCATCACGGCCAATTAGCGTCCTTATTTGTTCTATTAAGTAAACCATGGTGTCTTTGTGCTCAGTAAAGATGATGATCTTTCTTAAGTTGCCGCTCTCATCCTTGGTTAAGGAGTTATCGCTCAGAATGGTCCGAAGTTCTGTCCACTTTTTATCAGTTCCCGAAAAGCGCACACGTCGAGCAAGTTCAGCCAGGTTTTCAAGAAGCTTGATTTCAGTCTCAAGTTCAGCCACAGTTTGAGCAGCCGTAGCTGCGTCGACAACATTCTCTTCTATATCTTCAATCTCGGATTCTGGAATATCATCAATATCCTCTAAATCATCGTCTGAAATATCGCGATCTAAAAGCGCTCGCAGATGCTTCTCAAGTGAGGAGTCTCGCACGGATGCATTCGCAATTTGGGTCATTTCAATGCGTCGAGCTTCTAAACGATCCCGACGCCTTTGCAAGCTTTTCCAAATTGCCTCAGGACTTGACGCTAAGCGCCTTTGGAGAACAGTCAGAGCGAAGCCAACAGTATTTCCACGCCTGCCGTCCCCTGCGGCCTTGAGTCTGTCTGCACGATTCATTTCATCTCGCACATAC
Organism: Candidatus Paceibacterota bacterium; assembly: GCA_035530615.1. NCBI lineage: Bacteria > Bacillati > Minisyncoccota > Minisyncoccota bacterium. The sequence continues at coordinate 554,431 of DATKUL010000002.1, forward strand.
TCAGATACCGCTTCATAAAGCGCTTGTTCTTGGTCCGAGAGTGCGTAAGGCACCGTGTATGCCCGGCGTTCAGGGAAAAGAGGTGTTCCTTCCATTGTGAGAAGCTCTTCTTTGACCATGCGACGCATCAAGTCGTCAATCTCAATGCTGTGAACACCATCTCGGTATTTACCCTCGAAGCGGTCACCATCCAGAAGTGCGAGGAAAAGTTGGAAATTTTCTTGGTTTCCGGCATGCGGTGTTGCGGTCATCAGTAATAAGTGACGACATATTTTGCCAAGCATGAGGCCAAGTTGATAACGCTTGGTTGTTTTTAACTCTTGTCCAAAGTAATGAGCGGACATGCGGTGTGCTTCATCAACAACAATTAGGTCCCAATCACTTCGCTCTAAGCGTGCTTGAAGTACTTCATCGCGGGAGAGCATGTCCATACGAGCAATCATGAGAGGATGGTCGGTAAAGACATCTCCATGAATATCTGAATCGATCATCGAGCGCGTGAGGATTTCAAACTTTAGGCCGAATTTTTCGAAAAGTTCATCCTGCCATTGTTCTGCTAACCCTCCCGGTGAGACGACCATGCAACGAGCTAGGTCGCCTCGAAGAATGAGTTCTTTGATGTAAAGGCCAGCCATAATTGTCTTTCCAGCGCCGGGATCATCGGCAAGCAAGAAGCGCAAAGGGGTCCTTGCTAGGAGTTCTCCATAGACGGCCGTTATCTGGTGAGGAAGGGCGTCAAGATCTGAAGTTGTAATTGCAAGCATTGGGTCAAAGAGAGCGGCGTAGTGAATACGCAAAGCTTCTGCCCCGATACGCCAAGATTCTGGATCGCCGTCAAACGCTGGTCCATTTCCCGTGGAAGCGACCCTTAGAGATCCCTCTTTATCTCTTCCCACCACGATTTGCCCGGTATCACCGTGGTCATCCTTGTAGGTAAGGGTTATGAAATTAACTCCATGCCATTCCACCTGAACAACCGAGACGGGTGTTGCACCGACGAGGCCGCTAACCTCAATCCCAGGAACGAGGTCCTCAAGGCGGATAGTTGAGGTATCCCCAACTGGGGTCTGATCAGCCACTTCTTCCCCACCCCCGATAGTCCTCCAGTACTTGTGCTAAAACTACCTGGAGTCACCGACATTGGGAAACGTTTGAGAAAAAGTGACCGCTCGGGTCTAGAAGCAAAGATATCTTAGAGAAGGACCGACTACCTCGCTTGCCATCTGACTCGGCATTGATCGTTCTTGCTTGGGCCCTCATTAGATCTCGTTCTTCTTAACTTTTACTTAGCCAGAGGGATGTAAAACCGGATTTTCCACTATTACGAGTGTAGAAGGCATCTTGAATAGAGTCACTCCTCCTGAAATGGGATATGCCTTGTGAGGTACTAGAGGCTCTTTTGACGAATGAACATTTAGCCTGCACAAAGTTGACCGGACAGGATCCAAATTAGTTATAAAGATGGAAGTTGGACGTACTCTGCATGTCATTTTCGATGTTTATTATCTGACTTCTCGCTCATGGTTCCTTCTTTGAAGAGCAAACTTGATGATGTTGAAGTACATATGGAACAGAAAGTCAAGCAAGTCCCTGTCGTCGGTTATTTCCGTTTTCCCGACTTCATGATGTCGAATTGTGGATGTATTCGAAATAGCTGTTGCTATTCCCAGAATCGCATTCAATGGTTCAGAAAGATCAAATTCTCCTTCCATCAAATCTAATAAATCAGAAATAGCTTGCTTCTTATTGCTCTGGCCTTGGTCGGATTTAATTCGCTCATAAGCATCCGCCAGGCTTCGAACACCCTTCCACTTATCGTCAATTCTGGTAGACCGGTAGTCAAGAATCGCCATGGTTATGAGTTTCTTTAGGTGTTCATCTCCCCCGAATTTAAGATCTTCAATAAGTCGGGCATCCAAAATCGAACTACCCAATACGCGAACTCTGCCGTACTCCATTGAGTACCCCGGTGCCATTTTTCTAAACAAAATGTTGACCGCGACTGTGTAATCGTAACGGCCAGCAGTGACATCGAATTCAGTCGGATGGCTTTCGCCGCAAAATGGGTGACTCCAAGATTTAATGGGCCTTGAAACTATTAGATAAATTCCTTCGATGTAGTCGGTCAAATCGGCCTCTGTATATTCCAACTTTAAGTCCAATGGCCATCCAGTCAATCCAGTTCGGGCCGTAAGAGCCTGATTCATCCCTTGGGGATCCCAATAGAATGGATGGCCATCGGGACAGAGTTCAGGGGCAACCTGCGTGAAGTACTGACCCTGCGCCATTTCTTCCAAGGTCGCCAAATACGCGTTCAGGAATCGAGCTTCTAGTGCCATGAATCTAATGATAGAAGCGGTTGCACTAACTAGGGCTTGAATTGTTCCAGGTTGAAGACGTATTCCCAGTGCCCAGTTTCATCCCTCCGGGCGCAGACGGAAGCCTGTAGAGGGTTAATGCAAATCGTCTTCTTCGATGGACGTGGAAGTGACGACGTAATCCTGCCAGTTCGTGCCGACAAGGTGCTCGACATTCTCCATAAGCGAATTCATCTGCGTGACAAGCCCATCACGACTTCTACCGCCATCCCAGTAAAACTGTATATTGGCAATTTGCTGAGCCATTTCCATCAGGGCCCGAATATCTCGACCGAGTGCAGAAGTCGGATTGTTGAGAACCACAGCCACATCGCCATTCAGTCTTGCTAGGTACTGATAGATACCCTGTGCGAGATCTTTTGCTGCATCTCCATTGAAGGGATCCCCTCTCGTTTCCCACTGAGATTTCCACATCACACTATCGCGCAATAACTGAATACGAAGCGGCTCAAGCGCAAAAAAAATAGTTTCTTGCATCTCTTGGCTGCTTGCGGTTTGCGGTTCTGCGACTACCGCATTCTCGATCTCCAGTCCTTGAACTAATCGAACTAAATCGGCTTCCACATGTCTACGTAGATCATCGATATCTGAATAGGATCCGAGGAAGCCTTCGACTTGCATTCGCGCTCGCAATTCATTGCGCCTTTGAAGTTGTTCTGTATCTATATCCGCGATATTCACTTGTGACTCGGAGAAATAGACAATCGCAGGTCGGCCCGTCGCAATGAATCTTTCAATCTCTTCGCTGGTGCCTGAATCTGAGGAGGCGGTTGGCGTCCCCATTCTGTGGCCGAAACATGCAATAAGAACGTCGGACGGATCAACAATTTGAGAGTTGAGAATTGTTTGAGGGGGCGCACCCATCTCTGGGCGAGAGTGAGTCGTCCACCGGATTGGAAGTAAGACTATTCCTTGCCGTTCCGCATGAAGAGAGTTCCAACGATGAATTGTGGCTTCAATTGCTTCGCACTCCCTCTCGACGTCTGACGGAGACGCGATCAGGACCTTTATCGCGATGGCAGGAAACACGTTGCCAAGCCTGGCACGGGGACTCGAAGGAGTCATCATGCGAACGGCGTTTTGTCAGATTAAATCGAAGTAACGGAAAGAATCTCGACAATGGATCGTTTCGATCCGGATTTGAGAAACGATCACCAATGGCAGGAATTTCGAAAAATCTATCAACCTAGGGGATCTGGTGAACTTCTTCGTGGACTCCCGGCGCCCAATTTCATCCCATTAGCGCACGACAAGCCTGTCCACGATTTTGCCCATCTTGCCCAAAATTTGCCCATATAAAATCGTAATTTTGCATTAGGTCTTGCACACTTCTCAAGCAAAGAAACTTACTGGAATAGGCGTGCAAGAGCGCACCAGAGAGTTGTAAAACAGAAGAGTCGCCCTATAAGCCGGCAAAGCTCCTTCCATTCAATCGCTGGAGCATGCTGACACCACGGGCTCGTCATGGTCGATCACCTGGTGGTCGTCGGCGAGGGCTGGTACAAATCGGCTCTTCTCGAAGGGCCGTAACCAAAGACCCTTCTCATGGTCACACCCTTTAGTTAGCATCGATCCATGTGTAACTCAATACCTCAAACACATTTATCGTCGCATAACTGTTCCAATTAGGAGACTCTGATTCAATGACTGATGAGATGAGCTATGGAGATGCCATGGAAGACGAAGTGCGCAAAATTGCGGCTCGTCTGGGCGTTGCCGACTTCGTCTACACCGTTCCAATACTTTCCAAGGGGGCTGGCGGCAGTCGAGAGGTCGGCGACGCCCTGCTTATCTCTAATGGACGCGGGGCAATCATTCAGGTAAAGACCCGTGAACCAAATTCACGCTCCGAAACTGGCGAGGCATGGTTGGCTAAGCACGGCGAACGAGCGTACCGACAGGGACAAGGAACTCGACGACAGATTGGCGAAAAGCAAAAGTCCGGAGAGATACTCACTGCGTACCCTGTTCGCACAGAAAACTGGGCTCTAAAGGTTCGGGGAGAGGCTGCCCTTTCGTTGGACATGGATGTCTCAGGCTGGCCAACCATCATCGTGGTGGATCATCCAAATGTGGACGGAACTCAACCCACGAGAACCGATGCGTTTTGGATTACGCCTGACGATTGGTTAATGCTGAATCGTGCCATCCGATCAGTAACGGGACTATTGATCTACGTAGAGCGCTCTCTCGAAGCCGGTCCAAGAGTCTGCCCGCCACTAGGCCATGAAGACGAGCGATTTCGTCAAATGGTCCAAGCAGACGCAGTTTTCTCCTCCACAGGCGGGAAATCGAGTCGTCCCTGGCTGACTGCGGATTCTCTGAACGACCCGACTGGAGCACAGCTCTATCGAGAACTCCTTGAAAGGATCTGGCCAGAAAACCCAGAGGAGCTACCTCACGTACCGATTGGGGATGCGCGGCGGATTCTGGAATTTCTCGATGGCGTACCCCCTAGCATGCAAGCTGAAGCTGGTCGGTGGATTCTAAAAAAGCGTTCCGAAATAGTTGACGGAGTGTGGGCTTCCGGCGCATTGATGTTCAACAGTGAGCGTCTGTTTATCTTCGGTTGTTCACCGGCTAATTCGTTCGTAGATATTGAACACTTCGATGCCAAGCTTGCCTCTATCGCATGTGTTCGAGCTAAGGAAATTTCTATGCAAGGAGTCGCTATCACATCTCTTCTTGCCGTCGGCCACATAGTGGGAGATGGCTATATCGACTATCGGTACATCTATATGGAACCTCCTCGCGACGCTCCTGCAGAACTGATGCGGTCAATTAGACATCACCATGGAATGTTCAACCTGAAAACTCGCGAGGTGAACCTCATCAAAGCTGAACGCAATGCGAGATGTCCGTGCGGAAGTGGACTCAAGTTCAAGTACTGCGATAGGGCTTAACCTATCGACCAGGGTCTGCTCAGCGAAACCTAAGCGGAACAAGCTCCTTCCTAGAAGAGGCGCAGTCCTTGTTTCGGCTCGATGTGGCACATCAGCAATCATCGCGTTTTACATCAACCTTGCCTCACTAAATGTAGTGGGCGAACTTGTGGTTCAGATAGTTGGCACATTGGTTGCCCTGATGTCGCTCGTGGCCAAGCATCAAGGTGGCAAGTCGCTTGTCGTCGGGCGGTTCATGGATGGTGTTCTGGTCGTCATCGGATTGAGCTTGTTGATGTTCACTACAGTCAACCTCGCCGCGCATTGGCAAGACATGGATCTTAAAACGACAGGGATGACGCTTGCGATGTCGATTTGGTTGCCACTCGCCCTGTTGCCCTTCATCTACGTACTCAGTTTCTATGCCGCAGCCGATAGAGTATTTACAATGTTGCCGTACTCGAATGAACGCAAGAAACCGAATTGGAAGGCCCGCCTCGCGGTGTGTCTGCCGATGGGGCAATTGCTCCATCGGCGCTGTGAGCCATAGAGCTTTCAATGAGTCAACGCCAAGGGCCACTGTTAGGCAAATCGGCCTTCATCCGGCGAATGCTCCTTAGGTCTGAATTGGACCAGGAGTGCAAAAGATTGCCTGAAGTGCACAGTCCGAGCTACATGAGTAAGGTTCAATGCATCTCGGGTTATGAAGGAAAATGCTTGAAACGATTTGATTACTCTGGCTGCCCTGCCATGATGTATTCATGTCCAACGTAAACCTTAAAGCTTCGAAAATCACGCCAAATGAGATCGGGGGACAAGGAAAGTGGTGGCTCCCAACATCCCCGGGCAAGACGGTGACCGGCATTTTGACTTACACGCCTACTGCGGGTGGAGTTCTTGAAATTTTAGGAAGCTTGGAGCCAATCGCTGGGACGGAATTCGATTCAATAATTTTTGGCGAGATAAAGGGCAAACTTTATACGCTTGATCATGGGTTTAGAACTCAGGAGCTCGAAGTATTCCCCAGTCCATCAAGTGAAGAAACTTGGATGTGTACGACGATATTTCGTGGCGCGCACCTACCGAACGCATCCCTGACTGTCTTTAGCAGTTGTGAAATCGAAACCCAACTTTTTCAAGGATGGGTGTATCGACCCAGACCACTGATTACTTCGAGAACGCGAACAAAACTTCGAACCTCAATCGAAACGCCCTCCAGCTTAGCCGCGAACTTGGTCAATGGACGAAATCTGACTTTTCAGTGGAGAAGGTCGTACAACGTTGGGTTATTGGAAGTTTCGGCAGATGTCACGCCCCTAATGAGAGTCACCCAAGTAAACGAAAGTCTCTACTGGATTCATGACGAACTAATAACTCCACTGATTTATTTGATTACGTTTTGTATGGGTAGCCCTGACAGCGTATCTCGTCTCACGGTTACATTTGAAGACCATGAGTTGAATGCGATCACCCCTATTGAAGTGTTTGAGATGCGCAGCCGTCCATCCAATCAGCGCAATGTCCCACTATCACCGCATGAGCATATGATTCAATTGAGTGAAGTTGAGACTAGATTCGAGAATTTCATCAATGATTGGTTTTCACTATATTCGGGCTCGAAATACGCTTTCATGGACTACTTTGCAACTCTATTCAATGAGGGTATGTACGCCGAAGAGATGTTTCTACGCATAATTCGTAGCTTGGAGAGCTGGCATACGAATCATAATAAGGGCATGAAATCTTCTGATTATTCCGTAATTCGGCGAATTCTAAGATCCATGAAAACTGTCTTACCCCCTCATGAACTTAAATTGATCGAAGATAAACTAAATCAGTTTAATGGACCTTCTTTGCGAGAAAGATTGGTTGTGCTCATTAATAACACCGAAATAGATATACGGACTTTCTTGACGGCGAAAAAGGATTTTGTAGTGCTTTGCCTAGCGACAAGGAATAGATTTACCCATCATTCTATTAAGCGCAAGGTTTTTGAAGGTGAGGACTTGTACTGGGCTGAACAGTTCTTGACCGCGATATTTATATGTGAGGTAATGGCTAAGCTGTCATTAAGTAAAGCCGAAATCCAAAGAAATCTTCAAAGATCCAGATTCGGAAGGTTAATTGATTCGAAGATTCAAAAGACTTGGCCCTAAAGGAATGATTGACTTAGACACTACTCATTTACTGTGAAAACTAGCCGACTCTTTGATAATTGGACTGTCATCTATTCCCCTGCGTCGGTATTGAGCGAGATTCCAATTTCGACAAATACGCTCATTCCCGAGCCGATTTCTCTGCTAGCAGTCTCACTTTTCATTGATGCAATGACCGCTTGAGGCCAAGTCCCTTCGGGCGCACTCCGCAGTTGTTCATATTCCTCTAATTGTTCGAATGACATGAAAACGATCGGCAAGGTTTTGGATTCGCGAACTCCAGGGCCTATCAGTCGTCATCTGATCCCAAGCCGTCAGCGTAAGGATTAAGGACACGACCTGACTACCGAATGCTTGTTCAACCCATTCGTATCGTGGCGACAATTCAATTGCGTATCCTTTTTCAGGATCTGCAAACTCATGCTTCACGTGCAAGTATTGGTGCAAAATGCTCTGTCCTGCATGAGAAACCTTGGATAACTTGCGGTACGGCAGATAGAGTGATTCTCCCCCGGCAAATCTCTTAGAGCGTTCTAGATGAGAGTGCGAAGCTGGAGCATCAAATTCAGCGAGTTTTTCAACTGCTGCATTCACTTGAGCGCGCCTTTCCTCAGACACGGGGACATTTATGTCTAGCATGTGCCTCAAGAGTTTCTGCTCTTGCACGGCATACCCATAATTCATTGCTTTTACTGCATTAGGTGTAACAGACACCCACGCCGCCGTGATTCCGCACTCAAGTGTCAATCGGATGAGAGGGATGGATTGAAGGTACATTCCATGCTCTGCCAGCAAAATCACTGATTCCGTGAGCGAAATTGCGTGTTCCGCTATTGTTCGAACGCACAGGCCCGTGTCGAAACTTTCGTCGACCTCCGGTACCTGAATTAGATCATCCCCATTTTGCCAAATATCCATGAGTTCTCTCATGCCCCCAAGGGATTTTTCGAGACTTGGAATTTGATGGCTATCCAAACTTGCTTCATTCATACCTTCAAGTTAGAGCATTGCGCTGACACGAAGGCTCCGAGGTAGAAAGGTCGAGAATCTAAGGCTCAAGGGTTCGATCAAGACTCCCCGTGCCTCTTTCATCCCATCCGAACGCCTCGATTTACGCCTAACAACTTCTCAAATCGGATTTCTCAATCCTTCTGATCGCTTTCTTTCCTTTAACGCCGTTTGATATCGCTTTGAGCTGAATAAAGTTGCCGTGTTCTCATGGGCAACGATAAGGGACCATCTTCAGTGCGCCCTTAAGAGCAACTGTTTCCCTTTCTTGAACGACTTGCAGAGATTATGACCCGAATGCCTCACTTAACCCGAGTTATCTTCCCTTCAAAATATTGCCATCGGACGTCATGAGGCCCATCAAAAAATGTTTCAGGGAGAGGCGCGCATTCCGAACTCACGGTTTCAAAAACTGCGCAACGGTAGGAAATTTCTTCAATACCAAGTTTTCCCTCCTCTGCCTCAACCAATTCCTTCACCATTTCTATATCAACCTGTTCCTTCGAAAAAAGTTCTTTGATAAAGCCATCAAGGTATTCTCGATTCTTTTCATGTTTAGTAACAACCACAACAGCGCTGACATATTGGTGATCAGTAGTTAGTTTCCCATTCCGACCCACCTGGTTCTGAGCTGAGAATCCCGTGCCTGGCCCAGGAGTGAATAGTGTGGAAATATCGCCGTACATAGCAGAGATGACGAATGTATCCCCTAGATTTACGCCAGCATTTAGCGGATTCGCAAGCACGACAATAAGTGGGGTACTGGGATCTCTAAACGGTTTGAGTTGCTTAGCCGCGGCAGATATTTGATTCCGAACGGGAGCGACTAGCTCTCCAACGGAACGGGTAATCAGAGTTCCTGGGTTAGCCATCATCAAAGCTTCGATTCCTTGTGCTTCGAATTCCTTTACTTCGCATATAGCTCGAATCGCGTCTCTAAAGATGGCGAAGTCTGGCCTCTTTACTCCCCCAAGATCTGGTTCGAATTCGTAGGTATAGCCGTGAGAGGAAAGAGAGCCTGCAAACCATCTCTCAGATTCGGTTTTCATGGTCGACTAGTTATTCACTTTTGGTTGAAAAGGCGATGCATGTCACCCTTCGCACTCCAAACTTGACGGTTCGAATTCCATTTTCGACGGAATCAACCCAAAACTGCAAAATTCTCTAGCCATATATCTTTCGTAAAATTCGTAACTGGGACATCCGCGTCCTTCTCGAAACTATAAATCTCCGCACCAAATTCATCAGTATTAAAATTTAAGGTGGAAAACATTACCGAGTCATTTCCCAAGGAGGTTAATTCAGAAACGTACTTAAACGGCGCGATATTCACACATCTAATTAATGTATTAACCAAGTTAATCTTGCAGAGTTCGTTCAGCGCAAGCTGTACTTCCCCTTTTGATTTGACAAAATAAAGAGTATTTCCATCTGATGAAGTCTGCATCTGACTCAAAGATTTCATTCCATCGGGCTCACTGAATAGCCAATTAATTCCCGAGTTCTCTGCATAATCAAACATTGAACTTGATCTCGTCTTCATATCCAAAGCTTTCTTAATTGTTATAGTTGGGGCATCTTGATTGAGAGACAAAATGAAAGAGCGTGGTGTTGTGGTCTGTGCAGTCGCACCCTCCCACAGGAGCTCTAAACTCAGATACAGTTTATTAGAGTGATGGTCCGCCCTCAGCCCTGAAATGGAATACCCATAAGCACAACTCCTATCGGTAGACGAGTAACAATATGTAGAAAAAATAGGAGTCAACTCTCCTGAGGAGGTGTCGACTCGGTAGACAACTGATCTCACACCATCAATCGGTTGAAACTTGGTCAGCGCATAAACATATTTTGGATCTCTCCCAAAGTTCGCGCCCGTAAACCAAGAGTACGAGAAAATATCCGGATGCTTTATTTTGTCTAATGAGACACTTGATATATTTTTGTCTTTTAGCCCACTGACAAAGAAGGAATTATTGCAGGAGGAAATGCAGGAAATAATTTTATCTTGCCAAATATCCAAGGGTTGAAAATTGCCAGGATAAGCCGTTTGATAGTCCAATCCGTCGACTATGAAGGCATAATCGGATTTCAAACTTTGCATTACCAAACTAAGATTCATTACCCCGTTCCGCTTTTTAACCCAAGCCATTCCAGCTAACTCATTTACTATTTTTGGTGCAGTTGTTTGCGTTGGCGTAGGGACCGGGGTTATTTTGGAGGCAGGTTTTACTGCCACCCCCTTATTCCAAATCGACGTAATACCTGACTTAATGCAGGTGTATTTCTTTCCGGAAACAATTGATGTTTGACCAAGTTTTTTGCAAACTGCGCCTGACTTGACTGCCGAATTCGCCGGCGACACTGATAGAATAATTATTCCTGCGACACTTACAAGGCTGAGTAGAATCCGCTTCATATCCACAAAGTAGCCCTTTTCCCGCGTCTTTTCTATAATGGATAAATTTGCGTAAACACGATGTTCATATTGAGTCCTGCGATTCAAGAGCCTGAGGTCAAACGCATGCCGACGATACGTATAAGACGCAGGAACAGTGGCGAGTTGAGACTACATCTTCCCTACCAGGTCATATTCAGGGGGTAAAGAAAACTAGGACTCCATCCAGGGATGGCTAGGAAACAGTATTAGTTAAGTTGTACGGCAACTCGCCCCGTAAATTAGCAACCCTGGAATATTTGTCCGTTTCCATTCCGATTGCTATAAGAATTTGGACGAAATTAGACGAAGCTCTGCATAACTCGAAACTTGACGAAATGAGCACAAGCGATAGTGTTTCAGCGTAAATGTGTGCGTGAAGCACTTTCTACGGATCAGAAGATTCGGGGTTCGAATCCCTTCGGGCGCACAAGATCCAGCAACCCCACCAATCGTTAATGCAACCCTTAAGAAAGACCTCCCTAAAGGAGGTATGGGCAACCGTCTGTCCTACAAGTCGTTAATGTCCTCTTAGCCGGAATGGCGAATTATCAGAAATTTTCAATAAATCAATGAGGATCCGAACTTGAACACCCCTTGGCCGTTAGAATCTCGGTTTATGGTGACGCGAAAGAGTGTAACTGAGTTCAGATCTTATCCCCTTGTACGCATCTTTCTGAAGGAATTGATTCTGATCGAGCAAGTGATGCAGCAACTAAAAAGTAGTGATTCTGAGATTCTTGTGGAAACTGAAACGTGGACGGCCAAAACGCTCCAAGAGTTAAAAGACGCCGACCCCCAAGAAATGTCACCTCGGAAATTGAGTATTACGTGTGTCGAGCCTACATTGTCCATTTCAATAGAGCGGGGATCGTTGTCCAAGTTGTACGCGGGGGACATCAATGATCTACGTGTCCGCGGTGCCGTTGACAAAATAGATTCAATTCTGAAGGAATGCAAGGCGGCGCCTTTTGCGAGGTTCTTTGGTTCAACCAGGGGTTGGGCGGTCATACTCCTGCTTGGAGTCATTATCAATGGAATACTCATTCTAGGTAACGTCGATAATGCATTCGTGACTCCAGGCATGCTTGCATTTATCGCGGTCGGTTTTGCCGGGTCAACTATCGGAGTGGATAGATTGAGTCGTAAATCTTCTGCCAACCTATTTAATCGCGAGATCAGAATTGGTTTTTTTCGACGCAACAAAGATCGCATTATTTTAGGCATTTTCTTTACCGCGCTAGGTGCAGCGTTAACGTGGCTCGGCACACGGTTGTCTCAGCACTGACTTTACTTGAAATAGCAACATAACTCGGGAACCCCACCAATCGTTGGTGTAATCCTTTCCACGCCGTGATCTATAGGTGGGTGTGAGCGCTCGGCTGTTCTGCAAGCCGTTAGAAGCTCCTAAGCGCTTCAATGGTCTATTGACGAATCGGCTCCTAAATTCTAAGTTCCTAATATGAATGAAATGGGAATAAGCATGCAGGACCTTCAAGGGCGCTTAAGACCGTTGGCTATGGTAAGTGGACCAACCGCGTTGAATGACAGTGTTAAGGAACTTAAATCGTGGGATCACGCTGACGACATGGCACGGGATTTTGGAGTGGATCCGAGAATGATCACATGGGGGCCCGGCACCTTGGATTGGTGCAAATCAGAATGGGGTGAGCCTCCTACAAGGAACTAGGTAAAGCTCCTATCTTTGGAACTTCCCTTGCTTTGGTTCTTTCGCATGAAAGAACAAAGCCTTGTTTCAGTTGCTAGGTGTAACCACTTTTCGAGCCATTAACTCACTCATTTCATAAGTTAGTTTGAGTAATGGTCGGTGAATGCCGCGACGTCGAGAGCAACGGACACCGGGTGGTACGTACTACTAGCAACGGCGGCTTCGTGCATCCATTATGTTTGCGCGAGTTTTGGCCGAAATAAGGGTTCTTAACCTTCCAATGATTGCTATTCCATCAAATGAGTCGCATGATTACCATCATGAGCTATCGGAAACTCGTCACGGTCTTGTTAACTCTCCTTCTGAGCATACCCACTACATTGGCTTCAGCTGCGGGAAGCCTTGGGGTCAATGGCATTCTTCAAATTCAAACCCCCTTCCCGCTTTCCGTGCCTGCAACAAGTGACAGAATAGATATTTCGGTTTCATTGCCGAGTTCCGTCACCCTTGGCTCCAACGATGTCATCACATGGTCTGCATCCGCGACTATGGAGACAGTCAATGGTTGGGCGACTTCGTTCTCGAGCAGTGGCGAAAGCACGTACACGGATGGTTACTTCCAAATCACTTCTCTTGGGCGAAGCGCGACCATCACTTTCATTCCGCCAACGCTGTCAGGTGATTATGCGATACATATCCAAGCAGCCATTGGTTCACACACTTACGATGTGAGTGGCAACATTCATGTGGGGAGCAATATACCTCCTCATTACTGGCTTGATTCAATTTCAGGGGCTAAATCCACGATTCTAAATCCCAGTGTGGGCAAAGACTTGCAAACAACTATCGGCTTCATCGGTTCTGGAGTGACAGACGTTACCCCCGTCAATTGGAAAGGCGAACCATTAAAAGATGGGGGTTACGCTAATGATGGACAGACGGTGAAATTTCAAGTCAAATATCTCGATTACTTGAACCAAGGCTTTGCATTAAAGTTGCATCTGTGGAGTTGTAGCACTTGGATAATGGAATGTCTCAATTTTTACAAGACTGTCCCAGTTACTATTGATTTTCCGCCACCTACACAAACGGTTTCTGCGTCATGTGAAGATGTATACAAAGAAAAAGAAACTTTTTGTCACCTTTCCCCAGACAGCATGGACCCTACTGGAACGAAGGTTCAGCAAGGTCAAAATGTTAAAATGACATGGAGTGAATCTGTGGATGGTGCAATCACCAAATCTGGAACTGTCGATGGTCTTATTGGCGCTGATACACAAGTCGCCATCGGTCCGGGGACAAAGCCGATAACTTTCTCAGCTAGAATTGTGGGCCAAAATGTAGACGTTACGACAACTGCTCCATCTCACGCTTATTCTTTGTTAGAGACTGTTGGAGTGGTTTGGAGCATTAGTTGTCAGCAGTCCAGTGGAATGGCAAAGTGTATCGCGAAGCCCAGTGTTGTCCCGAAGACAGGCTTTGATATGCCAGCGACAATTCCGCTTCAAGTGGTGTCCAATAGTTCTGGAATACGGAAAACGCTAATTTCTGTAAGTGTCGTTCCCAATGGAAATTACAGTTTTTCAGTAGCCGTCAGCACGAAAATTCAATCTCTTAATGTTCGCGTCAGTCCCAGTGATTCAGGGGCATCTTGGAAGAATCCATCGTTTATCATGCCCTTATCTAATGGCGATGTAAGTGTGACGCTTAGTTGCCCGACTTACATAACAAGCACCTTCGTATGTACAGTTTCTCCAAAATCCCAGGTTCATTCGTCCCAGAAGATAACTGTCTTAATACAAAGGAGACCTGGAGAAACGGGTTCGTGGAAATTGGACCAACAGGTGCAACTTAATCTTGGTCAGAGTAAGAAAGTTACTCTCAAAGGGAATGGACGTGCCCTCCAGGTTAGAGCATCACTGAAGGGATTTTCCGGAACCAGTAAAATCTTTAGTTGGGCGGATGCGCAACCAAAAGCAAAAACTGGGCTCTTTACCGTAGCCAACACAATTTCCGCTCTTGAGTTGTCTCTTGGGGTTAAATTTGAATATGGCGTTGCGATACCTCTTTGGTGGAACGGCGTCCATCTCGCAGAAGGGTATTTTACTACCGATGCTTCAAACCTCTTTATCATGATTTATCCAAGCGCAGGTGGTCTGCAAGGGGATGATCCCCGTTCTCTACAGGTCATGCAGCAAATGGGTAACAGAAATGCGCTTGTATGTAACAACATGTGGATTGTCTATCCTCCAAATATCAAGCAAAAAATTTCCTCTGCGGTAAATTCAGTTGCACTTGCTAACAAAGTCAGTTGTAACTAGAGCAAAAAGGTGGGAAATATTCCAATTTACGAGCGCATGTTCTTAGGCGACAGGCGGCGGCACATCCGTTCCCACTCTTCCCTACGCCCGAGGCTTTGGCATTAAAGGCCATGCCGTAGATTCCGAGCGCCACAGACTATTTAGATTGCCACTAAACCTACGTACCCTTGCCCGACTTTCTTGCCCGACTGCCCGACTTTCTTGCCCGTGAAAAATCCTTTATTTGCGATAAGTGCTGTCAGAATTTGTTGCACATAAATCGGGAAAGCGTGCGGAGTTTTTACCTCCGCACCCCGAAATGAGAGAAAAGCCGCCCTATAAGCCGGATCCTGCCCTCCTTTAGAACGGACAAAACTTGGAGCAACGCATGCTCAGCAATGAATTCTGGGGACTCCCAAATCCTGATATCTACACTCCTTTTACCTCCCGAAGAAGATTTATTAGTGACTTCAAAGTCTGACTTAACGTTTTAACGTGTGGTAAACAGGTGAGCAACCTAGGATATTTTGAAGAGTCTTACAGCCCTTTGACCCGCTCAAATATTTCGTTATATTAGAAAAACTGAATATGTGCGTCCCTGCCAGGTGACTCTTAGTCATCTGGCAGGCGTTTCAATCCGGGACTGGCCTACATTTGTTCAAAAACTTGGAACGCCGAATCTCTATTGATATCGAAGTTAGTGGGTAGTTCATTTTCACTACGGTCGATCAATGTCGGGGAAGAAGAGAATAGCGTTACGAGGTTTGTGAACGCTCCAACGCATCTGTCGAGCCATCACGATCCAACTGCGCACACTTTCCAAACCATTCCTTAGCCTCAGACTTTCGTCCAGCGGCATCAAGCGCATCTGCATATGCATAACGCAATCGGACTGACCATTCAGCACCTTCAGTTTTCAACTCTTTGCAAGTTAAAGTGATGACGGCAGCATCCAACTGACCCATATCGCGTCGGGCCCCGGAGGCGACAATTCGCATCTCAATCTCTTCTGCCTTCTCCAGTTTAGTTACTTCAGGAGAGCCAGCCATGTCGAGCGCCTTCTGCGGGCGACCTAACCCTCTCTCGCAATCAGCCATCACGGGCCACGTGGAAACATCTCCGGAAATCCTATGAGCCGCTCTTAGTTCACGAAGGGCTATTTCATATTTGCCCGCACGATAGGCGGCGTATCCTGCTGACTCACGAGCAACTGCAAGACGACCTGCATGATGTGCAGCAGCCATTCCATGCAGGTAAGCGCGCTCTGGATCTGAATCAATAAATATTCCGACACAAACTAAATGCCGTGCAACGACTTTTGCATTATCCGCAGAAAGGGAAAGCAATTCTGCCCGTGCAGACTTCTCTAACTCTTCGCCCGTAACTTCATCGGGAATAAGAGGTTCAACAATTCGTGGACGAAAACGCGTCGGGTCACTGGAACGCCCCATCGGAGTTCGCGGGGAGACGGCACGACTGTTTCGGTCTCCGGCAGTCTTGGAAATACCTGGACGTCTTGCACCGGCGCGATCCGGTCTTCCACCTCTTGGGCTATCCGAACGTGGACGATCTGAAGTTGGTCGGTCCGAACGTGGACGATCTGATGAACTACTTTGTGGACGCGATGTAGTGCTGCTGGAAGACGGTCTACTGCTTGAAGGACGGCCGGATGATGGCCTTCCACTTGAAGAAGTACCCGATGTTGAACGTGATGACGGACGGCCAGATGAAGGACGGCCAGATGAAGGACGTGAACCCTTACATGGCGGGCGTCGTGAATCCATGTCCTTGCTCCATTCCGAGTGAAGATCCTAATTTCAACTATAGATAGAAAATAGAGAAGGGGCACTTAGTTAAAAGTGCCCCTTCTCTTAAAGGATGTTCGGCAACGTTCTACTCTCCCACAAGGTCACCCGTGCAGTACCATCGACGCTGTGAGGCTTAACTTCCGGGTTCGGAATGGAGCCGGGTGTTTCCCTCACGCTATGGTCGCCGAAACTCTATTGAGATATCAATCATTTGGTTCTCGACCGTATCTCGAGAACCACACAGTGGACGCGTAGCAGCTTTGTAGTTAAATCCTCGGCCTATTAGTACGGGTCAGCTCCAAGTCTTGCGACTCTTCCACTTCCCGCCTATCAACCCAGTCGTCTAGCTGGGGGCCTTACCCGGTAAACCGGTGGGAAACCTAATCTTGAAGCGAGCTTCCCGCTTAGATGCTTTCAGCGGTTATCCCTTCCGAACGTAGCTAATCGGCGGTGCTATTGGCATAACAACCGACACACCAGAGGTTCGTCCGTCCCGGTCCTCTCGTACTAGGGACAGCCCTTCTCAAGTTTCCTGCGCGCACAGAAGATAGGGACCGAACTGTCTCACGACGTTCTGAACCCAGCTCGCGTGCCTCTTTAATGGGCGAACAGCCCAACCCTTGGGACCTACTCCAGCCCCAGGATGAGACGAGCCGACATCGAGGTGCCAAACCTTGCCGTCGATATGGACTCTTGGGCAAGATCAGCCTGTTATCCCCGGGGTACCTTTTATCCGTTGAGCGACGGCGCTTCCACAAGCCACCGCCGGATCACTAGTTCCTGCTTTCGCACCTGCTCGACATGTCTGTCTCACAGTTAAGCTCCCTTGTGCACTTACACTCGACACCTGATTACCAACCAGGCTGAGGGAACCTTTGAGCGCCTCCGTTACTTTTTAGGAGGCGACCGCCCCAGTCAAACTACCCACCAGACACTGTCCCTGATCCGGATTACGGACCGAGGTTAGAAGTTCAAAACGATCAGAGTGGTATTTCAACGTTGACTCCACAAACACTGGCGTGCCCGCTTCACAGTCTCCCACCTATGCTACACAAACCGTTCCGAACACCAATATCAAGATATAGTAAAGGTCCCGGGGTCTTTCCGTCTTTCTGCGCGTAACGAGCATCTTTACTCGTAATGCAATTTCGCCGAGTTCACGGATGAGACAGCGCTCAAGTCGTTACGCCATTCGTGCAGGTCGGAACTTACCCGACAAGGAATTTCGCTACCTTAGGATGGTTATAGTTACCACCGCCGTTTACTGGGGCTTAAGTTCTCAGCTTCGCCTTGCGGCTAACCAGTCCCCTTAACCTTCCAGCACCGGGCAGGCGTCAGTCCGTATACATCGTTTTGCAACTTCGCACGGACCTGTGTTTTTGGTAAACAGTCGCTTGAGCCTGGTCTCTGCGGCCTTCTAACGCTTCGGAAGTAAATTCCTACACGTCAAAGGGCCCCCCTTCTCCCGAAGTTACGGGGGCATTTTGCCGAGTTCCTTAACCACGATTATCTCGATCTCCTTAGTATTCTCTACCTGACCACCTGTGTCGGTTTCGGGTACGGGCCGCTATAAATCTCGCTAGATGCTTTTCTCGACAGCATAGGATCATCCACTTCGCCATACGGCTCGGCATCAGCTCTCAGGATATGTGAGACGCGGATTTGCCTACGTCTCTCCCTACGACCTTACCCCGGGACAACCATCGCCCGGGTTGGACTGCCTTCCTGTGTCACACCATTGCTTAACTACTACCACACCACTCCGCGCGCTCCATTCACTCGACAAAAGCCGAGCTCACTTCAGGCGCAAAAGCTTTAGTGGATTCGTTATGGGCGATTTAAAGCGGGTACCGGAATATCAACCGGTTGTCCATCGACTACGCCTGACGGCCTCGCCTTAGGTCCCGACTTACCCTGGGCGGATTAGCCTGGCCCAGGAACCCTTGGTCTTTCGGCGGTTGGGTTTCTCACCCAACTCTCGCTACTCATGTCTACATTCTCACTCGTGTGACTTCCACGGCTGGATTCCTCCGCCGCTTCACCAGTCACACGACGCTCCCCTACCCATCCACACTCCTGGACCTTACGGCCGGGATAGTGTGTGAATGATAGAACGTCGGTGGCGTGCTTGAGCCCCGTTACATTGTCGGCGCGAAATCACTTGACCAGTGAGCTATTACGCACTCTTTTAAGGGTGGCTGCTTCTAAGCCAACCTCCTGGTTGTCTATGCGACTTCACATCCTTTTCCACTTAGCACGCGCTTTGGGACCTTAGTTGCTATTCTGGGTTGTTTCCCTCTCGACGACGAAGCTTATCCCCCGCCGTCTCACTGCTGCGCTCTCACTTACCGGCATTCGGAGTTTGGCTGATGTTGGTAAGCTTGTAGGCCCCCTCGACCATCCAGTAGCTCTACCTCCGGCAAGAAACACGCAACGCTGCACCTAAATGCATTTCGGGGAGAACCAGCTATCACGAAGTTTGATTGGTCTTTCACCCCTACACACAGCTCATCCCCTAATTTTTCAACATTAGTGGGTTCGGTCCTCCACGCGGTCTTACCCGCGCTTCAACCTGGCCATGCGTAGATCACCTCGCTTCGGGTCTAGATCATGCGACTCATTCGCCCTATTCAGACTCGCTTTCGCTACGGCTTCCCCTCGACGGGTTAACCTTGCCACATAACACTAACTCGTAGACTCATTCTTCAAAAGGCACGCAGTCACAACTTACGTCGCTCCTACGGCTTGTATGCACACGGTTTCAGAATCTATTTCACTCCCCTTTCGGGGTTCTTTTCACCTTTCCCTCACGGTACTAGTCCGCTATCGGTCACCAGAGAGTATTTAGGCTTAGCGGGTGGTCCCGCCAGATTCATACCGAATTCCTCGAGTTCGGTATTACTTGGGATACCAGTAATGAGTTAGCTGCGTTTCGATTACGGGGGTCTCACCCTCTATGCCGGACTTTCCCACGTCCTTCATCTACGCAATTAATTTTTGACTCATTGAACGAACGGCAGTCCATTCCAACTGGTCCCACGACCCCGATACTGCAACGCCTGCCGGCTTGACACAGTATTGGTTTAGCCTCTTCCGCTTTCGCTCGCCACTACTAACGGAATCACGGTTGTTTTCTCCTCCTGTGGGTACTGAGATGTTTCACTTCCCCACGTTCCCTTTACCCGCCCTATGTGTTCAGGCGGGAATAACCAGACATTACTCTGGCTGGGTTTCCCCATTCGGAAATCCTCGGATCACAGCTCGGTTGACAGCTCCCCGAGGCTTATCGCAGCCTCCTACGTCCTTCATCGGCTTCTGGTGCCAAGGCATCCGCCATGTGCACTTAATAATTTGACCACAAAGATGCTCGCGTCCACTGTGTAGTTCTCAAGCTACGGGCGGTACTCAGTATGCCTTGGCCACCTTTACCCTTAAAAAGGATCTGGTTTGACCTGCTTACTAAGTCCAGAAGGTGCGGCGCTAGCCGTCCCCTCAGGACCCAACAACGTGCCTAGTTAGTTTTCATAGAGAAGAGCCGGTTCCACTCTTAATAACCTACGGCGCAAGCGCTGCAGGTTTTCGGTTGTACTAGGGATTCTAAAATTCAATAAACCTAAGTCAATGCTCCACGTAAGCAACCTCGAAAGGCGCTTACATCTAAGGAACTCCTTAGAAAGGAGGTGATCCAGCCGCACCTTCCGGTACGGCTACCTTGTTACGACTTCGTCCCAATCACCGATCCCACCTTCGGCAGCTCCCTCCTTGCGGTTGGGCCACTGACTTCGGGTGTTACCGACTTTCGTGACGTGACGGGCGGTGTGTACAAGCCCCGGGAACGTATTCACCGCAGCGTTGCTGATCTGCGATTACTAGCAACTCCGACTTCATGGGGTCGAGTTGCAGACCCCAATCCGAACTGAGACCGGCTTTTTGGGATTCGCTCCACCTTGCGGTATCGCAGCCCTTTGTACCGGCCATTGTAGCATGCGTGCAGCCCAAGACATAAGGGGCATGATGATTTGACGTCATCCCCACCTTCCTCCGAGTTGACCCCGGCAGTCTCCTGTGAGTCCCCAACTAAATGCTGGCAACACAGAACGAGGGTTGCGCTCGTTGCGGGACTTAACCCAACATCTCACGACACGAGCTGACGACAACCATGCACCACCTGTATACCGACCTTTTACAGCTATGACATTTCTGCCATATTCCGGTATATGTCAAGCCTTGGTAAGGTTCTTCGCGTTGCGTCGAATTAAGCCGCATGCTCCGCTGCTTGTGCGGGGCCCCGTCAATTCCTTTGAGTTTTAATCTTGCGATCGTACTCCCCAGGCGGGGCACTTAATGCGTTAGCTGCGTCGCAGAAACCGTGGAAGGTTCCCACAACTAGTGCCCACCGTTTACGGCGTGGACTACCAGGGTATCTAATCCTGTTCGCTCCCCACGCTTTCGCTCCTCAGTGTCAGTAATGGCCCAGAGACCTGCCTTCGCCATTGGTGTTCCTCCTGATATCTGCGCATTCCACCGCTACACCAGGAATTCCAGTCTCCCCTACCACACTCTAGTTCGCCCGTATCGAATGCAGGTCTGGGGTTGAGCCCCAGATTTTCACACCCGACGTTACGAACCACCTACGAGCTCTTTACGCCCAATAATTCCGGACAACGCTTGCACCCTATGTATTACCGCGGCTGCTGGCACATAGTTAGCCGGTGCTTCTTCTGCAGGTACCGTCACTTTCGCTTCTTCCCTGCTGAAAGCGGTTTACAACCCGAAGGCCTTCATCCCGCACGCGGCGTCGCTGGGTCAGAGTTTCCTCCATTGCCCAATATTCCCCACTGCTGCCTCCCGTAGGAGTCTGGGCCGTGTCTCAGTCCCAGTGTGGCCGGTCGCCCTCTCAGGCCGGCTACCCGTCGTCGCCTTGGTGAGCCATTACCTCACCAACAAGCTGATAGGCCGCGAGGTCATCTTCTACCGAAAAACTTTCCAAACTCGGTGATGCCACCAAGTTTCATATCCGGTATTAGCCCCGGTTTCCCGGAGTTATCCCAGAGTAGAAGGTAGATTCCTCACGTGTTCCTCACCCGTTCGCCGCTAATCCATCCCCGAAGGGATCTCATCGCTCGACTTGCATGTGTTAAGCACGCCGCCAGCGTTCGTCCTGAGCCAGGATCAAACTCTCCATAGAAAGTTTTTATCTGGCGTACAGACTATTAATAACTGACGTTATTTTTTTGTCTTTACCAAAGGAAATCAACGGGTATAGCTTTTTGCTCTCCAGCAAAGCTGGAAAGCTAGTGCCATACCTCATTGAGGTATTACTTCGTGGTCTCACTCCGTCACGCTCAAAACCCGAAAGTTTTCAGACATGGCAAGAGGAGCCACATTGGCATTGACTTATGGCACGCTGTTGAGTTCTCAAGGTACGGATGCGCACTGCTTCCGAAGATCTCTCTTCATTTTCAGGGCAGACCCACAAATCTAGTCCAGCGGCGCTTGTGCAGTCAAACCGCACGCAAACCACTAACTTCGAATTTGAAGGAAGTTCTTGCTGTCCGGCCTTAAATCGTCCGGTGCACTGCAAGGAGCGTAACTATATGTGGCGTCCCGCCTAGGGTCAAATCGAGATCGAACCGAGAGTGGGCTCCCTTGAAAAACCTTGATTTATAAGGCTTTTTTCGAAATCTCCACGGCAATGAGGTCACGCTTGCCTTTTCTCAGGATGGCAAAACGGCCGAAAAAGAAGTCTTTTTCCGCGGGCGCAAAGTCCTCACCGGCGATTTTCGCGTTATTGAGATATGCGCCACCCTCTTTCACCACCCGCCGAGCCGCAGACTTTGAATCCACGACCCCGGATGCCGCCACCAGGTCCACCCAGGTTGGGATTTCCTGGCGGGAGGCCACAAATACGTGTGGAAGTTCGGCTAGCGCGCTCTCCAGCGTGGCCTCATCCAGCTCTGAGAGCTCGCCCTGGCCAAATAGCGCCCGCGCGGCGGCTTCAACTCGTTCGCAGTCCTGTGACCCATGTACGAGCGTCGTGAGTTCGCGGGCCAATGCGCGGTGCGCCGTGCGTGCACCAGGATTTTCATTATGGGACTTTTCTAGTTCATTAATTTCATCGTGTGAAAGAAATGAAAAAACTTTGAGGAATTTAATGACATCTCTGTCATCGGATGCCAACCAGTACTGGTAGAACGAGTACGGAGATGTCATAGCCGGGTCAAGCCAGACATTTCCCGCAGCGGTTTTACCAAACTTGGTGCCGTCGGCCTTCATCAACAGTGGAACAGTAAGCGTATGAGCACTTCCACTCTCAACGCGACGGATTAAATCAAGTCCGGCAACGATATTGCCCCACTGGTCCGAACCGCCGACCTGCAAGGTGCAATTAAACCGACGGTAGAGTTCGAGGAAATCTAAAGACTGCAGTACTTGGTAAGAAAATTCCGTGTAGGAAATCCCTCCGCTTTCCAAACGGGCAGAGACAGATTCCTTTGCCAACATTTGATTGACGCTGAAATGCTTTCCGATGTCACGAAGAAATTCGATGGCCGACATTGGAGCGGTCCAATCAAGGTTATTGACAATGCGCGCAGGATTGGTTGGCGCTTCAAAATCCAAGTACTGAGAAAGTTGCTCGCGAAATCTGCTCGCCCATTGCTCCACTACCTCTTCGCTGTTTAGAGTTCGCTCTTCGTTTCTTCCGCCCGGATCCCCTACTAACCCAGTTGCGCCGCCGACGAGGGCGATCGGATGGTGCCCTGCCAACTGAAAACGGCGCAGCACCAGCAGAACTACCAGATTGCCTATCCCCATACTTGGAGCAGTGGGATCAAAACCAATGTAAAGCGTAAGGGGCTTTTTCAAAGCCTCTCTCAGCGCTGCTTCATCCGTTGACTGCGCGAACAAACCACGCCACTTCAGGTCATCGAGTAAGTTCATTGCCCCATCATGCCCGAAAAGCGTTGACTCTCGCTGGTAATCCACGAATGGTTCTGGGCGATCTGCGATTCGAGAGTAGCGATTTGAGAAGTTAACTGAGCAGGTGCCGTGCCACCAAATGTGCTGCGCGAAGCAAGCGCCCCGGCGACGGTAAGTACGCCGCGAACTGCGGCTGTCAGGGCCGGGTGAATCGCTATGAATTCATCATCCCTTAGTTCGTGCAATTCGCGACCGGTCGCCTCACACTCACGCACGCACTCTCCGGCGGCTTCATGGGCCGTCGCGAATGGAATACCAGCACGTACCAGGAAATCAGCAATTTCAGTGGCCAGTGAAAATCCAGTTGAGGCTGACAGCGCCATCTTCTCCCGATTGAAAACTGTCGTATCAATCATTCCGGAAAATGCCGGGATCACGAGGCTCATCGTGTCGATTGAGTCGAAGAGTGGCTCTTTGTCTTCTTGTAGATCACGGTTGTATGCAAAGGGCAAGCCCTTGAGCATGGTCAGGACGGTCGTGAGGTTTCCAATAACCCTTCCGGCTTTTCCGCGCGCAAGTTCGGCAATATCAGGGTTCTTCTTCTGGGGCATGATGGAAGACCCCGTCGCGTATGCGTCATCAAGTTTCGCCCATCCAAATTCAGTCGAGGTCCACAAACACCACTCCTCTCCCATTCGAGAAAGATGAAGTCCAACCATAGTGATTGCAAATAATGCCTCTGCGACAAAATCTCTATCACTCACTGCATCAATACTGTTGGCAATCGGCGCTTTGAATCCCAGCTCTGCTGCACTCGCGGCGGGGCTGATCGGAAGGGATGATCCCGCCAGGGCTCCCGCACCCAGCGGCGAGAACGATGTTCGTTCGTACCAATCATGAATTCGATCAACATCTCTTCCCAATGCGTGCGCATGCTTGGCAAGTTCGTGGCCGAAGATCACTGGCTGTGCATGCTGAAGATGGGTGAAACCTGGCGCAGGAGCATCTGCATACTCCGTCGCCTTTTTTAGGATTGTCGACTGCAGATCGCAAACAAGTCCAGCGACATGGAGCATGTGATCAATGGCGTACAACCGCAGATCGGTTGCAACTTGGTCATTTCGCGATCGACCCGCGCGAAGTGCACCGCCAAGTTCGCCTAACTTCTCAGTGAGTCCACGTTCGAGTGCACTGTGAACATCTTCATCGGTATCGTTCGGAGCGAATGCACCAGAGCCAACTTCACTTTGCAATTGCCGGAGGGCGCCACGAATGAGAGACGCATCGGCAGTACTCACCAGTCCCCCATCCGCAAGTCCCTGTAAATGAGCAAGCGAGGATCTCAGATCGTAAGGCGCCAATCTCCAATCAAACTCAATACTCCGCGACAGGGCGAAAACCGCATCCGCCGGTCCATGCGAAAATCTTCCTCCCCAGAGCGCCATGACTATGCCTTCATTCTTAAATTTCGCGCGGAAGCGATACGGGAAGGAAGGCCCCAGAGATCGACAAATCCCTTTGCCAAGGATTGATCAAAGGTATCCCCCTCATCGTATGTCGCCATATCGAAATCATACAAAGAGGCTTCGCTACGACGACCAGTAACCCAGCATCGACCCGCATGCATTTTCAATCGAACATCACCAGTGACATATTCATTGGCAACGGCGATCACTTCCGCGCCAGTTTCGCGTTCGATCCAGCCAATTGCGACAGAGCTATCCAACCCGCCTGAATAAGCCAGAACAATCTTCTCTCTCATCAGCGCACTCCTCGGATATTTGTCCCCCTGTGAGAAATCTTCATTGGTTCCGCGATTTTTCGCAATTCTTTAGCTAAGGCTGCTCCACCTGCGCTCTTCTTGGAAACAAGAAGAACAGTGTCATCCCCCGCTATGGTTCCGATGAAGGAATTTAGCAGTCCATGCGCAAGGGCCACATCGAGAGCGCAAGCGAGCAATTGGGCACCTCCCGGAGGCGTTCGTACAACTGCAAGATTGCCGCTGGATTCAACTGAAAGAATCAACTCCCATGGCAGTGAGATGACGCGAGAGCGACTCTGGGCTTCATCAACCTGTAGTTGGTATACAGAATTTCCTTCCCTATCGCGACTGCGGATCGCACCTATATCTACCAGATCGCGACTTGCAGTTGCTTGCGTCACTTCAAAGCCAGACTTCTCAAGCAGACGGACGAGATCGGACTGTGAACGCACCAGACCCGCCTGCACGAACGATATGACCTTAGCTCTGCGCGCAGAAGCGCTGGTTCTCTTAGGTTCAACCATGATTCACCTCTCCTAGAACCTTGGAAAATATGGAAATGAATTTGTTCACTTCGGAAGAAGTGACGATAAGTGCGGGTGCGATTCGAAGCACATTTGGCGTTGGTGCATTAACTAGCACGCCAGCTTTTTGAAGCGCGTGCTTCATAGCCGTCGCAATCTCCCTTTCCAAAACAATCCCAAGAAGCAATCCCATCCCACGGACTTCTTTCACTCCGGGTAGATGCGAGAGTGATGACTTGATAGTGAATTCGTGATCGCGGGTTCGTTTGAGGAGTGCTTTCTTTTCAAGCACATCAATCGCCGCCAACGCACTCGCACATGCGACTGGATTTCCTCCAAATGTCGTTCCGTGATCCCCTGGTTGGAATAAATGAGCACTCCCGCCCAGCGCAATCATCGCCCCAAGCGGAAGTCCGCCGCCGAGTCCTTTGGCCAAAGTAATGACATCAGGTATGACGCCTTCGTGCTCGTAGCCAAACCACTGTCCAGTTCTTCCCATCCCCGTTTGGACTGCATCAACAACCATTAATGTTCCAGTCGTGTTGCAAAGTGCCCGAATCCCCGCCAGATAACCAGGTGGAGGCATGACAACTCCGGCTTCGCCCAAGATCGGTTCAATAATGACCATCGCGGTTCTGCGACTCACTCTCCTTCGCATCGCCGCAAGATCGCCATATGGCACGTGGACAATTCCGGGAAGAAGTGGCTTAAATGGGTCTCGCTTGGATGGTTGACCAGTTAAGGAAAGGGCGCCCATGGTTCGCCCATGGAATGCTCCTTCCGTTGCAACAATTCGTTTTCTTCCAGTCTTGCGCGAAAGTTTAAGGGCTGCCTCATTCGCCTCCGCACCGGAGTTGCAGAAGAAAACCCGGGCAGAAGGATCTCCGACCAACCCTTGCAATTTCTCCGCCAGGGCTAGGACGCCAGGATGGCTGTAAAAATTACTGACATGTCCCAAGGTGGAAATCTGCGCGGTCACGGCTTTCACGATTGCTGGGTGAGCATGTCCTAAAATATTGGTGGCAATTCCACCCAGGAAATCCAAGTAAGTTCTTCCTTCGCTGTCTGTGACCTTTGCGCCCTTACCGCTAACCAGAGTCAACTCGGGTTGTCCATAGTTAGATTGAATTGAGTTATCCCAACGAGCGGAAAAATCCTTCGCAGGAATTGTCATGGCGTCACTACCGTTCCACCTATTCCGCGCAGAGCCAGGGCGAATGCCTGCGGATCCTTACCGTCAATAATTCGCACACTTAATGCGCCAGCCTCGATGGCGTTGAGACAGGCCAGGACCTTAGGAGCCATACCCTCTGCGAATTCACCCTTTATCAATCTCAACTCAGGAGCAGAAATCGTCGTAATCAAAGAGGAGCTATCTGGCCAATTTCGGTAAATTCCCGCCACATCGGTCATAAAAATCAGCGTCGATGCGTGCACCGCACCGGCTATCGCACCGGCAGCAAGGTCTGCATTGACATTCAATCCAACTTTCGAATTCTCATACGTGTCATCGCCTTCTACGGCAACTGATGAGATAACAGGCAGGAAGCCTGATGAAATCAAAGTCTCCAAAATCGAAGTATCGACGCGCACGACCTCACCCACCTGACCCAAATCAACGGGCGATCCATCCACCAATTGGCTCAACTTCTTTGCCACCAGCAGGCCTCCGTCGCGACCAGAAATACCCACTGCATTAATACCTGCATCTCGCAACTGAGCAACCACATTTCTGAGGACGACGCCACTCAAGACTTTCTGAACAATTTCAAAAACTTCCGGGGTCGTAACTCGAAAGCCGCCCAGGTAGGACGGAGTGATATGTGCTTCTTTAAGAGCAGCATCAATCTGTGGCCCTCCGCCATGCACAATGATGCACTCTTCGCCTATGTCGAGGGCACCCTGGACCGCCTTTGCGAATAGGCCTTCCTCATCTGTCATGGCATGACCGCCAAACTTAATCACGATCATGTTGCATACGCCGAATTCTCGTGAACATAATCATGACTCAAATCATTGGTCATCACCGTCGCGCTCTCATGTCCAGACTTGAGATCAATAATAATTTCCACCCTTGGACCAGAAAGATCAACCAGAGTTCGATCTTCTCCAGGTCCACTCGAACGGGAGACGAGAATTCCATTGAGAGTGACATCCAAGTCAAATGCATCGAACTCTGCATCGGCTGTGCCAACGGCAGCCAGGATCCTCCCCCAATTGGGGTCGCCGCCAAAGAGCGCGCACTTAAGTAAATTATTTCGGGCGCACGCACGTCCAACGCTTACCGCATCCTCTTCCGATTGTGCATTTATCACTTTGATGAAAACAACTTTGGTATGACCCTCCGCATCGCCAACGAGTTGAGTAGCCAAGTCTCCACAAACGTCCATCAGCACTTCTTCTAATTCCGCCTCTGAGATCGATACGCCCGAAGCCCCCGAAGAAAGTAGAAGAACAGTGTCATTGGTTGAAGTGCATCCATCTGAGTCAAGGCGATTGTAGGTACGGTCACAAACTCGGGAGAAAATGACCTGCATGGCAAGTGGGTCAACCAGCGCGTCCGTCATTACTACTGAGAGCATCGTGGCCAGCGATGGTGCCAGCATGCCGGCACCCTTTGCTATTCCTGTAGTGCGGACACCAAATTTCTCACTAGTCGCCATTTTCGGTACTGAATCCGTGGTCATGATGGCTCGCGCAGCTAATTCCAAATGATCATTGCTCATGTCGAGAGCAATCGAATCGATACCCGCAAGTACTTTTCCCATCGGCAAAAGTTCACCGATGAGTCCCGTCGAACACACTGCTACTTCAGAGGATGAAATATCAAGTGCCTCTGCAACGTGTTCAGCACTCTTGTGGGTATCAGCAAAGCCCTGCGGACCGGTGCACGCGTTGGCTCCACCCGAGTTGAGCAATACCGCCCTAATCGCACCACCACTTACGATCTGCTTCGTCCAAATAACTGGTGCGGCAACCACCTTATTGGTAGTAAGAACTCCGGCACAGAGAAACTCCGGTCCCTGGTTCTCAATAATGGTCAGGTCCAGCAGACCCGAACTCTTCAGCCCGGCGGCGGTGGCACCCGCCCTAAACCCGCTGGGAAACTTCATACGCCTAGCCCACCTGTTTCAAGTCCAGTCGATTCCGGCAGTCCTGCGATGAGATTTGCGTTCTGAATCGCCTGACCGGCAGCACCCTTTCCTAAGTTATCTATTGCTACCGAAATGACGACCCGATTGGTATGGGCATCTATAGCAACTTGGATTTGTGCTCGGTTGCTACCTGTCACACTCGCCGTCTTGGGCAGCACACCATGTGGCAGAAATGTAATGAACTCCTCTAATCCATACTGGTTAGAGTAAAGAGAACGTAAGTGGTCCTCGTCTATAACTGCACTTAATTTCGCAGTTATCGTGGCGAGAATCCCCCTGGGCATCGGCGCAAGTATGGGTGTGAACGAAATATTCACTGGTTTATTGATGACACGGGTGAGCGACTCTTCGATCTCCGGAGTGTGCTGGTGGACTCCGCCAAATTTGTATGAACTAAGCGAACCCATTACTTCACTGGCCGAGAGGGATGACTTTGAACTCCTACCTGCACCTGTCGTACCAGAGGCAGCAACCACAACCACATCAGAGTAATCAATCACAGAGAGCACTGGCGCTATGCCAAGGGCTATCGCAGTTGCATAGCAACCTGGGTTGGCAATTCGTTTCGACTTCAAAATCTCTGCACGTGCGCCGGGCAACTCCGGCAGTCCATATGTCCAGGTGCCAGCATGATCGCCATCGTAATATCTATTCCAGGATTGCGAACTTTGCAATCTGTAATCAGCGCCTAGATCGACAACGAGTTGATCATCGTTTAATTGATTAACAACTTGGGCGGACTCTCCATGCGGAAGAGCCAGGAAAATCAACTCCGCAGATCTCAATTCGGAGATATCTAACGCAGAAAAAGTTTGACCCTCATAGCCACTCAGGTGGGGATGGAGTGAATTGATGAGCTCTCCGGCATTTGCATGCGCGGTTAGGTGGCTCGGATTAAAGGTCGGATGGATCTGTAGCAGACGAAGTAACTCGCCGCCCGCGTACCCACTTGCGCCCACCACGGCCGTTTTCATGGAAGTAGGGTACAGCACTATTCACTAATTATGCAATTCTCTGCATACTTATACGCTCAGGAGGATCGGAGTACGGCTCCTAGTTGATTCCGCGCGGCATCAACCGCAGCTTCGCGCATCTGCGCGACTTCGGCGCCAGTTAAAGTCCGATCAGGGGCTCGAAAGGTGAGAGTGAAAGCCAGAGAGACCTTGCCTGCACCGATTTGTGAGTATCGGTCAAAGAGTTCGATCGATTCCAACATCTGCCCAGCGCCGCTCACCAGAGCTGCCACCACCGCTGCGCTCGGAATTGATTCATCGACTATCAGGGCAATGTCTTGGACTGCGACCGGCAAGGTACCAAGCATCGGGGCGCGCGTGATGTGTGGAGCAGGAAGGGCAGAAAGGTTTACCACGAAGGCGCAGGTGCGGGCGGGTAAGCCAAATTCGGCGACAACTCGCGGATGCAACTCTCCCGCATGCGCGACTATTTTCCCAGCAACAAGAATTTCCGCGCACCGTCCCGGGTGCCAAGGCGCGAAATCTGATCTACCAATGCTCCATTCGAGGTTGCATGCAGAGAGAACTGATCCGGCAAGTTCTATCGCATCGGTCCAGTCGTACGCGCGGCCCTTGCCCCGCCAATCCTCTTTCTCTGCCAGTCCAACCAAAAGTCCACCCAGGTGCAGTGGCTGGTTTGGGACACCCGCATAGATTGCATCGATCTGCTCTCTCGTGGGCCTCTGTTCGGTCGAAGGGTTTTCGATAGATGCCAACTCAGTAGCATTTTGGAAGATCAATCCGATTTCGAAAATTCCGAAGTTACGATTTCCACGCCCAAGATTGCGCTGCGCTGCTTCAATCAATCCGGGGATCAAATGGGTTCGCAACAGCGGCGCGTCTTCGGACATTGGATTTGAGAGTCGAAATGCCTTCCCGCGCACTCCTGTGAATCCAAGGGATTTCATGACAGATTCGGACGTAAACGGATAAGTCTGAATCTCAACCAGACCGCGATCGGCCATCAACTGAGAGATTGCGCGGCGGCGAAGTTGCATATGAGTGAGCCCCGGACTTACCGAAGGGGGAGGCAGTACGGATGGAATAGTGTCATAACCCACCATCCGAGCCACTTCTTCTACGAGATCGGCAGGGGCTTTAAGATCACTGCGCCAGGATGGCGGATCAATTTTCCAGAGTTTCTCACTCGATTTTTCGATATCGCAACCGACAATTAAGAGCATCTTCTCTACGTCGGCGATCGAAATCTCCGCGCCAGTTAAAGTGGCGACGTAGGCTGGATCAAAATCAACGATGGGACTGTAGCGCGGCTCCCCCGCTTTCTGTGATGCAACGTGGGCCGCACCGCCCAAATCAATGAGCAGTTGTGATGCGCGAGCCGATGCAAATTCGGCCAAGGATGGGTCCACTCCCCGCTCAAAACGTCGCGATGCCTCCGATGAAATCCGATGCTGTCTTGAGTTCTTGGCAATTGAGATCGGATCAAATCGAGCCGCTTCAATGGCTAACGTCGTGGTGGAAAGCGTGACTTCCGAATCCAGACCGCCCATAGTTCCGGCAATCGCGAGAGGGTGGATATCGTCCGCCACAAGTAAATCTTCAGGCGCGAGCACTCTTTCTTGGCCATCCAACGTGGTGAACTGAATTGGAGTACCTGCCCGGCGAATATGCAACGACCCATTGATCCGCTTGCTGTCGAAAGCGTGGAGTGGCTGTCCTAGTTCGAGCATTACATAATTTGTAACATCAACCGCCAAGGAGATAGAGCGCATGCCACACTTCTCAAGTCGCCGGCTCATCCATAATGGTGAAGACGCGCTCGGATCAAAATTATTGAGAGTTCGGATGTAGATCACCGAAGCCCCCGTAGGATCGTCGATCGCTACTTCTACTCCACCGTTTGAGCCTGATTTTGAAATTGGGAATGCGCTCACATTTATCGAAGAAACCGGATCACGATAACCAACACCTAGAGATGCGGCTATTTCACGAGCCATGCCACGCATGGAAAGTGCGTAGCCACGATCGGGATTAACCGCGATATCAAAAACCACGTCGGCAATATCTAAGAGTGTGAGCGCATCATCTCCGATACTGGCCGAACCTGCGGGCAGGACCAATATTCCAGAATGCTCGTCACTTAGTCCCAATTCACGGGAAGAGCAGATCATTCCATTGCTCGTCTTGCCATAAGTCTCGCGTTGCGAAATCGCAAAACCGCCGGGAAGGGTTGCGCCCGGAAGAGCCACGACGACCAAGTCGCCTGCCACAAAATTATCTGCGCCACAAATAACAAAGCGCGTGGCGTCTTCGCCACAATCAAGTTCTACCCAACGGATTGGCTTTTTGAATTCGGTAATTGTCTCCACATTTACAACGCGTCCGACTTTCAACGGACCGGAAATGTCAGCGCCAGTCACATAAATTTGCTCAACTTCAAAACCGACACGGACGAAGGCATCCGAGATTTCTTCGTTGGAAAGAGATTCAGGAACATCGGTAAATTCACGGATCCAAGAAAGTGGTACGCGCATTAAATGCCCACCCCAAACGCTCTGCTGAATCGGATATCGCCTTCGACCAGGTCGTGCATATCCGTAATCCCATGGCGGACCATCAAGGTGCGCTCCAGTCCCATTCCAAATGCGAAGCCCGAGAATTCTTTGGTATCGACACCACATGCGGCAAGTACCCGGGGATTGACCATCCCACAGCCGCCCCATTCAATCCATCGACCATTAAAGAAGATATCGACTTCCGCGCTGGGCTCGGTGAAGGGGAAGAACGATGGACGCAGCCGGGTCAAGGCTTCCTCTCCGAACATCTCTCGGGCGAACAAATCCAAGGTGCCTTTAAGGTGTGCCATGGTAATTCCACGATCTACTACGAGTCCTTCGACTTGATGAAAGACCGGCGTATGGGTTGCATCCAATTCATCGGCCCGAAAGGTTCGGCCCGGACAAATGACGTGAATTGGTGGATCGTTCTCCAACATGGTACGAATTTGAACCGGTGAAGTATGAGTTCGCAGAACTAGCCGCGCATCCAGAGGTTCTACGAAAAAAGTATCCTGCATCGAGCGTGCTGGGTGATCCTCTGGCATATTGAGGGCATCGAAGTTAAGCCATTCTGCTTCAAGTTCGGGCCCTTCAGCCACGCCATACCCTTGCGCAATGAAGTAATCACTGATTTCATTTTTCAATATCGTGATGGGATGCAGCGCGCCCCGGTGGCCTCTAGTTGCGGGAAGGGTTACGTCGACCACTTCCTCCAGCAAGACGCGCGCATCGCGCTGCGCCTCGAGAATTTCCTTCTGCTGTTCAATTGCCGCAGAGACTTGTCCGCGCGCCTCCCCAATGAGTTTGCCCATACGTGCGCGTTCATCGGCGGCAAGCCCACCCAATGATCGGCTAGCCAGTGCAATCGGTGATTTATCTCCTGCATGCGCAATCCGGGCGCTTTTCAGATCATCGAGATTCGTAGTTTCAGCAATCGCGCTAAGCGCAGCGCTGACCCAAAGATTGAGATCGTCTCCCGAAGTCCCCGAAGTCCCCAAACTCATGGCGTTGAGTCTACTGTTCGCTCCTGGTAACTCGTCGGACATTTACTTTTAGGTCTCGTTCGCATTGGATTTTTTTGCAGTACTCACATGAAACATCACGATAGATGCCGCAGCAGCTAAATTAAGACTTTCCGCATTTCCAGCCATAGGAATTGAGATTTCTCTGACGCGAGAATGTCCTACCCAATCTGATAGACCGCGTGCCTCATTTCCGAAAATCCATAACGACGGTCCTTCCGCCTGTACTTCAAGAAGCGAACTCTGGGCATTCGCCTCAAGTGCAAATATTGAATCATTGGGCCAGAGTGGGAGGAGATCGGCAAACTGGACTCGCTCTACAACCGGTAGGTGCCAGAGTGATCCAGCGCTGGCGCGGACAACTTTCGGCGAGAAAAGGTCGACGCTATTTGGTGAGGTGATAACTCCAGAGAATCCCGTGGCATCTGCGCTTCTTAAAATCGTGCCGGCGTTTCCCGGATCTTGGATTTCATTCAAGTAGATGTACTTCGAAGTTGGATCGAACACGAGCTGACCCAAAGATAACTGAGGTAACTCACAGAGCCCAATGACGCCTTGCGGGGTAACCGTCTCCCCCATCGCAGTCATCACATCATCACTCACATCCAAGATGTGGATATGATCAATGGAGATTCCTTCGGTTTCTATTTTTCTTCGCGCGCTGCTTGTGAGGTACAAGGTTTCAATGCGCGGTATGGCACCGGTGACAGATGCTTCGCGCAGAAATTGCATGCCCTCTGCCAGGAAGAGCCCGGATTCTTTCCGCTCCTTTTTACCCCGCGAACCAAGAAGAGCCTTCACTCGCGCGATATGCGGCGAATGAAGGCTCTCAATCATTGGCTGGAGCGATAGAAGTTAAACGAGGCTCTTGCGAGCAACTTCAACTAGGGTCTTGAAAGTCTCTGGTTCGTTGGTTGCGAGTTCTGAGAGAACACGACGATCAACTTCGACTCCGGCAGCCTTCAAACCTTGGATGAAACGGTTGTAGGTCAGACCATTTGCACGGCTTGCCGCATTAATTCGTTGAATCCACAACTGGCGGAAGTCACCTTTCTTGTCTTTGCGATCGTTGAACGCATAGACCATGGAGTGAGTAACTTGCTCTTTTGCCTTTGCATAAAGCCGTGAACGCTGTCCGCGGTATCCGCTGGCGCGCTCCAGAGTGGTACGGCGTTTCTTTGCGGCATGTACGCCACGCTTAACTCTTGCCATTTAACTCGCGCTCCTTACTTCAAGCCAAGCATGCGCTTGGCCGTAAAAGTTACTGTTGTATTGGCCGTGGCATCTTTGCCCAAGCGACGGGTAAGTCGCGAAGACTTGTGCTCAAGAAGGTGGCGTCTGCCAGCTCGCTCGTGCATGATCTTTCCAGATCCAGTGACGCGGAAGGTCTTCTTGGCGCCACTGTGCGTTTTCATCTTTGGCATATTCGCGATCCTCTCGTTCGTGCTCCTGTAAAACTAACTACTACTCGACTTCCTGTGCCTTCGCATCGGCTTTCGCTTTGCGAGCTGCCTTCTGTTCGGCCACTGCTTCGGTCTTTCGCTTTGTCGGCCCCAGCACCATGGTCATATTGCGACCCTCTTGCTTGGGCGCGAATTCCACGAAACCGAATTCGCTAATATCTTGAGCAAGCTTCTGCAAAAGTTTGTAGCCCAACTCCGGTCTGGTCTGTTCGCGACCTCGAAATTGCATAGTGATCTTCACTTTGTCGCCACCGCGAAGGAATTTCTCGATATGAGCCCGCTTGGTCTCATAGTCGTGACTTTCAATCTTGGGACGCATCCGAACCTCTTTGACCACGATATGGGTCTGGTTCTGCCGCGCTTCGCGTGCCTTCTGTGCGATCTCGTACTTATATTTTCCGAAATCCATGATCTTGCACACGGGCGGATTGGCATCTGGGGCGATTTCGACGAGGTCGAGACCGATTTCATCTGCCATTCGCAATGCGGTATCGATATCCACGACGCCTATTTGTTCAGCGGTTGGACCGATGAGACGAACTTGCGGTACGCGAATGCGATCGTTGATGCGGGCTTCAGTGCTGATACTTACTCCTTCTTGGTTGCTCGCTTGTCAGTTGAAATATCCTGCAATGAGAGCGCCCGCGATCGAAGTGTCCGTATACGGACCACGACGTACCATCTCGCCGAAGCGATGAAGGTGGGAGCGGAAACTCCTCTTGCAGTGAACAATCCACTGGTCTGGGCGTAAGGGTACTAGAGAGCGGGCAAAGGAAGAAATCGAGCCCCAATCATCCACCAATGGCGTGAACGCCGCCGTCGACGTGGATGATCTCCCCGGTGGTCTTGGGCATCCAGTCGGAGAGCAGGACGACCGTCGCCTGTGCCGCAGGTACAGGGTCATTGAAATCCCAGGTGAGCGCTGATCGTTGGTTCCAGAGCGCCTCAAACTGCTCAAACCCCGGGATCGACTTCGCGGCGAT
Source organism: Candidatus Paceibacterota bacterium (assembly GCA_035530615.1). Lineage (NCBI taxonomy): Bacteria > Bacillati > Minisyncoccota > Minisyncoccota bacterium. Next base: position 590,428 of record DATKUL010000002.1, read on the forward strand.
GGTCCGCAGCGGGCCAGCGGCCACCAGATTGACTCTCACATTATCCGGACCAAGGTCGCGCGCCAGGTAGCGCGTCGTTGATTCGAGGGCAGCCTTGGCTACTCCCATCCAGTCATATTTTGGCCAGGCCACCGTGGCATCAAAGTCCAGCCCTACCACAGATGCGCCACCGGAGAACATTGGTTTGGCGGCCATTGTTAAGGATTTAAGCGAGAAAGCCGACACATGTATGGCCGTCGCCACATCGGGCCAGGCGGTGTGCAGGAAATTTCCACCCAGGGCTGCCTCGGGGGCAAAAGCGATCGAATGCACTACCCCATCGAGGGTGGGAACGTACTGGCCCACTCGATTGGCAAGGGCCGCCAGATCTTCATCATTGGTGACATCGAGCTCGATAACTGGGGCGGGCTTTGGAAGTCGACCAGCGATCCGTTCAGTAATTCGAAAAACGCGTCCGTAAGAACTCAGAACGACATTGGCGCCCTCTTCTTGCGCCAAACGCGCAACATGGAAAGCAATGGAAGCCTCAGTGAGCACTCCTGTAACCAATATATTTTTTCCGTTCAGAATTCCCATCTCAATGCCCCATTCCTAGTCCACCATCAATTGGTATTACCGCACCTGTTATATACGAAGCCTTAGCGGAAGCGATAAATGCAACGACACCTGCAATCTCCTGCGCCGAACAGAATCTGCCCAGAGGTATGGATGCTGCAATTTCGTCGCGACGTTTAGTATCGAGTTCTGCGGTCATATCCGTCTCAACAAAACCCGGTGCAACCACATTTGCGGTGATGCCACGACTACCAAGTTCGCGCGCAAACGAACGCGCCATTCCAACCAGCCCAGATTTGCTGGCCGCGTAGTTCACTTGTCCGGCAGATCCGATACTTCCCACCACCGAGCCAACGAAGATGATGCGACCCCGCTTGAGCTTGAGCATTCCGCGAGTTGCCCGCCGGGCAACTCTGAAAGCGCCTGTGAGGTTGGCATCGATGACGTCAATGAAATCTTCATCGCTCATCCGCATCACCAAGGTGTCCTTGGTGATTCCCGCGTTTGCCACTATCACCTCGGGCACGCCCAACTCTCTTTCAATCCAGGTAAAGGCCTCCTCAACGCTCTGAGTCGAGGTCACGTCCATCTGAACTGACGAAAATCCTGCGGGTGGAGTTCCGGAGCGGTAGGTAATCACGGCTTCAAAACCGGCAGCCTTCAACTCGGAGGCGATAGCAAGGCCGATCCCACGATTCCCACCGGTTATGAGAGCAATCGGAAGAGTCATGGCTAAAACCTACTGGCTACCTAGGCGTAAGTAAGAATTTCCACGCCGCAGGCGCGTAGGGTTATGCCATGGGCGAGGAAATTCACGACATTACCAGCGCTCAAAAAGGGCTCAGTAGCGATCTGCCGAGCCGTCAACGACGATATTTCATTTCCATGATGATCCGCACTGCCTGCTTTATCGCAACCGTCCTTCTCCCCAGCCCCTATCGGTGGTTCGCTTTAGGCGGGGCATTGATCCTGCCCTATGTAGCGGTGGTCATGGCCAACGCCGGTAGGGAGACGATCGCACCTGGATCTGCTGTTATTGATGACTCAACTAAAAGCATCACCTGAAAAGCGTGGGAAAGAGTCCCATGCCTTTCTTTCAACCCTCATCGCCCTTGCTCTCATTGGGCTCTGTCTCTGGGCCAGCCAATGGCAGTATGAGCGGGGAGTTGCGCGCCATCAGCGAAATGCACTGATTGCATCCCAGTCCATCCTGCCTGCGACGACTCTCGACCAAGTCGAAAGAGAGATTACTTCAGCAGAATGGCGCCAGGTCGAAGTGATCGGCGTTTTTGATCCGACTCACCAAATCCTGCTGCGCAATAGATATTCGCAAGGGGCGTATGGGTTTGATTTGTTAACTCTCTTTACCGACACCAGAGATCGATCATTCTGGGTCGACCGCGGTTGGATCGCACCCGGGAAATCTGCAACCGTCACACCAGAACTTCCGCCGACAGTTACTACTCCAGTGACAATAACTGGAAGAATTAGATTGGATCGCTCCCTTCCGCAAGGTTCGTTCTTTGCAGTCTCGCCTGGAAGTGAGAATCTCATTGAGAAATGGAATGCGCGCAGCGGTAGTCGCGTACAGACAGAGACCTTCTATGTAGACCTGCTCTCATCATCCAATCCGGAAATGACGCCTAAGGTGCCCGTCGAACTGCCAGAACTCTCCGATGGCCCACATATGGCTTATGCATTGCAGTGGATTTTCTTTGCAGGCCTAGTCGTGTATGGACGATTACTCTTGCGTCGCGCTCGATAAATCCTGTCTCGCGTATAACTCACTATACAAACCGTTGGATGCCACCAACTCTTCGTGGGTGCCGCGCTCGGCAATCGCACCATTATCTAAGACAAGAATCTGATCGGCTTCCATGACAGTGCTCAACCTGTGTGCAATCACAATGCTGGTCCTTCCTTGCAGCGCGGTACGCAGGGCTTCATGAACCATCGACTCATTCTCAGAATCTAAATGTGCGGTGGCCTCATCCAGGATGACGATGGATGGTGATTTCAAAAGTAACCGCGCAATTGCCAGGCGTTGTTTCTCGCCGCCGGAGAGTCGATGGCCCCGCTCTCCCACCATTGTATCCAGGCCATTGGGCAGACTCTCAATGAGAGACCAGATACGTGCCGCTTCGCATGCGGCTCTCATCTCTTCATGAGTCGCATCAGGTTTCGCATATCGGAGATTTTCGGCAATCGTGTCGTGAAATAAATGGGCATCTTGCATGACGACACCGATGGAAGTGCGCAAACTTTCAAGAGTCAAACTTCGGACATCAACATCGCCAACGAGTACTGCACCTGAAGTCACATCATAAAGTCTTGGGATGAGTGCGCTGATCGTTGTCTTACCCGCCCCGGAGGGACCCACCAATGCAGTCATTGTGCCCGGTGCCGCCACGAAAGAAATTCCCTTGAGAATTTGGCCGCTCGGGACCGTCTCTGGTTTCGATACGGACTCCAACGAAGCAAGAGATATTTCGTGGGCCTGCGGATAGGAGAAATCAACATCTCTGAATTCAACTGAAAGTTTGCCCTCATGGAGTGGCTGAGCATCCACGCGATTTTGCACCATGGGGGCGAGATCAAGAACTTCAAAAACTCGTTCGAAGGAAACGAGTGCGGTCATTACGTCGACACGGACATTCGAGAGTGCCGTCAATGGACCATAGAGCCGTCCGAGAAGTGCAGTGATCGCCAGCAACGTCCCCACAGTGACTCCACCAGAAATAGCGAGGTGACCGCCAATTCCGTAGGCAAAGGCTGTCGCAACCGCAGCGACGCTTGTGAGAGCGACAAAGAAGAGTCGATTAAGGAGGGCAATGGAAATTCCTATATCTGCCACCCGCCGAGCTTTAGTCGAGAAAAACTCATGCTCCCGCTTTGGTTCTCCATAAAGAGCAACCAGCATTGCTCCTGAGACGTTAAAGCGCTCGGTCATGGTGCTGGACATCTCGGCATTGAGTTGGAAGGACTGCCGAGTAAGACCTTGCAATTTTTTTCCCACCCATTTAGTTGGAAGCAGAAAAAGAGGGAGAAGTACCAGAGAGACGGCCGTAATCTGCCAGGAGAGAACAAGCATCGTTACGAGTACGAGTACCAAGCTCACCACATTGCTCACGACCCCTGAGAGCGTTGCAGTAAATGCTTGCTGCGCTCCTATGACATCGGAGTTAATGCGCGAAATAAGTGCGCCGGTTTGCGCACGGGTAAAGAAAGCAATGGACTGACGCTGTACATGCGCAAAGACAAGTGAACGCAGATCATAAATCAAGCCCTCTCCAATACGTGATGAGAACCAACGCCCAACAATGCTCATCAGCGAATCTGCAATCGCAAGGAGTCCCACCAAGATTGCCAGACGAGTGACCAATGCACCGTTACGAGGGATCACTCCCTCATCAATTAGTTGGCGGAGAAGAAGCGGAGTCGCGATCACCAGTACGGCATCTATGACGACGGTTACGAGAAAGAAAATGATCTGCCATTGGTAAGGTTTCGCAAACGAGGCGATCCGACGGATCGTTCCGGGCTTTAATTTCTGGTTCTTAACGGATGGATCTGCCAGCATCGACCGAAAAGACATCCAAGCCGCGTGATTGGACATTAATTAAACGGTAAAGCCCAGAGCGCGTAATTGCTCCCGTCCGTCATCTGTAATTTTGTCTGGTCCCCAGGGCGGCATCCACACCCAGTTGATCCGAACATCCTCGGTCAATGGCGCAAGAGCAGCGCGTGTCTGGTCTTCAATCACGTCTTGTAAGGGACAGGCAGCAGAGGTCAAGGTCATGTTGAGAATCGCAATATTGCTCTCATCGACCATGATGTCGTAGATGAGACCGAGGTCCACCACGTTGATACCCAATTCTGGGTCGACAACATCCTTCATTGCCTCTGTCACATCATCTATCTTTGCGACCATTCTTCTCTCCTCCAGGTGCCTACTTTAGCGATCTATTTACCTTGAATTTGCACTGCTGCGTCCTTGAAAGCCATCCACCCTAAAAGGGCACACTTAATTCGGGCTGGGTACTTGGAGACGCCCGCAAATGCCACTGCGTCTTCCAAAACGCTCTCATCGCCTTTCTCGGTTCCCTTGCTCTGCATAAGTGCTACAAACGAGTCCAAAATCGGAGTTGCATCGATGAGGGTCTTGCCGTTCAAAAGTCCGGCCATCATGGATGCGCTCGCCATGGAAATTGAACATCCCATGCCATCCCACGAAATTTCAGCGCAACCATCTTTCAAGGAGAGATTGAGAGTGAGTTCGTCACCGCAACTGGGATTGACATGATGAACCTGGACGTCAGGATTGGCCGAAAGTCCCTTATGTTCTGGTCTCTTGTAATGATCAAGAATTACCTCTTGATACAAGCTATCGAGTTGCATCAGCGGCTGCCAAAATATTCTTGGGCGTTCGAGACGCCAGCGATCAGTGCATCAATATCCGCCGCATCGTTATAGAGGTACACAGAGGCGCGGGTTGTGGAATTAACACCCAACTTGCGATTCAGGGGCCAGGCACAATGATGCCCCGTCCGCACCGCGATTCCTTGGCTATCAAGAAACTGCCCAACATCATGGGGATGAATATCTTTAACTGCGAAGGAGACAACTCCACCGCGCATATCCAGATCGCGCGGACCGAAGATTTGAACGTCCTGGTTTGACTCGAACCCGCGAAGTAACCGACTCGTTAAAGCAACTTCGTGATCGTGAATTTTCTCCAAGCCGATTGTGGTTAGGTAATTCAACGCCGCTCCAAGACCGACCGCCTGGGCCATATTGGGCACTCCCGCTTCAAACTTACGGGGCGCAGATGCCCAGGTTGAATCCGTCATCGTCACTGACTCGATCATCGATCCACCGAAGAGGAATGGAGGCAATTCATCGAGCAATTCGCTTTTGCCCCAGAGAACGCCGACGCCAGTTGGACCCAAACTCTTATGACCAGAAAACGCGAGAAAATCAATCCCGAGAGCAACAACATCAACTTTCATGTGGGGAACCGATTGACAAGCATCCAAAACAACAACTGCACCTACATCGTGCGCGCGCGCGACAATTGCATCCAGCGGATTGATCGTCCCCAGTACATTTGATTGGTGCGTAACGGCAACCACCTTGGTGTTCGCAGTTATAACGGACTCAATATTTGAAAGATCCAACCGTCCATTCGCGTCCACATTGAACCAGGCGAGTTCGGCACCTGTACGTTTAGCCAATTCTTGCCAAGGGATCAGATTCGCGTGATGTTCCATCTCAGTGACAACAATTCGATCATTGCTCGTAAGGTGAAAGCGATTGCTCTTATCTGCATTACCGAAGGAATATGCGAGAAGATTCAGACTCTCCGTAGCGCTCTTTGTAAAAATAATCTCATCAACATCTGCACCTAGGAATTTGGCGACGATGGAACGGGCACCTTCATAGGCATCGGTTGCCTCTTCGGCCAGCTGATGAGCACCTCGGTGTACCGCTGCGTTATTTCTGCGATAGAAATTTGATTCAGCTTGAATTACCTCTAGCGGTTTTTGACTAGTGGCGCCACTATCTAAATAGATCAGCCGCTTGTCCCCGCGGATCAACCGCTCGAAGATGGGAAAATCTTTGCGGATCAGAACGCCGTTGAGAGTCATAGTTGTAAGAGAGGTCATTTAGCTAACGACGTACTCTGCATATCCGTTCTCTTCCAACTTATCTGCCAGTTCGGGTCCGCCTTCTTCAACGATGTGGCCATTGGCAAAGACGTGAACGAAATCTGGCTTGATGTAGCGCAAAATGCGGGTGTAGTGGGTGATGAGAAGGACTCCCAGGTTGTTGGCTTCCTTCGCCCGATTAACACCTTCGGAGACGATGCGAAGTGCATCTACATCGAGCCCCGAATCAGTCTCATCAAGGATGGCAATCTTTGGCCGCAGCAATTCCAACTGCATGATTTCGTGACGCTTCTTCTCGCCACCGGAGAATCCCTCATTCACGTTCCGCTCAGAGAAGGCGGGATCCATATTGAGGGCGTTCATGGCGGCCTTCACCTCACCGACCCAGGTACGCAACTTGGGAGCTTCTCCTCGAAGAGCGGTAGCTGCCGTACGGAGGAAGTTTGAAACGGAAACTCCTGGAACTTCAACCGGATACTGCATCGCTAAAAAGAGACCGGCCTTGGCGCGTTCATCAACCTTCATAGCCAGCACATTCGCACCATCAAGAGTGACGGTGCCACCAGTGACTGTGTATTTGGGATGACCGGCAATGGAATATGCAAGGGTGGACTTGCCCGACCCGTTCGGTCCCATGATGGCGTGAGTTTCACCCGATCGAATTGTCAGATCGACGCCCTTCAAAATTTCAATAGCGCCCTTTTCCGTGATTACCGAAACTTCCAGTCCGCGGATCTCCAGTGTGCTCATTTTCTCCTCTTTCGGTTTGCGTATTCGTTAAATTTCAATGGTGACGGAGTCGTCGACGATCTGCACTTCGTAAGTCTTCACGCTTTCAACTGCGGGAAGAGTCAGCGCCTTGCCCGTGCGGAGATCAAATTCAGCGCCATGCAACCAGCACTCAATCTTCGTCCCAGAGACATCACCTTCTGAAAGAGATGCATCTGAATGTGTGCAGGTATCGTCGATAGCAAAAACTTCTCTGCCAATTCTTGTCACACAGATAGATTGGCCGTTTTTCTCCAATCGAACCGGTTTTCCCTCTCCTAAATTGGAGAGCAATAAATCAGACATTTGCTAGTGGCCTGCCTTTGCTAGTTCGCCATCAATCCGGGTCATTAACCGTTCTTCGATCATTTCGTCATGGATCTGAGAGATCACATCCGAGAAGAATCCACGCACGACAAGGCGACGAGCCTCATCCATCGGTATGCCTCTGCTCATTAAGTAAAAGAGCTGCTCGTCATCAAAGCGACCGGTGGTGCTGGCATGACCCGCTCCGACAATCTCACCTGTCTCGATTTCCAGATTGGGAACCGAGTCGGCCCGGGCTCCATCACTCAGCAGCAAGTTGCGATTGAGTTCGTATGTGTCCGTGCCTTCTGCAGCGGCTCCGATAAAGACATCACCAATCCAGACGGTATGCGCCTTGTCGCCCGCAAGCGCCCCTTTGAAGTTAACGCGCGATTTCGCCTTAGGGACTCCATGCTCAATATGAATGCGATGCTCTAAGTGTTGTCCCGCAGTAGCAAAATAAACTCCTGAGAGATTGGCAGAAGCTCCCGGTGCCGCGAATTCAACAGTTGGGAGTATCCGAACTAACGAACCACCAACAGTGACCGTAATCGATTTGAAAGTGGCATCTCGGTCGATAATCGCATGATGTCGAGCTGCGTGTACTGATTCTTCGCCCCACTCTTGCAAAGTGATGAAGGTCAGATTCGAACCTGGTGCGAGCAAGATTTCAACATCTTCAGCCAGGATTGCTGACACGCTATTTTCAACGATGATGGTCGCTTGCGAATGAGCGCCGATAGAAATCTGAACTCGCGAGAGTTCGGCTCCATCCAATCCGCTGAATGAGCGATTCAAATGAATTACTTCGCTAACTTCTGTATTCGGCGCGATATCTACAACGAAGACATCTTCACTTTCAGCATGAACTCGCGCAACGATCACGTCATCTGAGTGAGATGCAGGAGCGATCAATTCGCGCGAAATTCTGGAGACTCTTACTCCTGCTGGGGCAACCCCCGAGAGCGCCAGGGACTTCCGGTTATTCACCGTGCAGGTGCCATCATGCATTCCCGCTAAACGTTTCAGCGGAGTAAATCTCCACGCCTCTTCGCGTCCAGTTGGAGTTAAATAATTTGTAGTCAGGACAGACATTAGCCGACAGCACCTTCCATCTGGAGTTCGATCAGACGATTGAGTTCGAGGGCGTACTCCATTGGAAGTTCGCGAGCGATTGGCTCGATGAAGCCGCGCACGATCATTGCCATTGCTTCATCTTCTGCCAGGCCGCGCGACATTAGATAAAAGAGTTGATCATCGCTGATCTTTGAAACAGTCGCTTCATGACCCATGGAGACATCGTCTTCGCGAATATCCACGTACGGGTAAGTATCTGAACGAGAAATTGTGTCGACGAGCAGAGCATCACATTTCACCGTGCTCTTTGAATGATGCGCGCCCTCTTGAATCTGCACGAGCCCACGGTAAGAAGTTCGTCCCCCACCACGAGCTACAGATTTTGAAATGATCGTTGAGGACGTATACGGAGCAGCATGAACCATCTTCGCGCCGGCATCTTGGTGCTGGCCTTCGCCGGCAAAGGCAATCGACAGCGTCTCTCCCTTTGAGTGAGGCCCCAAAAGAAATACCGCTGGGTACTTCATCGTCACCTTGGAGCCGATATTTCCATCGATCCATTCCATGGTCGCACCTTCTGCACACGTGGCGCGCTTGGTCACCAAGTTGTAGACGTTGTTAGACCAGTTTTGAATCGTTGTGTAACGGACGCGGGCGCCCTTCTTGACAATGATTTCGACGACTGCAGAGTGAAGTGAGTCAGAGGAGTAGATCGGAGCAGTGCAACCTTCAACATAGTGAATGTAGGAATCCTCATCAGCAATGATGAGCGTCCTTTCAAACTGGCCCATGTTCTCCGTGTTGATTCTGAAATACGCCTGTAACGGAATATCCACGTGGACACCCTTGGGCACATAGATAAACGAGCCACCCGACCAAACCGAAGTATTGAGCGCAGCAAACTTATTATCTCCAACCGGGATAACGGTGCCGAAATACTCTCTAAAGAGATCCGGGTGTTTTTTCAGTGCCGTGTCCGTGTCGAGAAAGAGGACACCCTGCTTTTCAAGATCTTCTCGGATTGAGTGATACACAACTTCTGACTCGTATTGTGCTGCAACTCCTGAGACCAACCGCTGCTTCTCTGCTTCAGGAATACCTAGACGATCGTAAGTATTTTTGATCTCATCGGGCAAATCATCCCACGTAGTTGCTTGCTTCTCCGTTGAGCGTACGAAGTATTTGATCGTGTCAAAGAAAATTCCTGAAAGGTCTGATCCCCAGGTTGGCATGGGCTTTTTCTCAAAGAGAGTCAGTCCCTTGAGTCGCATCTCGAGCATCCACTCTGGTTCGGATTTCTTACTTGAAATATCGCGCACGACTTCTTCGTTAATGCCTCTGCGCGAGTTTGTACCCGCATCATCCTTATCCGACCAGCCGTACTCATATCTTCCCAAGCCTTCTAGCTCTGGATGCGCGATGCTCATCGGTTTCCTCCTATAGATGCATGTTGCGGATGTGAAATCTCTGGAATGTAAGTAGTGCAGACACCATCACCGTGGGCGATGGTGGCGAGGCGTTGGACGTGCGTCCCAAGTAAGCGTGAAAATGCTTGCGTCTCGGCCTCACACAGTTGTGGAAACTCTGCTGCCACATGCGCAATTGGACAGTGATGTTGGCAAAGTTCTTCCCCCTGTGCACGTGGTAAAACATTTGCGGCGTAACCTTCTGCAGTGAGAAAATTTGCGAGCGCATCAATTCGTTGGCGCGAGTTTTTTGCTTTCTTAATTACTGGAATCAGAGCGCGTTCGATATCTGCCGCGCGCGACTGAGCGAAGTCCATGAGAGACTCCTCCCCCACCCGCAAAGCCAGAAACTTGAGAGCAGAGACAGCCAGATCGTCATACGAGTGTTCAAACTTCTCCCGGCCCCCATCCGTCATAACGAAAACCTTCGATGGACGCCCTCGCCCTCGGCGCACGAGAACGTGTGGTTCGCGCGCCTCTAAAAGTCCCTCGGAAACCAGTGCATCTAGGTGGCGACGGATACCAGCGGGAGTAAAACCCAGCCGTTTGGCTAAAATAACCGCACTGGTCGGCCCATTTTCCAGGATAGAGCGCGCAACCAGATCCCGGGTGCGCGCATCTTCCGGAGCACCCTCCTCGAAACCGGTCTTTTTCACAACATAAGTGTGTCGTAATTCTTGCTTTTCTGCCAGTTCAAGCCCGATTGAGCGCTAGTGGCGGGCGCCACACCGCACACCCAAGGCGGTGCTCAATTCCGCCGCGCCAACGTCCTAGGCTACCCGCATGAGAAGTCGCTTTGTCCGCGTGAGAAGTCGCTTAGAAGCCCTTCTCTCCCGCCGGCTCTCCCGACTCTTAGGGCTCCTCCTAGTCCTCCAATCTGGATTGATCGTGACGGGTGGCGCAGTTCGGATCACCGGCTCAGGCCTTGGCTGTCCAACCTGGCCAAAGTGCACCGATCTTTCATACACGCCGGTTCCTCACCAACCGCAGGGCCAACTCCACGTCTGGATCGAATTCGGGAACCGGCTTCTCACCTTCGCTCTCCTTCTCGTGGCGCTCATATCGATGATCGCAGTCATCCTTCTCAAGCGTCACGACATTAAAGCGCTAGCGATTGGTCAAGTGGTGGGAATTTTGGCTCAAATTCCCCTCGGGGGAATCACGGTCTTAACGCATCTCAATCCAATCGCAGTGGCTTCGCACTTCATGCTCTCCATTATTTTGATCGCCGCATGTACCTCCTTGTACGAAAGGCGGAAATCGACGCCTTCTGGGCTTCCGCGGGCAACCAAGAAGTTCCCAATTCTCGCACCAGCCCACCTAATACTTTCTGCGTTGGTCGTGATCGTCGGAACCATTGTGACGGGAAGCGGACCGAATGCGGGAGATTATTCTGCTCCGCGTTTTCATATTCGCCTGGAAACAATCGCACGAATTCACGGTGATCTCGCGATCGCGCTCCTGCTCGTCACAATCATCTTCTATTTTGCGACGGGCAGTTCGCCCTTTCTCCGCAGAAGAATTGCAATATTTGGAATAATCAGTCTCCTGCAAGGAGCCATAGGGTTTCTTCAGTACTACCAGGGTCTGCCCGAGTTATTGGTCGGCGCTCACTTGCTTGGTGTGACATTGGTTTGGATCAGTGCATGGCGAATTCGACTAGCAGCAAAGTGAGGAATACATGAATACCCAGAACGCAGAGTGGACCAATCTCGATGACGATGCGGTGGCCCACGCTCGTGCGCTCGCAATGGATGCCGTGCAGAAGGTAGGCAACGGTCATCCCGGAACAGCCATGGCACTTGCCCCGGTTGCGTACCTACTCTTCCAAAAGCATCTCGTTCACGATCCGGCAGATCCACAATGGCTTGGCCGTGATCGCTTCATCCTTTCGTGTGGGCATTCATCTCTCACGCTCTACACCCAGTTATTCTTCAGCGGGTACGGCCTCGAACTGGACGACCTCAAAGCATTTCGAACCTGGGGATCGCTTACTCCGGGACATCCTGAATACGGTCACACGGCAGGAGTTGAAACAACAACCGGCCCGCTTGGACAAGGCGTGGCCAATGGTGTGGGCATGGCAATGGCTGCTCGTTACGAACGAGGGTTGTTGGATCCGGACACTCCCGCCGGGCAAAGTATTTTCGACCACAAGATCTGGGTTATTTGTTCTGACGGCGACATGCAAGAAGGAGTGAGTGCGGAAGCGTCTTCACTAGCCGGAACCCAAGGACTCGGTTCTCTCAATGTCATCTATGACGACAATAGAATTTCAATTGAGGGCGACACCCATCTGGCATTTACGGAGGATGTATCAGCGCGATACCGGGCGTATGGATGGCACGTCATTGACGTTGACGCAGCAAGTGATGGAAATATTGACCGAGCTGGGATCAATGCTGCGATTCTTTCCGCAAACGCGGAGATAACAAAACCAACTTTTATCCGTATGAAGTCAGTGATCGCTTGGCCCGCTCCCAAAGCACAAGGCACAGCGAAATCCCACGGATCGGCGCTGGGTGAAAGTGAAATTGCAGAAACCAAAAAGAAACTTGGACTTAACCCCGAAGAATTTTTTGCGATGCCGTCGGAGTTACTAGCTCACGTGCGTGAAGTGAAAACGCGCGGCGCCGCACTTCATTCGCAATGGAACGAGAAGTTCTCCAACTGGGAAAAGAATAATTCTGACCGTGCCCAGATGCTGACTCGCCTGCGTACTCGCGCCCTGCCTACCAACTGGGAGAGTGTCATTCCAGAGTTTGCTTCCGATAAGGAAGTCTCTACTCGCAAAGCATCAGGTGACGTCATTCAAGAAATTGCCAAGGTGCTCCCCGAATTCTGGGGTGGCTCTGCGGATCTTGCTGATAGCAATAACACCACCATTGAAGGTGGTGGCTCTTTCCTCCCAGCCGATAGTGCGATGCAGGGAGCCGACCCGTACGGACGTATCATCCACTTTGGAATCCGTGAACATGCAATGGGTTCAATCCTTAATGGAATAACCCTGCATGGTCTCACTCGTGCTTTTGGTGGAACCTTCCTCGTTTTTAGCGATTACATGCGCCCGGCCGCACGACTCGCCTCGCTCATGAACTTGGGCGTTACTTTTGTCTGGTCGCACGACTCCATAGGGCTGGGCGAAGATGGCCCCACGCATCAGCCGGTCGAACATATAGCAGCTCTGCGCGCCATCCCTGGTCTTTCGGTTATCAGACCTGCAGATGCCAACGAAGTCGCAGAGGCCTGGAAGAACATAATTTCGCGCGATGAGCCATCAGCACTTCTCCTTTCGCGTCAGAATCTTCCGGTCTTCGATCGCACGGTTTTTGCACCTGCATCCGGAGTTGCTCAAGGTCTTTATATTTTGAAAGAAGCCACCTCGACTCCCCAAGCAATTCTCATCGCGACGGGTTCTGAAGTTTCCCTCGCTGTGGCGGCCCAAACAATCCTCGAATCCCGCGGTATTCCAACCCGAGTAGTAAGCGCTCCATGCTTTGAATGGTTTGCCCTACAGCCGAAGAGTTATAGGGAATTAGTTCTGCCTCCAGATATTCGCATTCGAGTGAGTATCGAGGCCGGAATCTCTCAGGGCTGGCGCGAATACGTTGGTGATGCAGGCTCCTCAGTGTCACTTGAACACTTTGGCGCTTCCGCTGCTGCGCCGGTACTTTTCGAGGAGTTCGGTTTCACCCCAGAGCATGTCGTTGAAGAAGTAGTAAAGAAGCTCTCATGATCATTGATCAGATCTCTCAAGCAGGAACCTCTATCTGGCTGGATGATCTATCCCGTGCAAAGTTGACCGGGAAGGATCGCCACAGTCTTCCCCACCGAATTGAGAATGATGGAATTGTTGGGGTAACCACTAATCCAAGTATTTTCAATTCGGCAATTTCGCAGGGGACTGAGTATGCCGACGCAATTGCGGCCCTTAAAGGAAAATCAGTAGATGACGTCGTGCGAATACTCACAACCGATGATGTCCGCGATGCTTGCGATCTATTCTCTCCAACTTTCAAGAAAAGTGGAGGTGTCGACGGTCGCGTGAGTATCGAGGTCGATCCGCGATTGGCACGAGATGCGAAAACCACCGTCGAACAGGGAAAGGAACTCTGGGCGATTGTAGATCGGCCCAATGTTTTAATAAAAGTTCCGGCAACAGTTGAGGGGCTCGGCGCAATTACCGAACTCACCGCCGCAGGTATAAGTGTCAACGTCACGCTCATATTCTCTATCGAGAGATATCTCCAATCTTTCGAAGCATTCATGCAAGGACTTGAAGAGCGCTTACGTGCTGGCAAGGAAATCTCCGGGATTACTTCAGTGGCATCAGTCTTTGTCAGTCGAATCGATGCATCCGTGGACTCCTTACTCAAGGCTGGACGCTCCCCCGCTCATTCGGCTCTTCTGGGTCGTGCTGCCATCGCTAATGCGGCACTCGCATACGAGGGTTTTGGGAATCTGCGCAATTCAGATCGGTGGAGAAATCTTGAGGGGCACGGAGCACGGATTCAAAGGCCACTGTGGGCATCGACTGGCGTGAAAGATCTTGCATATGATGACACTCGATATGTCATGAACCTCGTTGGCCCCGACACCGTCAACACCATGCCGCAGGCTACCCTTGACGCAGTCTTGGATCACGGCGTGCTATCTGATTCCACTGTTGTAGATATCTACCAAGAATCACATGACGTCTTTGAGAGTCTAGAAAAACTGGGGATCTCAATAGCGCAAGTAACGACCGACCTTGAAATTGATGGCGTTTCGAAGTTCGCAGCCGCATGGATAGAACTCCTTTCAAATGTTGAAAAATCACGCAACGCATGATTTCCATCCACGGACCCCTTACCTCGAAGATCGACCCATTAGATCCTCGATTCACCAAGATTGTTGAGGCAAGTGCACGCCTAGCCAAGAAGGACGTGACCCTTTGGGGTCCGGATGCACAGGCAGAGGCAAAAGTCAGACTCAATTGGGTGGACCTGCCCAGTACTTCGCGGGCACTTCTACCTGAATTAGATGCACTGGCGGCAAGATTTAAAAACTTCGAGCGGGTAATTCTCTGCGGTATGGGAGGTTCGTCCCTGGCGCCCGAAGTCATTGCGGCAACCTTTAAGAAATCACTTACGGTCATTGACAGCACTGACCCTAATTACATTTCCCGGGCGCTCAAAGGCGACCTGGCAAAATCTGTCTTTGTAGTCAGTTCAAAATCCGGCTCAACAATTGAAACGGCCTCGCAGCGCGCGTTTATTGAATCAAGACTCAGAGACTCTGGCCTCAATCCCACAGATCACATGGTCATCGTGACGGATCCGGGATCACCTCTCGATAAAGATGCGCGTTCCAGGAATTTCGCGGTTGTGAATGCCGATCCGAATGTCGGTGGCAGGTTTAGCGCGCTTTCCGCTTTTGGTTTAGTGCCAGCGGCACTCCTTGGAATAGATGTCTCCACTCTGCTGGACAGTGCTGATGATGCACTCGTACATCTCCAAGGTCCGCAATCCCCTGCCGTCGCCCTGGCATATCTCATCGCATACGAGTGTGGTCAGTACTTCGCCTTGAGCGATTACCAATCTGGTATGCCGGGACTCTCGGATTGGATCGAACAACTCATTGCCGAATCGACAGGTAAGAATGAGACTGGTCGACTTCCTATCGTTATTGAAAATCCTAATTCTCCAATTGGATCTAAACAACTGACGATTGCCTTTGCCGGCAAAGGCGACATTATTGTGGAAGCGGATCTCGGTGCGCAGTTCATTTTCTGGGAATGGGTCACAGCACTTATTGGTTTCGCCCTAGAGATCGACCCTTTTAACCAACCGAATGTGACTGAAGCGAAAGAGCGAACGTCTGCACTTCTGAAAACGTGGTCAGGTGGTTTGCCTCTTTTCACTCCTTTGCACACGGAAGACTTCGTTGAAATCTTCTCCAACGCAACAAACGTTCAAGCGGCGCTGACTCAACTAGTCGATCTCGTTCCATCTGATGGATACATATCGATCATGGCTTATTTAGATCGCTTTGCTGACGTGGAGTTAGGAGAACTTCGAAGTATTTTGGCGCAGAAGAGTTCCCGACCAGTTACCTTCGGCTGGGGTCCTAGATTTCTGCACTCCACCGGTCAGTTCCATAAAGGTGGTCAACAAAATGGAGTATTTCTTCAGATCACTGGGGCTATCGAAAATGACATCATGATCCCTGGAAGGGATTTTACTTTTGCAACCCTCATTACCGCCCAAGCACTGGGCGACGGTGAAGCACTTTCATCGCGACAGTTGCCAGTGGTGCGGTTGCACTTAAAAAATAGAGCTCAAGGCATTGCGCACATTCTCTCCGCTGCGCGAGCAATTATTTAGTCGTCGTCTCCGCGTAATTTCTTAAGCGCATCCTCGAGAATCTTCGAACCTTCCGCGTCGCTACGTCGCTCTTTCACGTATGCCAAGTGGGTCTTGTAAGGCTCATTTTTGACAGGGCTAGGTGGGTTTGTCTTGTCCCGACCGGCCGGGTAACCACAGCGCGGACAGTCCCACTCATCAGGAATAACGACAGTGTCGTCCTCGGCAAATGAGGGACGGGTCTCGTGCCCATTTGAGCACCAGTAAGAAATCTGGAAACGACCAATAGATTCACCGCGTTCGGCTTCGCCCATTGGACCAGCACCGACACGACTGCCTCGAATTGCACTTCCGCCTGCCATATTTACTCCCTGTTAGATCAAGCCCTGCAATAAACCTGCTTAGTAGACGCGGCCAAGTTTCTCTACTTGAGCGCCAAACTCAGTGCCACCACTCCCGCAAACCAGAGTCCACCGACAACGATGGTAATTCGGTCCAGGTTCTTCTCTACAACAGAGGATCCACCATAGTTAGAGGAGACGCCGCCTCCGAAGAGATCAGAAAGCCCGCTGCCTTTGCCCTTATGGAGCAGCACCAGGAGAATCATCAGAACGCTCGTGAGCACGAGCAAGATAGAGAGAGCGAGCTTCATTGATACCCCTTACAGGTTCTACTGGCACCATCAGGTGGCAGAGGATAAGGATACTGTAATTACGATTGCTTATAGAACTTCACTATTTTGGCCAATTCCTCAGGATCCAGACTGGCTCCCCCGATCAGGGCTCCGTCGACATCGGATTCACCCATTATCTGAGCGATATTTGAGGATTTGACCGAGCCCCCGTAGAGGATGCGCATAGCCTGCGCAATTTCCGGGGCGCCAATCTCTTCGATTTCATGGCGAATCGCACTACATACCTCTTGTGCGTCTTGCGCAGTTGCCGTCTTTCCGGTGCCGATAGCCCAGATGGGTTCGTAGGCAATCACAATCTTCTTCAATTCTGGCTTGCTCAACTGCGCCAGTCCGGCTCGCAACTGACGAATAACAAAAGAGACATGAGTGCCCGCTTCGCGAACCGAAAGATCTTCGCCCACACAGAAGATAGGAGTGAGCTCATTGGCAAGGGCTGCTTTGACCTTTCGATTGACAAGAGCATCGTCTTCGCGGTGTATCGCGCGTCGTTCACTGTGACCGACGACTACGAAGGTGCATCCCAACTTCGAGAGCATGGATCCAGAAATGTCGCCAGTGAATGCTCCTGACAATTCTGGTGAAAGATCCTGCGCGCCGTAAAGCAGACGGAGTCGATCTCCATCCACCAGAGTCTGTACCGATCGGATATCCGTGAAGGGAGGAAGGACTGCAACATCGACCGCGTCGTAATCCTTGTCATCAAGGCTATAAACGAGTTTCTGAGTAACCGCAATCGCCTCAAGGTGATTGAGATTCATTTTCCAGTTACCTGCCATAAGTGGCTTGCGCATGAGTTCTCCTTGGTTGCCGTGCACGTATGAAAAGGTCTATAGACCGAGAGCTTGGAGCCCTGGAAGTTCTTTTCCTTCTAGATATTCCAGTGATGCGCCACCACCAGTGGAGATATACCCAAAATCAGAATCCGAGAATCCCAAAGCACGCACAGCCGCAGCCGAATCTCCTCCACCCACTACAGAAATCCCCGAAACTTTGGTGAGAGCCTCTGCAACAACTTTTGTCCCAGCCGCAAATGCCGGAAATTCGAAAACGCCCATGGGGCCATTCCAGAAAACAGTTTTACAGCGCTTTATTGCCGCCGCAAATGCTTGTGCAGTCTCTGGTCCTATATCAAGGCCCATCTGATCTTTCGGCATGCTTGCCGCGCCAACCAGAGTGGCCGGTGCATCTGCAGAGAACGCGGGCGCAACAACTATATCTGTGGGAAGAAGAAGTTGAACACCGTGCTTTGCGGCGCGCGCGATCAATTCTTTGACAGTAGGGATTAAATCGGTTTCGACCAGGGATGTCCCGATCTCTTTGCCTTGGGCCGCGAGAAAGGTAAAGAGCATTCCACCGCCAATGGCGAGAACGTCGACTTTCTCTATGAGGTTTGAGATCACGCCGATCTTGTCAGAAACTTTTGCGCCTCCAAGCACGACGCCGTATGGACGAAGCGGGTCATGGGTGAGCTTTTTTAATACCTCGACTTCGGCAGCAACTAAGTATCCCGCCGCGTGCGGAAGAAGTTGTGGCAAGTCAAAGACCGATGCATGTTTGCGATGCACAGCGCCAAAGCCATCACCTACATATCCATCGACCAGGGATGCGAGCGAGCGCGCGAACTCGACGCGTACTTTGTCATCTTTGCTAGTTTCGGCAGCATCAAAGCGAAGATTTTCCAACAGGAGAATCTCACCCGGCTTTAGATTTTTAGCAGCTTCGGTAACTGAACTTCCAGTCACCGCCCCTGAAAATTGAATATCTCTGCCCAGGAGTTCGCCCAATCGCTTAGCGACGGGGGCGAGAGAGAGTTCGGGCTTTACTTCTCCTTTTGGACGGCCCAGATGCGCCCCAATGACGATCGCTGCTCCACCATCTAGCAGGTATCTGATGGTGGGCAACGACGCGCGAATTCGACCATCATCTGTGATGGCTTCATCCTTCAGAGGAACATTGAGATCGCATCGAAGAAAGATCCGCTTTCCAGCGATTTCCAAGGATGCCAGTGACATTAGAGAGTGCGACCTACCATGGTGATCAGGTCAACGAGGCGGTTTGAGTAACCCCACTCATTGTCATACCAACCAACGACCTTCGCGGTTGTTCCGACAACTTTAGTGAGCCCAGAGTCAAATATGCATGAGGAGGGGTCGGTCACGATATCTGAAGAAACGATTGGATCGACGGTGTAGGAAAGGTAACCCTTCAATGAACCAACGGATGCAGCCTTCATCGCGGCATTGATCTCGGCGGCGGAAACTTCCTTGGCCAACTCAACCGTGAGATCGGTGACCGAGCCGGTTGGGACTGGAACCCGCAGGGCATAACCGTCCAACTTTCCCTTCAACTCCGGCAGAACCAGGCTGATCGCCTTGGCTGCACCGGTTGAGGTTGGGATGATATTTGTGGCTGCGGCGCGTGCGCGGCGCAGGTCCTTATGTGGGAAATCCAGGATTACTTGGTCATTTGTGTAGGCGTGGATTGTGGTCATAAGTCCACGGACAATTCCGAACTGATCATTGAGAACCTTCGCCATTGGAGCCAGGCAGTTGGTGGTACATGAGGCATTTGAAATTATGTGGTGCTTTGCTGGGTCGTACTTATCGTCATTGACGCCCATCACGATGGTGATGTCTTCATCACTTGCGGGTGCAGAGATGATTACCTTCTTTGCACCGGCGGCGATGTGCTTACCTGCATCAGCAGCCTTGGTGAAATGTCCGGTAGATTCAAGGACAACCTGCGCTCCCACCTCAGCCCACGGGAGGGCGGCAGGGTCGCGCTGCGCAAAAACCTGGATGGTCTTGCCGTCCACGGTGATGGTGTCTTCCGTATAGGTGACCTCACGACCAAGCCGGCCCAGAATTGAGTCGTACTTGAGGAGGTGGGCCAGAGTCGCATTATCAGTCAGATCGTTGATGCCCACAATCTCAATATTCGGATTATCAAGAGCGGCGCGGAAGAAGTTACGGCCAATTCGTCCAAATCCATTAATTCCAACAGCAGTCACAGTAAAACCTCGCTTAGTTATCGGTCCTTCTAGATCTCTTAAAATCTCTTAAGAGACTTAGAAGGACCATGAAAGGGTGGGCGGCAGAAAAACCACAGCGCCGGGGTATCTCCGTAACCTTATCATCGGCGTCGGGCGCAGAGACGATCTCTGAGCGTGACTCGTACGACTCTCGCCCTTAAAGGCGCGAAAACAGGAAGGGAGGAAAAGCGGAGAAATAGCGTTAATTGAGAAGATCCGGCGAAAGGCCAGCTTCAGTGTCGGCTATTCCCAGTTCGCCGGCCCGCTTATCCGCCATCGCCAGCAGACGGCGAATTCTCCCGGCGATTGCATCTTTTGTCATGGGCGGGTTGGCAAGGGAGCCCAGTTCTTCCAGGCTCGCCTGCCCATGGGTAATTCGCAGCTCACCAGCCTCTTTAAGGTGATCAGGAATTTGTGGGCCCAGAATCTCCATCGCCCGCTGGACTCGAGCAGATGCCGCAACCGCGGCTCGTGCGGATCGACGCAAATTGGCATCGTCAAAATTGGCTAAACGATTGGCCGTTGCCCGAACTTCACGACGCATCCGGCGCTCTTCCCAGGCAAGAACACTTTCGTGAGCGCCCAGGCGAGTCAGCAGAACACCAATGGCATCTCCATCACGGATCACCACCCGATCAACTCCGCGCACTTCACGTGCCTTAGCTGCAATTCCAAGTCGGCGAGCCGATCCAACCAGGGCCAGGGCCGCTTCAGGTCCGGGGCAAGTGATTTCCAAGGATGAGGACCTTCCGGGTTCGGTGAGAGAACCGTGGGCGATAAAGGCACCGCGCCAAGCCGCTTCAGCATCGCAAATTGCGGCCGAGACTACCTGCGGAGGCAGGCCTCTCACAGGACGACCGTTGGCATCGACCAATCCAGTCTGACGGGCAAGCGCCTCACCATCTTTGATGACTCGGACAACATATCGATTGCCTTTTCGAAGACCACTTGATGAAAGAACTGCTAGATCGCTTTCATGCCCGTAAACATCGGCAATATCTTTGCGAAGTCGGCGTGCGCTTTGCGCCGCATCAAGTTCTACTTCTATGACTATTTTGCCGGCTACAAGATGCAAACCTCCAGCAAAACGAAGGAGTGCAGATACTTCTGCTTTACGGCAACAAGGCTTGGTGACGGAGAGACGAGACAATTCATCTTTAACTGCAGAGGTCATCGCCATGTGCTTATCCAACCAGGCTATTCATCATGATGTGACCAAAATGAAGAGCCAATTTATCTACATCGTGATGCACGCTGCCTCGGCCCTGCCGAAGGTCGGCTACCAGGAGTTTCCCACCCATATTCTCTACTTGTCTCACCAGGGAAGACTCGTTTTTTACTAGAGAGTTATCGGCAAGAACGAAGTCCGTTCTCAGATCGGGTGCATATTCAGAAATGAGGCCGAGGTGTTCTTCCGGAGAATATCCCGCAAATTCTTTGCCCGACAATTCAGGAGTGGCGTCTAAATTAAGGACGATGATTTTTTTTGCACGGCTATCACTGAGTGCTTTCCTCTGCATGGGGACAAGAAGGTGAGGAAGTACCGACGAAAACCACGAGCCCGGTCCCATGGTTATCCAATCCGCTTCTGCAATCGCAGCAAGTGCTTCACTGCGCGCTGGAGGATCATGCGGAATAATTCTCAAAGACTCAAGCTTTCCTTGCGCCGTCGCCACCTCGGCCTGTCCGCGGATCACTTCACTCCCCTGCGACGTTGTGAAGGTGCCCTCGATATCTAATGGTTGCGATGCCATCGGAAGAACCCGACCGATGACTTTGAGCAAAGATCCAACCCGATCTAATCCAACGACTGGATCAGCATCTCGATCCCACAGCGCGGCGAGTAACAAATTGCCGACCGCATGACCATTCAATGGTCCATCCCCCGTAAAACGATGCTGCATGATTCTGGCCCACTCGCGCCCCCACTCATCATCAGCGCAGAGCGCAGCGAGTGCCATCCGTAGATCCCCTGGCGGAAGAATGGGATATTCCTGTCTCAATCTTCCGCTGGAACCACCGTTATCTGCGACGGTGACAATCGCAGTTATCTCAGGTGTGACTTTTCGCAGAGATGTGAGGACTGCCGCCAATCCATGTCCTCCTCCAAGGGCTACAACCTTCTGATGCACTACTCGCGTCCCACGTCTCGGTGTAGTGCATGAGCCTCTATATCTACCGGACCCTTAACTTGATTCAGGCGAGAAGCAATCGCTTCAGAAATGGCAACACTTCGATGTTTCCCGCCGGTGCACCCCACTGCAAGAGTGACGTACTTCTTGCCTTCTCGTAAATATCCTTCAACCATTTGATGTAAAAGAGATACATAATTGTCAATAAATTCGTTAACACCAGGTGATGAGAGGACGTTCTTGCTTACGGGTTCGCTTAACCCGTTGAGAGCGCGAAGCTCGGGTATCCAATGTGGATTGGGAATGAATCGGCAATCAAGAACAAGGTCTGCATCGACCGGAATCCCATACTTGTAGCCGAATGAAAGGACGTTGAAACGAACTCCGTGATTATGACCGGACGAGAAGATCTCTCCTACTCGCTTATCAAGCTCGTGTACGTTGAGATTGCTCGTATCAATGACGACATCTGCTCTCGAACGTAAGTCTTCAAGACGCACCCGTTCGCGTGCGATTCCATCCACAATTCGGTCGGCATCTTGCAGTGGGTGAGGACGTCGAGTCGACTCGAAACGTTGGACAAGAGCTTGATCTGTAGCATCAAGAAAAAGTAGGCGAAATGGCACTCCATCCGCCTTAAGGGTCAACAAAGAATTGTTTAAATCATCAAAAAAACGACCGCTTCTTACATCTACAACGACCGCCATCATCGAAATTTGTGCCCCATCTGTTTGCGCAACCAACGCCGGCAAAAGGGCTGCTGGGACGTTGTCGACCACATACCAACCCAGATCCTCCAAGGAGTGAGCGACCGTCGAGCGCCCGGCACCCGACATGCCGGTGAGTATTAATATTTCTCGAGGTTGATTCATAACTTCTTCATCCTCCTGCATGTGTCAAGAACCTGCAAGAATTTCACCCGTTTGGGCGTCAAAACTACGTTCGACTCCCTTTTGGAGATGTGCGTAAATGAGGTGGGCAATTGTCGGTCCGATTCCGGGGACTTGGGCGATTTCCACCGCTGACGCCTTTCGGATGGCAGCCACGGAGCCAAAATTCTGCAAAAGTGCAGCGCGGCGTACTTGGCCCAGGCTGGGAATTTCGTCCAATAATGACTCCAGCATCGCAGCCGATCGCCTTGAACGGTGAAAGGTAATTGCGAACCTATGGGCTTCGTCTCGAACTCTTTGCAGAAGGTAGAGACCTTCACTTGTTCTGGGAAGAATCATTGGATCTTTCGACCCCGGTAACCAGACTTCTTCCATTCTCTTGGCCAAGCCACAGAGCGGAATGTCGGCAAGACCAGCTTCATCTAGCGCACGCAAGGCCGCCTGCACTTGTGGCGCGCCTCCATCTACCACGATGAGAGAGGGTGGGTAGGCGAATTTGCCCTGCTTACCACCACTTTCCCGTACTTCGTTGAGGTCCACGCTGCGTTCATCAAGAAGCCGCTTTACTCGCCGTGCGATAACTTGGTGAATTGCTCGCGTATCATCCCATGCCGTGTCGGTGTCGATAATGAAACGTCTGTATTCACTTTTCTTAGGCAGGCCGTCTTCAAAAACCACCATAGAAGCCACAACGGTGGTTCCGGAAATATTGGAAATATCAAAACATTCAATACGCAAAGGCGGTCGATCCAAATCAAGAGCTTCTTGAATTTCAACCAGGGCTTTACCGCTAATGGCGCTGTCGGTGGACCGCTTGTTAACAAATTGGATAAGGGCATACCGAGCATTTCTTTCGACGGTGTTCATAATTTCGACCTTTTCACCTCTGTGAGGCACTTTGATTTCAACCTTGGAACCACGCAATCCAGTGAGCCATTCCTGCAAAGTGGCAGCATCTGCCGGCATCTCATTAATCAATATCTGGGGCGGGACATCTCCTCCGACGATTGATGGTTGACTCTCGCCATAAATCGAAGCGAAGAGTGCCGAGATATCATCTTCATCCTCAAGGGATTGCTTCTGATCCAGGAGCCAAGACCTTGACCCTTTAATGGTGCCTCCACGAATCATGAATAGCGATCCGGCTGCATGCACTCCTTCCCGATGAATAGCAATAACGTCAGCAAAGAGATTTTCTGGTAAGGCGGCATCGGCAGATTCAAGAACATGTTCCATTGATGTGATCTGGTCTCGAATTTTGGCCGCGCGCTCATACTCTTGATTATGCGCCGCAGTATCCATCTCTTTGCGAAGAGTCGGGAGCATTTCACCCTGGCCAGCATCCATAAAAGCAACCAGGCGATTGGCCAACTCTTTGTGCTCTGCGGGCGATATCCACCCTACGCATGGTGCAGAACACTTTCCAATATCACCCAGGAGACACTGCCGCTGATTCTTATGGGCTTTCTGGAAAATCCCATCCGTGCACGAGCGCACCGGAAATACTTTCAGTACGACATCAAAAGTATTTCGCAGTGCCCAGGCTTGAGTAAAGGGTCCGAAATACTTGATTCCCGGACGCTTCTGTTTTCGAGTTATGAATACTCGCGGAAAATCATCTCCCACAGAGAGCGCCAAATACGGGTAGGACTTATCGTCGCGAAATTGAACATTGTAAATCGGGTTGTACTGCTTAATCCACGAGAATTCCAACTGCAGCGCTTCAACCTCGGAATCCACGATGGTCCAGTCGACGCGAACCGCTTCATGAACCATCCGGTAGGTACGCTCTGGAAGATTATTTTGAAAGTAATTACTCAGACGTGACTTTAAACTAAGTGCCTTGCCCACATAGATCACTCGATCGTGGTCGTCGAAAAATCGATACACGCCCGGAAGTACAGGAACGTCCTTCGGACGATACGACTCGGGATTAGCCATCATCGTCTGGCAGAAATGCTCGCTCGGTTACTTTCCAAAATTTCCGCTAAGTAAGCCCCGGTGTAGCTCTTTTTGTTGAGAGCAACGTCCTCTGGCGATCCTTCGGCCACGATAGTGCCGCCGCGGAATCCTCCTTCTGGACCCATGTCTATCACCCAGTCGGCGGATTTAATGACATCCAAATTATGTTCGATGACGACCACCGTGTTGCCGGTGTCAACGAGACGATTGAGAACTCCGAGGAGTTTGTTGACGTCCTCAAAGTGAAGTCCCGTGGTTGGTTCATCAAGGACATAAATGGTGCGGCCCGTAGAACGCCTCTGCAATTCTGTCGCCAATTTTACGCGCTGCGCCTCTCCGCCGGAGAGTGTTGGCGCAGATTGACCGAGGCGGACATAGCCTAAACCAACATCGCAGAGCGTTTTTAGATATCGGGCGATGGTTGGAACAGCTTCGAAGAAATCTCTCGCCTCTTCAATTGGCATTCCGAGCACTTCGGCAATGGTTCTGCCTTTATAGTGGACTTCGAGGGTCTCGCGGTTGTAGCGCGCGCCATGGCAGACCTCACAGGGAACATAAACATCGGGTAGAAAGTTCATTTCGATTGTGATCGTGCCATCACCCGCGCAATTCTCACAACGACCACCCTTCACGTTGAAGGAGAAGCGACCTTGGAGATAGCCACGAACTTTTGCCTCTGATGTCTCAGCAAATAATGCGCGTACTTTGTCGAATACGCCCGTGTAGGTAGCAGGATTTGAACGTGGCGTACGACCGATCGGTGATTGGTCAACATGAACAACCTTGTCCAGCAAATCCACGCCCGTGACACTCCGATGGCGACCAGGCACCAGACGCGCACCGTTGAGTTTGTTGGCAAGCGTCATATAAACAATGTCATTTATCAGAGTGGATTTGCCGGAACCGCTTACCCCGGTGACTGCAACAAAGGCGCCTAACGGAATCGAGACGTCGATATCTTTTAAGTTATTCTCGCGAGCGCCTTTGACCACCAGTTTTCGTTTCGGATCGATGGGTCTACGAACTGCCGGGATCTCAATTGCACGCTTTCCTGAAAGATAAGCCCCAGTAATCGACTCTTCAGAATCAATAAGCGCTTGATAATCACCAGAAACAACAACTCTTCCCCCGTGTTCGCCAGCCCCTGGGCCAATATCTACAATCCAGTCAGCTGCACGAATTGTCTCTTCATCGTGTTCAACCACAATGAGGGTATTTCCTAAATCACGCAACCGCGTAAGAGTCTCAATAAGTCTGCGATTATCCCTCTGATGCAGCCCGATACTCGGCTCATCCAATACATAAAGAACTCCCACCAATCCAGAACCGATCTGCGTTGCCAACCGGATGCGCTGTGCTTCACCACCAGAAAGTGTGGCGGCGGGTCTATCCAAAGAGAGGTAGTCCAAGCCAACATTGAGCAAGAACCCGAGACGAGCATGTACTTCCTTCATCACTCTTTCGGCGATCTGACTCTCTCGCGCATTCAGTTCGATATCTCTAAGGAATTCGGCGCACTCTCCGATGGAAAGTTCGCAGATCTGGGCAATATTTTTCCCGCCGACAAGTACTGCCAACACCTCAGGCTTGAGTCGCGCACCCTTACAAACGGGGCAGGGAATTTGGCGCATGTAGGCCTCATATTTATCTCTGCTGTAATCACTATCTGTTTCGCTGTGCCTACGGTGAATAAATGGAATGACACCTTCGAAACCCGTTGAATAGTTTCGTACTCTTCCATAGCGGTTTTTATACTTTACGTGGACTTCATATTCGAAGCCATGCAGGATCGCTTCCTTCGCCTTGACAGATAACTTCTTCCACGGGTTATCAAGGGAGAACTTCACTTCTGCCGAAAGCGCCTCAAGAAGTCGCAAGAAATACTCTGAAGTCTGTCCCGTCGACCACGGAGCAATCGCGCCTTCGTGTATGGAGATCGAATCATCGGGGATGATTAGGTCGAAATCAACCTCAAGCTTCGTGCCGATTCCCGTACAGGCCGGACATGCTCCGAATGGGGAGTTGAAAGAGAAAGAACGCGGTTCGAGTTCTTCAAAGGAGAGTTCGCAGTCATGGCATGCTAAGTGCTCGCTGAATGTCCGCTCCTTTTCAGAGCCTTTAACATCGACGAAATCGAGAAGAACAATGCCATTTGCCAATCTCAAAGCCGTCTCTATGGAATCCGTCAATCGATTCTTTGACTCTGCTTTGGCAGTCAGACGGTCAATGACAACCTCGATGGTGTGCTTCTCTTGCTTCTTGAGTTTGGGTGGCGCAGCAAGTTGAATGACTTCGCCATCAACACGGGCTCTCGAATAACCCTGACTCACCAACTCCTGAAATAGATCAACAAATTCTCCCTTGCGCGCACGGATCATGGGAGCGAGTACTTGGAATTTGGTGGTTGTGGGCATTGTCAAAATTTGATCAACGATCTGTTGCGGGCTCTGACGGCTTACCGGCTGGCCACAATTGGGACAGTGGGGCCTTCCGGCACGCGCAAAGAGAAGACGGAGGTAATCGTAAACCTCGGTAATTGTCCCAACCGTCGAGCGAGGGTTCCTGTTAGTCGATTTTTGGTCGATGGAAACCGCTGGCGAGAGCCCCTCAATGAAATCCACATCTGGCTTATCCATCTGACCCAAGAACTGCCGGGCGTAAGCGGAGAGGGATTCAACATACCTGCGCTGGCCTTCGGCAAAAATTGTGTCGAAGGCAAGACTCGACTTGCCAGATCCGGAAAGTCCGGTGAAAACGACCAGAGAATTGCGTGGTAATTCAATTGAAATATTTTTGAGGTTGTGCTCTCGCGCGCCGCGGACAATGAGGTGCTCTGCCATCTGCCTAAACCCCCGCCGTTTCCATGTCGCGAAGTTCTCGCTTGAGGTCCTTAATTTCATCGCGGAGTCTGGCCGCCAATTCAAAATGCAGGTCCGCCGCCGCGCCTCTCATCTGCTCCGTCAGCGACTCTATCAAGGCCAATAACTCCTGTCTTGGCAGGGAGCCCAGACTCTTTGTATACAATCCAATAGCTGGTACAGGTGAGCGCGCTACTTTTTTGCCAGCACTGGAAAGTAATTGCTCGGTATCCGCGCTCTCTTTGTTGATTAGATCAGTTATATCGGCTATTTTCTTCCGCAGGGGTTGTGGGTCGACCCCCCGTTCTAGGTTGTACGCCACTTGCTTTGCGCGCCGACGGTTGGTTTCATCGATAGCTTTAGCCATAGATTTCGTAATGTTGTCTGCGTACATATGCACTTCACCTGAGACATTTCGTGCCGCACGCCCAATGGTTTGAATGAGTGAAGTCGCCGACCGCAAGAATCCTTCTTTGTCCGCATCTAAAATTGAAACCAGGGAAACTTCGGGCAAGTCCAGACCTTCACGAAGCAGGTTGATACCAATAAGTACGTCGTACTCCCCCGAACGCAGTTCACGCAGAAGTTCTACCCGTCTTAAAGTGTCCACTTCGGAGTGAAGGTATCGAACTCGGACGCCGCGTTCTTGCAGATAATCGGTAAGGTCTTCAGACATCTTCTTCGTGAGAGTGGTAACTAGCACACGTTCATTCTTCGCCGCACGAATTTCAATTTCATTGAGGAGATCATCAATCTGTCCCTTGATCGGTTTTACAACAATCTTTGGATCCACCAGACCCGTCGGGCGAATAACTTGCTCAACAACGTCCCCATCTACTTTGCCAAGTTCGTATGGTCCTGGAGTTGCCGATAAATAAACTTTCTGACCAACCCGCTCTAGGAACTCGTCCCAACGAAGCGGTCTGTTATCCATTGCGCTAGGAAGTCGAAACCCATGTTCTACTAACGTTCGCTTTCGGGATGCATCACCCTCGAACATGGCCCCAATTTGCGGGACCGTCACGTGGGACTCGTCAATGACGAGAAGGAAATCATCCGGAAAATAATCGAGCAGGCAGTTCGGTCCCGACCCGGCAGCTCGTCCGTCAATGTGGCGGGAGTAATTCTCAATACCAGAACAGAAACCCAGATTCTGCATCATTTCGATATCAAAGGAGGTGCGCATCCGCAGACGTTGGGCTTCAAGTAATTTCCCCTGCCGCTCGAAATTCTCCAGTTGGTCCTCAAGTTCTTCTTCAATCTCCGCAATAGCCCGTTTCATCGTCTCAGGACCGGCTGCATAGTGGGTCGCGGGGAAGATGTACATCTCTTCTTCGTCCCTAACGATTTCGCCGGTCAGCGGATGCAGAGTCGTGATCCGCTCGATTTCATCCCCGAACATCTCTATTCGAAGAGCGAGCTCCTCATACATCGGGATAATTTCGACAGTATCACCACGAACTCGGAAGGTTCCGCGCTCGAAAGCAACGTCGTTTCGCTTGTATTGAATATCCACAAATTTGCGGAGTAGAACATTTCGGTCGATCTGATCCCCCACCTTTAAAGTGACCATACGGTCCACATACTCCTGCGGAGTCCCAAGGCCGTAAATACACGAGACGGTGGCGACAACGATGACATCGCGACGAGTGAGGAGGGAATTAGTTGCGGAGTGGCGCAATCTTTCTACCTCGTCATTGACGCTTGAGTCCTTCTCAATAAAAGTATCCGTCTGCGGGACATATGCCTCGGGTTGGTAATAGTCATAGTAGGAAACGAAGTATTCGACTGCATTATTGGGCATCAATTCCTTGAACTCATTTGCCAGTTGAGCAGCAAGAGTTTTGTTTGGGGCGATCACCAATGTCGGGCGTTGCAATTTCTCAATCAGCCAGGCGGTCGTTGCAGACTTTCCTGTGCCGGTGGCTCCGAGAAGTACCACATCCTGGTCACCACGCTCGATACGACGAACTATTTCCGCGATCGCCTCCGGTTGATCCCCAGCTGGAACATAATCACTTTCTACACGGAATGGTTCAACGCGCCGCTGAATCTCTGATTTTGGACGCACCAGTCAACTCTAGTCTTGGTCAGCTTTTCTCGCGCTGCCATTTTGGAAGAACATCTTCCCAGAGATGCTCAACCTCCCGCAGGAGGAAATCTTCCGTAGAATTGTTGAGAATGACATAGTTTGCCACCGCCGTACGAGCCTGCGAGCTTGCTTGCGCTTGCATCCGTGCGTCAATCTCTGATGCCAGCATTCCTCGTTTCCGCAGCCGCTCTCTTCGCGATTCAATGTCGGATTCAACGGTTATTACAAAATCAAATATTCCAGCTGCACCCGTCTCTACTAAGAGAGGGATTTCATAGATCAGTATCTCGTCCCCTTTCAGTTTGTTAACGCTCTCTTCGAGTGCATGTCGTACTCGAGGATGGATGATCCCCTCAAGCTTGCGCTTTGCATTCTCGTCTGCAAAGACAATCTCGGCGAGAGCGCGACGATCCAAATCGCCATTTCGCAAGACTGAATCTCCAAAAGTGGAAACGACCTCATCAAATCCATCAGTACCGCGTTCGACGACATCGCGCGCTAACTGATCGGCATCAATCACACGTGCCCCTAGGTCAGCGAAATAGCCGGCAACGTGGGATTTGCCAGAGCCGATTCCACCTGTCAATCCAACGACTAGCACAGAGTGACCTTAGCCTTTCTTTTACAAGGAATAAAGAAACCGACTCCGAAAAGTATCGGAGTCGGTTTCACTACTAGTGGTACGCGGAACTTACTCAGCAGACTCCACTGGGGTTTCTACTGGAACCTCGTCAGTTGCGGCGGCAGCATCGGCTGCTTGGGCCATTTCCTTCTGCTTCTTATGCGCAATAAAGCGAGCTTGGGCTTCAGCGTACTGACGCTCCCACTCTTCACGTTGGGTTTCATATCCTGGTTTCCACTCTTGCGAATCAGCGTCGAAACCTTCCGGGTAAATGAAGTTTCCTTCTGCGTCATAACGAGCAGCCATGCCGTATTGAGTTGGATCGAATGCTTCAATCTCAACTTCATGTCCTTCATTGGCCTGCTTAAGAGAGAGTGAGATACGTCGTCTTTCAAGATCGATATCAATGATCTTTACGAAAAGCTCGTCATCGACCTGAACGACCTGTTCTGGAATCTCGACGTGACGCTCCGCCAATTCGGAGATATGGACCAAACCTTCAATTCCTTCGTGGACGCGGATGAACGCACCGAATGGAACCAGTTTTGTCACAACACCAGGAACAACCTGGTTGATTGTGTGGGTACGGGCAAAGGCCTGCCAAGGATCCTCTTGTGTTGCCTTGAGTGAAAGTGAAACACGCTCGCGCTCGAAGTCAACTTCAAGAACTTCAACCGTCACTTCATCGCCCACTTCAACAACTTCACCAGGATGGTCAATGTGCTTCCAGGAAAGTTCGGAAACGTGTACCAAGCCATCCACTCCACCAAGATCAACGAAAGCACCGAAGTTAACGATGGATGAAACAACACCCGTGCGAACTTGGCCCTTTTGAAGTTGATTGAGGAAAGTTGTACGTGATTCAGATTGTGTCTGCTCGAGGTAGGCACGGCGTGAAAGAACTACGTTGTTTCGGTTCTTATCAAGTTCGATGATGCGAGCTTCAACCTGCTTGCCAATGTATGGAGTGAGGTCACGGACACGGCGCATTTCAACGAGAGATGCAGGCAAGAATCCGCGAAGTCCGATGTCAACAATAAGACCGCCCTTAACAACTTCAATGACGGTTCCGACAACGACTTCGTCGCGTTCCTTCTTGCCTTCGATATCGCCCCAGGCGCGTTCGTACTGTGCACGCTTCTTGGAGAGAATGAGACGGCCTTCTTTATCTTCCTTTTGAAGAACGAGTGCCTCAATTTTTTCGCCGACCTTAACGATTTCACTTGGATCTACATCGTGACGAATGGAAAGCTCACGGGAAGGAATAACTCCTTCGGTCTTGTATCCAATATCTACGAGGACTTCGTCGCGATCGACCTGGACGACGATGCCTTCTACGAGATCTCCATCATTGAAGTTTCGGATGGTTCCTTCGATGGCGGCCATAAAGTCCGCTGCTGTTCCAATATCATTTAATGCAATTACTGGTGAAGTACTCAAGTTGCTCCGTAGGGATAGAAAATAGTAGGGATAGGGCGGCTAAGGGTACGGTTTGGGCATGATTGGGGTCAATTTCGCTACCCCTCAAGCCTGAATCTCTCCCCACTAGACTTTCTCTCCTATGAATCGGTATCAGGAACTCCTAGGCGTACCACAGGTCAAAATTCTGGTTATGAGTGCATTACCCGCGCGGATCGCATATGGGATGGTCTCGCTTTCCATTTTTTTTAAGGCAAACCTTGAGACCAACTCCATCCCTCTGGCCGGACTGGCCATCGGGCTCAACTCCCTGGCTGGGGCAGTTACCGCTGGGGTGCGGGGCTCGGTCATGGACACATACGGACAGAAATGGCCACTTCGGATCCAAGTGCCGGCCTATTCGGCGATGCTCATCTTGCTCAATCTCATGCATGGTCGGCAGTCCATCCTCCTCATCGCATTTCTTCTCGGAATGACTGCGCCGCCGATCAACCTCTCCGTCCGGCCTCTATGGAGGTCGATCATCGATGATCGTCTCCTGCGAACTGCATATGCCCTCGATACCTCATTTATCAATGCAGCTGGTGTACTTGGACCAATCTTCGCAACGATGCTCTCACTCTCTTCCCACCCTGGAGCCGCACTCTTAGTCTGTTCTGCACTGATGCTCATTGGCGGAGGCTCTCTCGCACTCACGACAGTGTCGAAAAGTTGGATACCAGAGGTGAAAGAGGAAGGAAGTCGACCACTCTGGCGCAATCCCGCCATGCAACTTTTGATGTTGGAAGGATGCTTTATTGGTTTCGGCTGGGGTGCTTTTAATGTTGGGGTGCCGGCATTTTCAACTTTAGAACATGTCCCTCATCGAACTGCATGGATTCTTGGAACGATGGGCGTCTTCAATATTATCGGTGGACTACTTGGCGGATTGGTTTCAAAGAAATCATCATCCTTGAATTCACTGCTAAAGGCTTATGCGTTCTGGTTTGTATTCTCTCTTCCCCTGGCTTTCACGTACCCGGGATGGTCGCTTGCAATTACGGGTGCCTTTCTTGGCCTCTGCGGCGGCGCCATCCAAGTGTTCTATTGGGAAGTCATGGAGGCGGTTCGCCCGCTCGGTAGTGCGACATCTGCCATGGGATGGCTCTGGACGGTTGAAGGATCGCTCATGGCTTTCGGATCTGCAGTTGGAGGCTGGATCGCTAAAGAAATATCTCCACGAATGTGTTTCGGAATTACCACAGTTTCAGTCGGATTCGGATTGTTAATTCTGACAATCGGACGGAAACGATTGAGTGCAGCAAATCGGATTCCTACCGAAGACGAAGATCTTCAAGCAATGGAAGACAACGCTTCGCCGGCACAATAACTAATGAGCAGCCTGGTTCCAACTCTTACCCAGTCCAATACTTACTTCGAGCGGTGCTTTTAGCGGGTACGCAGCGCCCATTTCCTTGCGAACGAGTTCGCTCAAAGTTTCTGTCTCGCCAGCAACGACTTCGAAAATGAGTTCGTCGTGAACTTGCAGGAGTAAACGAGATTTCAACTTCTTCGCCGTGATCGCACTTTCAACATTAAGCATTGCCTGCTTGATTATGTCTGCAGCAGATCCCTGTATCGGGGCGTTGAGAGCCATCCGTTCGGCAACTTCACGCCTCTGTCGATTCTCATTCGTAAGATCTGGAAGATAGCGACGCCGGCCCAAGATCGTTTCGGTATATCCGACTTTGCGAGCTTCATCGACGACGGTCTTTAGGTAGTCACGAATGCCACCGAAGCGCTCAAAATACTTATCCATCAACCCTTGGGCTTCAGGTGGTGATATGCCGAGTTGTGCCGAGAGACCAAAAGAGGAAAGTCCATAGGCCAGACCATAAGACATTGCCTTGATCTGGCGACGCATTTCAGGAGTAGTTTCTGAAGGCGCGGTGCCAAAAACTTCACTTGCAACACTCGAGTGCAAATCCTCTCCGGATTCAAAGGCCGCGAGCAGATGCTCGTCATTTGAGAGATGAGCCATGATCCGCATTTCAATTTGGCTGTAATCAGCCGTCAGAAAAGTTTCATAACCATCCGCGGCAATAAAACAGTCACGGATTTTGCGACCTTCTTCGGTACGAACCGGAATATTTTGAAGATTTGGCCCGGTCGAGGAGAGTCGTCCGGTAGCGGCGACAGTCTGTTGGAAATGTGTGTGGATTCTTCCATCCGCCGATATTTCAGCGAGCAGTCCCTCAATAGTTGTTCGCAACTTATTTGTCTCTCTGATTCGAAGAAGTTGTGTCAGCACGGGATGGTTAGTGGTTTGGGAAAGCCATTCAAGAGATTCGGCATCGGTTGTATAGCCAGTTTTGATTTTCTTGGTCTTTGGTAATTTCAATTCGTCGAATAGAACTACCTGAAGTTGCTTAGGCGATGCAATATTGAATTCATGACCCACAACTTTAAAAGCCGCGGCAGTCTCCCGCTCGACCTCTCCAGCAAAGAAGAGTTGGAGTGATTCAAGTTTTTTACGATCGACGGCTATACCGATTCTCTCCATTTTGGCGAGAAGTTTTGCAATGGGTAATTCGAGATCTGTAAATAGCCCCAGAACACCGCGCTGGGACATCTCGGTCGTAAGTGATTTTTTCAATCCGAAGAGAGCGCGTGCTCCCTTGAGAAAACCCTCTTCTGACGTGGTCTCGTCCAGAGACTCGCCATCACCCCAACGTTGCACCAGATCCGGGAGTTCTTGCGCCCGACTTCCAGGATTCACCAGGTAGGCAGCAAGGGAGGTGTCGAATTCAATTCCCTCAATCGGAACGATTCGGGCAAAAGCCTTGGCATCATGGAGAATCTTGGGGATCTTTGGATTTGAAATCCAATTTCCCAACTTCGAGGAGTGAACCAGAAAAGACTCAGTTGGTGAAAGAGCGACTGCATATCGGTGCAACTTTTCTTCTCTTATTTCATAAGTTATTCCCAGCGATCCACTGTGGCCATCAATTCTTCTACTGGCTTCATCAGGAGAAATGACATCGAGATGCTCATCAAATCCAAGCATCATGAGTGGCTCGATCGTTTCCTTCACCGGTGTCTCACGCTTGGGGAGCAGACTCTTCATGCGCTCTTTCAGGGTGCGGAATTCAAGTTCATCAAAGAGGGCGGATAGTTTGCTTTCATCCAACCCTCTCCACGCGAGATCCTCGATTTCAACTCCAAGGGGGACGTCGTGGACTAACTGCGTGAGCTCTCTATTTCGCAGCGCGACATCAATATTACTCCGTAGCGAATCACCCACCTTGCCGGTGATTTTCTCTACATTAGCAATGAGATTGGAAAGTGTTCCGTATTCGACGACCCACCTTGCAGCGGTCTTCTCACCAACTCCAGGAATCGAAGGAAGATTATCGCTCGGATCACCACGAAGGGCAGCAAACTCAGGATAACTCTGCGGCTCCATACCGTATTTCTCAAAGACTGCCTCTGGAGTCATTCGGGCGAGATCGCTGACGCCCTTCTTTGGGTATAGAACGGTGATCTTCTCGGTAACTAGTTGAAAGGTATCTCTGTCCCCCGAACAAAGAAGGACGTCCATCCCTTCTCGCTCCGCGTGAGTGGCCAACGTGGCGAGAATGTCATCGGCTTCAAACCCTTCCTGTTCAAACTGTGCCAGGCCAAATGCGCTTACCAATTCATGTAAGTAAGACATTTGTGACCGAAATTCATCTGGCGTGGCGGCACGGTTGGCTTTGTACTCCGGAAAAATCTGCGCCCTAAAGGTTTTTCTGGAAACATCAAAAGCAACGGCAATATGTGTCGGCTTTTCCTCCTTCAAAAGGGAGATCAGCATCGTGGCAAATCCATATATGGCATTGGTGTGCTGCCCATTTGCCGTGGTGAAATTCTCGGCGGGTAAAGCAAAAAATGCTCTATATGCCATGGAATGTCCGTCAATAAGCAATAACCGCGAACTCATGTTGGGCATCCTACGGCAGTTATACTCTGTGGTTATGAGCGATGAATCAAAAATTGATTACTTGGAGCAACTGCAGATTCGCGGTACGGGAGCGCTAGATAAGAAGATGGGCATTGTGATCCTTGAAGCCTCTCCCCAGCGATTGGTAGCGACCATGCCGGTGGAGGGAAATACCCAAGCGGTCGGACTGCTTCACGGTGGGGCAAGTGTTGTCTTGGCTGAGAGTTTGGGATCCATCGGAACTGCGCTTCACGCCGGGCTTGACCGACGGATCGTTGGAGTAGACATCAACGCGACTCATCACCGTTCTGCCACTTCCGGAATTGTGAAGGGAGTTGCGACCGCGATCTCATTGGGTAAAACCATGTGCAGTTACGAGATCATCATTACCAATGAAGAGGGCCAGCGCATATGCACAGCTCGCATTACTTGCTTGATCTTGGCTCAACGTTAGACAGAGTTGTAATGCGGTCTTAACGCTCAGGCACAGCGCTTGGTGAAATGACGGCCAGGGCCACTTCCTTCATGCTCATCCGCCGATCCATGGCGGCCCGTTGAATCCAAGAGAAAGCTTCCGGTTCGCTCAGGTTAAGTGCTGCCATCAGAATTCCCTTTGCCCGATCAATGAGTTTGCGCGTTTCCAAGCGCTCCTGTAAATCTGCCACTTCACTTGCCAGCGACGTCATCTGCTTATGCCGACTCATCGCAATTTCCATCGCCGGTATGAGGTCTGTGACTGAAAATGGTTTCACGACATAGGCCATGACACCAGCATCGCGAGCGCGCTCCACCAACTCCTTCTGACTAAAGGCGGTGAGCATCAGAACTGGCGCGATGGCGATGATCTCTTCTGCAGCCGAGATTCCATCCAGCACCGGCATTTTCACGTCCAGGATGGCCAGGTCAGGTCGGTTCTCCTTGACCAGGTCAATTGCCTCTTGACCGTTACATGCTTGACCAACAACCTGGTAACCCGCTTCGGTGAGCATTTCGACAAGATCCATTCGGATAATGGCCTCGTCTTCAGCGACGACAATGCGTGCACCCTTAACTTCTGAAGATGTGGCCTGCGAAAATGTCATGTGCCCCGAGTCGGATTCGAACCGACACTATGCAGTGTTTGAGACTGCCCTCTCTACCGTTGGAGTACCGAGGCGCGCCCCATAGTCTAGCGAAAAGTGCGATTACTACGAATCAATAAGAATTAGCGATATGCCGGGGCAATTCCACCAACCGCATCGCCTACGCGGTGTACGCGCATCGCATTAGTGGATCCCGGAATTCCCGGCGGTGCTCCTGCCACAATCATGACAAACTCTCCGGATTGGGCTCGTCCAGAATCAAGCAATACTGCGTCAATCTGCTTCACCATTTCATCGGTCGTGCTGACGATTGGGGCAAGGAGCGACTCAACACCCCACGTGAGAGCCATGCGATTATAAGTACCGATATCTGGTGTTACAGCCAAAATCGGAATTCGAGACCGCAGTCTCGCCATACGTCGTGCCGAATCGCCGCTCTTGGTAAAAGCCACTAAGAATTTTGCGTTCAGAGTTTCGCCCACTTCGGCCGCTGCGCGAGTGATCGCTCCGCCCTTTGTCTTTGGAGAATGAAGGAGTCCGTGAATCCGGTCAAGACCGCCTTCCTCAGTCCTTTCAATAATGCGTGCCATTGTTTGAACTGCCTCAATGGGAAATTCCCCCACACTTGTCTCACCAGAGAGCATGAGCGCATCAGCACCGTCTAAAACTGCGTTAGCGCAATCGGTGGCTTCGGCGCGCGTCGGACGGGAATTGGAAATCATAGAATCGAGCATCTGGGTAGCAACGATGACCGGCTTGGCTGATTCGCGGGCAAGTTCGACACAGCGCTTCTGAACGAGTGGTACATCCTCGATTGGAAGTTCGACTCCCAAATCGCCACGTGCAACCATAATTCCATCGAAGGCGTCAATAATGGCCTCAAGATTTGCAACCGCTTGTGGCTTTTCAATTTTTGCGATGACCGGAACGCGTATCCCAACTTCGTCCATGATCTTGTGGACTCCGACAATGTCGTCGGCACTTCGAACAAATGAGAGAGCAATGAAATCTGCTCCAGCCTTCAATCCCCAGCGCAGGTCATCCTTGTCTTTCTCGGAAAGCGCAGGCACGGAGACCGCCACACCAGGCAGATTGATACCTTTATTATTACTCACCATCCCCGGTTCGATGACTCTGGTCACAACGTCATTGCCTTTTACTTCCACAACCTCCACAGTGACTTTCCC
Organism: Candidatus Paceibacterota bacterium; assembly: GCA_035530615.1. NCBI lineage: Bacteria > Bacillati > Minisyncoccota > Minisyncoccota bacterium. Next base: position 628,543 of record DATKUL010000002.1, read on the forward strand.
GTCATCAATGAGAATCCGGTCTCCCGGCTTGCAATCTCCTGAAAGGCCCTTATAGGTCGTACCGACTCGCTCCTTTGTCCCATCAACTTCATCCGTTGTAATCGTAAAGAGGTCTCCCCGGGAAAGTTCGTGTGGTCCGTCTAAAAAGCGAGCCAGGCGAATTTTCGGTCCCTGCAAGTCCACCAATATGGCCACGGCTTCGCCATGCTCCAACGCGGCCATTCTGACCATGTCAAGGCGGGCTTGGTGCTCCTCATAACTACCGTGAGAAAGATTGAGCCGCGCCATGTTCATTCCGGCGGAGATTAATGCACGAACTTTCTCCGGAGACTCAACAGCAGGACCCATCGTGCAAACTATCTTTGCTCTACGCATATATCTACCTTAAACCATCATGGGGCGTACAGTTGGAAGTATTGGCGAAAGAAGTTGAGTTCGACCTACGAGAAATGCATCTACCGATGCGGCTGCGCTTCGCCCTTCAGCGATCGCCCAGACAATCAGGGATTGACCCCGACCCGCATCACCGCAAACAAAAACTCCCTCAGTGGCCGTTTGATAGTCATCACTGCGTTCTACATTCCCACGTTCGTCAAAGGTCACTTCAAGTTGAGTGAGCAATTCGTTCTTCTCGGGTCCTACAAATCCCATAGCGAGGAAGGCAAAATCTGCATGTAATTCCCACTCAGTCCCTGCTATCGGCTGGAACTTCCCATCGATAAATTCTGTCTCTACAAGAGAGAGTGCACGGAGATTCCCATCCTCGTCACCTAGAAATTTCTGTGTCAACACAGAGAAAACTCGATTATCGAGCTCTTCGTGCGCACTCGAAACTCTAAAAATCATGGGGTAGGTCGGCCAGGGTTGGGAGCTTGGACGCTCAGTTGTTGGTCGAGGCATGATTTCCAATTGAGTAATGCTGGCCGCGCCTTGGCGGATAGCAGTTCCGAGACAGTCGGCCCCTGTATCTCCTCCCCCGAGAATAACCACGTGTTTACCATGAACATTGATTGCGGGTTCGACATCTTGCGATTGCAAATTTCCCCACGGTAGGTACTCCATGGCTTGGAATATCCCGGTAAGTTCGCGACCCTCGATCGGAAGATCGCGGGCCTGAGTTGCGCCAACGGCAAGTACGACTGCGTCATAGCGAGTGCGCAACTGCTGGCCACTTATTTCTTTTCCAACATCCACACCGGGGCGAAAGCGAGTACCTTCTGCTTCCATTTGAGCCAGTCGTCGATCAAGAACTGATTTCTCCATCTTGAACTCAGGAATTCCAAAACGAAGTAGTCCGCCAATCTTTGGAGCGCGCTCATATACAGCCACCGTATGACCAGCACGTGTGAGTTGTTGAGCTGCCGCAAGGCCAGCAGGCCCAGAGCCAATGACTGCAATTGTCTTACCCGTGAGCCGATCAGGTGGAAGTGGCTGGACCTCTCCTGCTTCGAATGCCTCTTCAATAGTTCGAAGTTCCACCTGCTTTATCGTGACTGCAGTTGAATTTATTGCGACAACACAGGCAGTTTCGCAGGGAGCCGGACAAAGCCTGCCGGTAAATTCTGGGAAATTATTCGTTGCATGCAAGCGGGCGAGCGCTTCCCTCTTATCGCCGCGCCAGATCAGATCGTTCCATTCCGGAATTAAATTTCCTAGTGGGCAGCCCTGGTGGCAGAACGGAATTCCACAATCCATGCATCGCCCGGCTTGCTTCTGCAACTGATCGAAAGGTTGAGGCTCATACACCTCTTTCCAATCTTGAATGCGCACATCCACTGGACGCCGGGTAGGCAACTCTCGTGGTGTAGTCATAAAACCCTTGGGATCAGCCATGTGCAACCTCCATTACATATTTGTCGGATGGAGCACCTTCTTCAAAGGCTCTCTTCATTGCCTCCAGGACGCGCGCATAATCTCGGGGCATAACCATCGAAATTCGAGGCAGCGTGGATTCCCAGTCTGCAAGCAATTCAGAAGCAACTTGAGAACCAGTTTCAGCGTAGAAATTGGAGACTATTAAGTAGAGCAAATCACGTTGGTCGTGTGGCACTGAGACGATATCTACCATCTCGGTATTGACCAGGGCGTGATCCAAGTCGAGGGCGAATGCCCTTCCCCCTGACATGCCAGCGGCAAAGTTACGCCCGATCTGTCCGAGTATGACGACGAGCCCGCCCGTCATGTATTCGCACCCGTGGTCACCGATACCTTCAACCACGGCCGTTGCGCCTGAATTGCGCACACAGAACCTCTCCCCGACAACACCGCGGATAAAGATCTCACCCGATGTTGCGCCATAACCAATCACGTTTCCTGCAATCACGTTTTCGTGCGATGCGAAATTGGCATCTGCGCTCGGAGAAAGAATGACGCGCCCACCCGAGATTCCCTTTGCAACATAGTCATTGGAATCGCCGACTAGCCGCAATGTAAGTCCTTGCGGAATAAAAGCGCCTAAGGATTGTCCCGCCGAACCGCGCAGGGTGATGTCAATGCAATCCGCGGGCAATCCCGCACTCCCAAATCGTCGAGTGATCTCTGAACCAAGCATGGTTCCCACCGTTCGGTTGACATTGCGGACAGGAAGATCAATCTTCACCTGTTCGCGATTATCGAGCGCGGGTTGCGATAGTTCGATGAGTTGATTGTCCAAGGCGGCATCTAAACCGTGATCTTGGTTAATAGTCTGATGAAACGGGCCATCTCCTGCCGGGCGAGTGAGCAGTGGAGAAAGATCCAACCCGCTCGCCTTCCAATAATTGACTGCATCTTGAGTTTCCAGCATCTCAATGTGTCCAACCGCTTCTTCCAGGGTACGAAAGCCAAGTTGCGCCAAGTACTCGCGCACTTCTTGGGCGATGTATTGGAAGAATGTTTCAACAAACTCAGGCTTGCCAGAGAACCGCTTACGAAGTTCTGGATTCTGAGTGGCGACTCCCACTGGGCATGTGTCCAAGTGGCACACCCGCATCATGATGCAACCCGAAACAACGAGCGGAGCAGTCGCAAAGCCAAATTCTTCAGCACCCAACAGGGCAGCGATCATGACATCTCGACCAGTTTTCAGTTGACCATCCGTTTGAACGACAATTCGGTCTCGTAGACCGTTGAGAAGGAGAGTTTGCTGGGTCTCGGCCAAACCGAGTTCCCACGGCGCGCCCGCATGTTTCAAGGATGTGAGCGGCGATGCACCAGTTCCACCATCATGGCCGGAAATGAGCACTACGTCAGCATGCGCTTTACTCACCCCTGCTGCGACAGTTCCGACTCCCACTTCGGCAACCAACTTGACGTGGATTCGAGCATTCCTATTTGCGTTCTTAAGATCATGAATCAACTGAGCAAGATCTTCAATGGAATAAATATCATGGTGAGGAGGCGGTGAAATTAATCCAACCCCGGGTGTCGAATATCGCACCTTTGCAATCCATGGGTAGACCTTGCCGCCAGGCAATTGTCCGCCCTCGCCCGGCTTTGCTCCTTGGGCAATCTTTATCTGAATGTCATCAGCATTAACCAAGTACTCACTCGTTACACCAAACCGACCACTAGCAACTTGCTTGATTGCGGAACGCTTGGAATCGCCGTTAGGCATTGTGATATAGCGTTCAGGATCTTCGCCACCTTCACCTGTATTCGACTTTCCACCTAACCGGTTCATCGCGATAGCCATGGTTTCGTGCGCTTCTTGTGAAATTGAACCGTAGGACATGGCACCGGTAGAGAATCGCTTCACAATGCTTTCGATAGGTTCCACGTCATCAATTGAAATCGGCGAACGAACGTCCTCTTTAAAATCGAAAAGCCCTCGCAAGGTCATCAGAGCCTTGCTCTGATCATCTACCTGACGTGTATAACGTTTGAAAACATCAAATCTCTTATTGCGCGTCGAATGCTGGAGGGTGAAAACTGTTTCGGGATTGAAAAGATGCGGTTCTCCTTCCCGCCGCCACTGATACTCCCCGCCGATTGGCAATCGCTTCGTTCCCGGAACTTCCCCCCCGGGTGGATAGGCAATGTGATGGCGTGCAATCGTTTCTTCTGCAATCACATTAAGTCCAACTCCGCCGAGGCGCGAGGTCGTACCAACAAAATACTCATCTACCAATTCATGAGAAAGTCCAATTGCTTCGAATACTTGGGCACCCGTATACGAGGCAATAGTAGAGATCCCCATCTTAGACATTACTTTAAGGACGCCTTTTCCTAAGGCCTTAATGAGATTGCGTACCGCCTTCTCTGGCGTAATTCCAGTGATCACTCCCTGGATGACTAAATCTTCCGCACTCTCCATCGCAAGATATGGATTAATGGCGGCCGCGCCATAGCCCACCAACACGGCAGCATGGTGAACTTCACGGACATCACCCGCTTCAACAATTAAACCGACTTTGGTACGAGTCTTCTCGCGAATCAAATGGTGATGGACCGCGGCGGTCAGTAGAAGTGAGGGAATGGGTGCGTTGTCGGCATCTCCATCTCGATCTGACAGAATGATGAGGTGCGCACCTTCGGCGATAGCCTGGGAGACTTCGGCGCGAATCTCATCGAGTCTCTTTCGAAGCGATTCTCCATCACCTGCAATAGGGAAGAGACCACGCACGATGTGCGCTGCAAATCCGGGATGATCTCCGTCCGCGTTCACATGAATGATCTTTGCCAATTCGTCATTGTCAATAATCGGGAAGTCCAATGCAATCTGTCGACAGGAGGCAGGGCCAGGATCAAGAAGGTTGTGTTCTGGGCCGATCGCACCACCCAGGGAAGTGACCAACTCTTCTCGAATCGCATCAAGTGGTGGATTGGTCACTTGCGCAAATAATTGCGAAAAGTAGTCAAAGAGAAGCCGAGGACGCTCAGAGAGGGCAGCAATTGGAGAGTCTGTACCCATGGATCCGAGTGGTTCAGCGCCATTTCTTGCCATGGGTGAAATGAGGATGCGAAGTTCTTCTTCGGTGTACCCAAATGCACGTTGGCGACGGATGACGGAGGAATGTGGATAGACAATGTGCTCGCGCGCAGGCAGGTCAACAAGTCGAACCATGCCCGCGTGCAACCACTCACTATATGGCGCAGCGGTTGCCAATTCCTCTTTAATCTCTTCATCTTCGATAATTCGGCCCGCTTCAATATCTACCAAGAACATTTTGCCAGGTTGTAGTCGACCCTTACGGACGATTCGCTCGGTTGCGATATCAAGAACTCCGACTTCGCTAGCAAGAACTACTAGACCGTCTTCTGTCACCCAGAAGCGAGATGGACGCAATCCATTTCGATCAAGTACCGCACCAACCTGATTACCATCCGTAAACGTCACACAGGCAGGGCCATCCCAGGCCTCCATCAGTGAGGCATGAAAAGCATAGAAATCTTTCCTGCTTTCCGACATGGATGCATGATTCTCCCATGCTTCCGGAATCATCATCAAAATAGAGTGCGGGAGTGAGCGTCCGCCCAGATAGAGGAGTTCGAGAACTTCATCAAATGAGGCTGAATCACTTCCATGCATATCGACAATGGGGAAAATTCTTGAAATATCACCTTTAAAGAGATCGCTCGCGAGCAAGGCTTCGCGTGCGCGCATCCAATTTCTGTTTCCCTTGACGGTATTAATTTCACCGTTATGCGCAATGAAGCGGTATGGGTGGGCCAATGGCCACGATGGAAAAGTGTTTGTCGAAAAACGAGAGTGGACCACGGCGAGCGGAGAAACCACCCGTTGGTCAGAAAGATCTGGGAAAAATACTTCAAGTTGACCCGTGGTCAGCATGCCTTTGTAAACGATTGTCTGAGAGGACAGCGACGGAAAATAAATTTTGAGAGAGTGTTCGGCCCTTTTGCGAAAACAAAATGCCAGTCGGTCAAGTTTGATCCCCGACTCTCCTGCTTTTCCAGCAAGAAAAAGTTGACGAAAGGTCGGCATCACAGAAAGCGCAGTCTTGCCAAGCGTTGAAGAATCAATGGGAAGATCACGCCACCCTAAAATATCGAGTTGTTCTTCGGAGGCTATTTGCGCGATCTCTTTGTCTATATTGGAATCATCGGAGATGAAGGCAATTCCCGCCGCATACGAACCGGACTCGGGAAGTTGAAAGGGAAGAATCTCGCGAAAGAAATTGTCAGGAATGCGAATCAATATGCCCGCGCCATCTCCACTATCCGGTTCGGCTCCTGACGCCCCTCGATGCTCGAGATTGCGAAGGGCGGTGAGTGCTTTCACAACAATCTCATGAGTGGCAACTTTGTTCAATGTTGCAACCATCGCCACGCCACATGCATCGTGCTCAAAGGCAGGATCGTACAGACCCTGCGCTTTAGGAAAACCCGATAGACCTAGCATGAAATATCGCTCCTGTTGTCCGGAAGGAAGGGACAACAATGGCCCGAGAAAGACTCTTACATCGCCTGACCTGGCACGCTGTAGAGGAGAAATCCTACCAGTGGCCTAGATTCGCTAGATCCCGGTGAGATGGACCAGTTGGCCAATTCCTGCGGTGATGGCCATACCCAGGGTTCCACCAAAAAGAACTCTCATAGTGGGAACAAGGACCGCGCTTCCGGAGGATTTTGCACTCATTACGCCGGTGGTCGCAAGGCCAACCAAAGCGAAACTGACAATGCTCCATACCTGAGTTCCTGGGGTCGGGGCAAAAGCACCCGCAAATGGGATGAGGCCGCCAAGCACGAAACTCGAAGCCGAAGCAATGGCTGCTTGGACGGGTCTGGCTCTCGTATGCGGGTGCTGCCCCAACTCATCGCGCAAATGAGCGGCCAGAGGATCCTTCTCATGCATTGCTACGGCCACCTGGTGAGCTAATTCCGGATTGAGTCCGCGGTCAATGTAAATGTGGGTAAGTTCGAGCAATTCTAATTCTGGAGAAGCGGCTAGATGCTCAATCTCGAGTAGGCGATCCGATTCTTCAATATCGTTCTGTGAACGCACCGAAATGTACTCACCTACCGCCATAGACATTGCGCCGGCAACTATCCCGGCAACGCCTGCGGTAATGAGAAAATCATTTGCATTCGCGGCAGATACGCCAATCATAAGACTCGCGGTTGAAACCAAACCATCATTTGCGCCAAGAACCGCAGCTCGTAACCATCCCGCCCGATGGGTTCGATGTTGCATATTTCGTTTGTAGACCTCTTCTAAACTCATGAAATAACTCTATATCACCAGTCGCTTGAAACCGTTGGGCGTTTTCCATCCAAACGGCCGCGACGCCAAAAGAGATATGCCGCACCGAGAGCTACAACAACGCTCACCCAAACATTGACTCGCAGGCCAGCGATTGTGTGGGCATTATCAATGCGCATAGACTCGATAAAAAAACGTCCTACGCAATAGGCAGAAATATAAAATAGAAAACTCTGTCCCGGTTTGAACTTGTGCTCTAACGTGATAATCAAGAACGCTACAAAAAGGCACCAAAGAGCTTCGTAGAGAAAAGTCGGTTGAAAAGTTTGGAAAGATTCATATCCGACAGGTCTAGAAAGCACTGGTATTTCAAGGCCCCACGGTAGCGTTGTTGGCTTTCCAAAAAGTTCTCCATTGAACCAATTACCGAATCTACCGATTGCCTGAGCAAGCAAGACTCCAGGTGCCAATGCATCAGCAAATTGTGCAAAAGAGAGCACTCCCGGCCGGCCCTGGCGCTTCAATCTCTCGTGCTGTATCCAAGCCACGAATGTCCCCAATGCGATTGCACCCCAAATCCCCAAACCGCCCTGCCAAATCTTGAATGCATCGAGCGGGTGCCCGTTAGAACCGAAATAGGCGTCCGGGGAGGTGATGAGGTGGTAAAGACGACCACCGATAATTCCGGCAGGGACTGCAGCGATGGCGACGTCAGAGACAATATTTTTCCCTCCGCCGGCACGTTGATAGCGTCGATCACCCAGGTAAATTGCCAGACCAATCCCGGTAACTATGCACAAGGCATAGAAGTGAATCGTTAATGGTCCCAGGCCAATTTCAGAGATGCTGGGCGTAGGGATTGAGCGAAACATTAGAAATTACTATTTAGCTTCGACCGCGGCGGCGAATCCAGCGGCATCAAAGTATTGAGTATTTCGATCGAGAGATTTCCCATTCACAAAAACAGTCGGAGTAGAATTTATGTTCTTGGCCGCGCCGTCATTTGCTACGTCATTGACCCAACTTGTATATGTTCCGTCATTGATGCAACTCTTAAATTTGCCGGATGAAAGTCCCGCTTCCGCCCCGGCAGTAATAAGCCCTGCGTTGGACCATGCACCGGAGTTCTCAGTCCCTTGCGTCTTATAAAGGTACGAGTGGAATTGAAGAAATTTTCCTTCATCTGCTGAACATGCAACTGCATTGGCTGCCAGGATTGACTCTGGTCCAAGGAACGAGAGGATGTGGAAGACAACTTTTGCTTTCTTTTCAGTGATTACCTTTTTAAGGTAGTCACCGTTTGTCGCCTCAAACTGTTTGCAAACCGGGCACTGAAGATCTTCCCAGAGATCAATCTTCGGGACGCCCGTCAACTCTGCATTAAAGACAATTCCATATCCATCAGCCTTGGAAACACTCGAAGGAACTGCGCTATTTGACGCCTTGTTTCCCATCACCGAAAAAATGACGCCCACAGCTAGAACGAACACAACCATGCCGATCACGATGTATTGCGTGATCTTGTCTCCCCCAGATTGCTTAGCCATTGGCCATCCTCTTTCCTATTCGTATCCTTCATTAGGACTTTTAAGTATGCGAGCAGCAAGTCGAAGGGTATCGAAATAATTGGAATAAGAAGAGAATCTCAGCAAAAACCCAGGCAAATGTGACGCGAACCGCACTCTTAGCGGCCTTCGCGAACCCCCATTGCGAGTTCCTTGGCCAATTCGCCAATCGCTACCAATCCGTCTTCATGACTCTTTGCTTCCAATAGAGCTTTGATGAAAGCTGATCCCACAATCACTCCATCGGCAAAGCCCGCTACGTATCGCGCCTGCTCACGAGTCGACACTCCCAGACCCACCGCCACTGGCAGATCAGTTGTACTTCGAATACGCGAAACAAGATCTTGGGCACCTGATGACATCGTGGTTCGTGCGCCAGTCACTCCCATCAAACTAGCCGCATAAACAAACCCTGAACATTTCCCCGTCACCGCCGCAATTCGCTCCTGTGTCGAGCTGGGCGCAAGTACATAAATGGTATTGACGCCGGCTGCGGAAGTAGCCGCCTGCCACGTTTCAGATTCTTCAATTGTTAAATCCGGGGTGATGACTCCAGAGCCTCCGTTGCTCGCGATGGCTTTGGCAAATGCATCCACTCCATAACGCTCTATCGGATTCCAATACGTCATGACAACAGCAGGTAGTCCAGCATCATGGGCGAACTTTAAAGTAGAGAGAACTTCGGCCGCCCCGGTACCACCCCTGAGAGAGATATCGGCTGCTTCTTGAATTGTTGGACCGTCCATCACTGGGTCGCTATAAGGGAAGCCGATCTCGATAGCGTCCACTCCCGCACGTGCCAAGGCGGAGATCGCATCCTTACATTTTTGGGCAGATGGAAATCCTGCAGGCAAATACGCAATAAGAGCAGCGCGATTTTCCCCACGAACCTTCGCTAAGAGCTCCTCGAGAGGCGTTGTCATCACAACTCGATCTTAAAATAATCGGCAGCAGTAGCGACGTCTTTATCTCCGCGACCAGAGAGATTTACCAGCAATACTGCTTCAGAGCCAAGTTCCTTGCCAACCTGCATGGCACCGGCCAGCGCGTGTGCGCTTTCAATTGCAGGGATGATTCCCTCCGTACGCGAGAGAAGACTAAATGCTTCCATTGCTTGATCGTCATTGATCGCACGATATTCGGCTCTGCCTGTGTCGTAAAGGTAAGCATGCTCGGGTCCGACACCTGGATAATCAAGTCCGGCAGAGATCGAATGCGATTCGATGGTCTGGCCATTCGAATCCTGCAAAACATACGAACGCGTGCCATGCAAGACGCCTACTGAACCACCCGTGATGGTCGCTGCATGACGACCCGTCTCGATCCCATCGCCACCGGCTTCGAGTCCGATGAGTCGTACCGATGAATCTGGGATGAAGGCGTGAAAAATTCCAATTGCGTTTGATCCGCCGCCAACGCAAGCAAGAACCGCATCGGGCAAACGGCCAATCAATTCTAAGACTTGTCCACGGGCTTCTTCGCCGATGATTTTTTGGAAATCTCGCACAAGCGTCGGGAAAGGATGTGGTCCGGCAACAGTTCCAAGCAGGTAATGAGTGGAATCAACGTTTGTAACCCAGTCTCGCATTGCCTCATTGATGGCATCTTTAAGTGTTCGGGAGCCAGTTGTCACCGGTATGACTTCAGCTCCTAATAATTTCATTCGTGCGACGTTAAGCGCTTGACGGCGAATATCCTCTTCACCCATATACACAACGCATTCAAAACCAAAAAGTGCAGCGGCGGTTGCCGATGCAACTCCATGTTGCCCCGCGCCCGTCTCGGCGATAATCCTCTTCTTTCCCATCCGCTTGGTGAGTAGCGCTTGCCCCAGGACGTTGTTGATTTTGTGACTACCCGTGTGATTCAAATCCTCGCGTTTGAGAAGAATGCGTGCACCACCTGCATGCTCAGCAAATCTTTTTACTTCGGTGATTATGCTCGGGCGACCCGTATACGTGAGGTGAAGATTCTTTAATTCACTTTGAAAATCTAGATCATTGATTGCAGAATTGTGTGCTTGCTCGAGTTCATCCAAGGCGCCAATGAGAGCCTCCGGCACGAATCGCCCGCCGTAAGGACCAAAGTGCCCGATCACTTCTACATCGCTCATAAGGACGCTAACCCTACTCTCGACCTAAGAGTGCGCGAAGCGCGGCGCCTGGATTGGATCCGCGGACCAATGCTTCACCCACAAGGATCGCATCGGCGCCATGTTCCTGAGCAAAAATCACATCGCCGCGCGACGCTATCCCGGACTCGGCTATGCGTACGATTTTCTGCGGTATTAAGGGAAGCAGTTGGGCAAAGATCGCGGGGTCAACTTCGAGTGTTTTAAGATTTCGGGAATTTATCCCAATGATCTGCGGCGAAATCTGTAGAGCACGTTCTAATTCCTCTGGAGTATGAACTTCGACTAGAGCGTGCATTCCCAGAGCAGACGTGAGTTCCATAAATTCTTCTAGTTCAGATTGCGACAATGCCGCAACAATTAGGAGAACTAAATCTGCCCCAAAGGCACGAGCCTCGTAGAACTGGTATTCATCGACCATAAAATCCTTGCGAAGTACCGGAATTGTCACAGATTCGCGAACAGCAGAAAGATCTTCAAGTGACCCACCAAAACGACGCCCTTCGGTTAGCACGCTCACAACTACGGCGCCCGCTTCTTGATAGGTTTTGGCCAGTCCGGCAGGATCAGAAATTGTCGCCAACGAACCCTTGCTTGGAGAAGCGCGTTTTACTTCGGCAATAATCGAAATTCCCCCAACTTTGCGACCCTCAAGCGAAGGAATTGGATTGAGGGCGGAAGGAATCATTGCAATTCGCTCCGCAAGTTCGGCTCGCGTGGTTTTGCGAGAACGCAGATCTTCTCGGACGCCGCTAATAATCTCTTTCAAAATGCTCACTCGTCGGACTCCGATGGAAGAGTGGGATCTATACCTTGGTCGAGCGAATTCCAAGGAGATAACTTTCTTGAATTTCGATCGTAACGAGATGGAAGTTTGGTTATTCGTCGAAACACATAAAAGGCGAGTACGACAACAACTAGGAGAATGACACTGGCCTGCGTCATCAGAGGAATCGCAATTCATTAGCTGCAGCAATTGCTCCAAGAACAGCCGCCGCCTTATTTATCGTCTCCTGGTTTTCCGTTTCAGGATCAGAATCAGCGACAATGCCCCCACCAGCTTGGACATATGCCTTCCCTCCAAAAAGAACAGCGGTGCGAATCGCAATGCACATGTCGACGTTTCCAGTGAAGTCGATGTAACCAATTGCCCCCCCGTACAAACCTCGCCTGGTCTTCTCAAGTGACTCAATAATTTCCATAGCTCGAGGTTTCGGCGCACCGGAAAGAGTTCCAGCGGGGAAAGTCGAAAAAAGGGCGTCAATCGGTGTTGACGTCTTTGCCAACTTTCCGGTGACAGTAGAAACAATATGCATGACGTGCGAAAAACGCTCGACCTGCATAAATTCAACAACTTCGACACTTCCGGGAGTGCACACTCTCCCCAAGTCATTGCGACCTAAATCCACCAGCATTAAGTGCTCTGCGCGTTCCTTGGGATCGCTTAGGAGCTCCTCTCCGAGACGGTGATCTTCTTCTGGGGAGGATGAACGCGGTCGCGTGCCAGCAATTGGATGGATCATGACTTCGCCATCCGTGACCTTTACGAGTGCTTCCGGACTGGAGCCAACCACATCAATTCCGTCCCTGAGACGGAGCAAGTACATATAAGGACTTGGATTATGAAGTCTCAGCATGCGATAGACGTCCAGCGCATCAGCCTTGCAGTCCATGGAGAATCGCTGTGAAAGGACAATTTGAAATGCCTCGCCAGCGACAATTTCCTTCTTTGCTCGCTCCACATTTGCTCGATGATTATCCGCAGTCGTATGCCGGGCATAAACAGGAGTCGCATATGACTCAAGGTTCGCTAAGAAGCCTGGCAATGGCGCGAGTAGATCCGCTTGCATCTTGTCGAGATGTTCTTGCGCTCGATGCCATGCCTCGTCAACACGTTCGGCGCTTCCATCCCAGTTGATTGCATTAGATATGAGTGTGATGGTGCCGTCATTATGATCCAAAACCGCAAGATCGCCAGTCAGCATAAAAGTCAGATCGGGAAGCGGCAAGTCCTTCTCGGTCAAATTTGGCAGTTTCTCCAATGCGCGGACACAGTCATAACCCATATATCCGACAAGCCCACCCGTTAGTGGCGGAAGGGATGCAATACGCGGAGATCGAAGGTGGGATGCAGAAATCCGGAGGGCATCAAGTGGCGGCATATCAGTCGGTGCACCCGCTGGCACGTTACCTTCCCAAAATGCCTTCCCATCCCTCTCGGTGAGAGTTGCCTCGCTATTCACCCCAATAAAGGAGTACCGAGACCACACGCCACCATGTTCGGCAGATTCCAATAGGAATGTTCCAACACTGTTCTTGGTTAGTTTTCGATATACGCCTAGCGGTGTTTCGCTATCTGCGAGAAGTTTCCGAAAGACCGGGATTACATTGTAGTTCTTAGCGTACTCACGGAAATCTTCAATCTTCATGAGTTTCCCAACTCGACATTGTTGTGAAAACAACTCTTTGCGCCTGTGTGACATGCCGCCCCAACTTGAGTAACGCGCAGGAGAAGGGCATCGCCATCACAATCCACGTCGATTGAATGAACTGTTTGCGTATGCCCGGATGTTGCCCCCTTTGTCCAAAGTTCGTTTCGACTTCGACTCCAATACGTCGCTCTTCCCGTCGCGATGGTAGTGGTTAGAGCTTCTCGATTCATCCAGGCGAGCATCAGAACTTCACCCGTTGAAAAGTCCTGAGCGATCGCCGCGACAAGTTCATTCGAGTCTTTCAGCAACTTTTCGACCCTCGCTGGGAGTCTTGCGATATCGGACATGTAGTTATTCTGCCTTATTGATCATGAGTCATGCGAATGGAATAACCTCGCTGGCTCAAGAATTGCTTCACATCACCAATTCGATGTATTCCGAAGTGAAAAACACTGGCTGCCAGAAGAGCATTTGCTCCAGCATCAAGTGCGGCGGCAAAGTCTTCCAAACGTCCGGCTCCGCCACTTGCGATCAGAGGAACCTTGGAAACTGCCCGAACCGCCGCAATCATTTCAATGTCATAACCAGTTCTAGTTCCATCGGCATCCATCGAATTGAGCAATATCTCTCCCACACCCAATTGGCATGCCTTCTCCACCCATTCAATGGCATCGATACCTGTTCCTTCACGTCCGCCATGTGTTGTTACTTCAAAACCAGAGTTTGTTGAAGCTCGGCGCGCATCAACAGAGAGCACAAGAACTTGAGACCCAAAAGCATCTGAAATTTCCGCAATCAACTCTGGGCGCGCAATGGCAGCGGTATTAATCGAAATTTTGTCGGCACCTGCCCGCAATAATTGATTGACATCATTCACGGACCGGATCCCGCCACCAACGGTTAGAGGAATGAAAACCTGATCCGCCGTCTTTTCGACAACATCCAAGGTGGTTTCTCTGCCCGAACTACTTGCAGATATATCAAGGAAGGTGAGTTCGTCGGCTCCTTCCGCATCGTAGAGAGAAGCCATTTCAACCGGATCACCAGCATCAACCAAGTTTGTGAAATTAATTCCTTTAACGACACGACCTTCGGTTACGTCGAGGCAGGGAATGATCCGTACGGAGAGTGTCATCGCCTGGAAACTTCCAATGCTTCCTTGAAAGTGAACGCACCTGCATATAGTGCTTTGCCAACAATCGCACCTTCAACCCCAATCGAAATGAGATCTACAAGAGCAGCAATATCCGCAAGTGATGAGATACCTCCACTTGCGACAACAGGGCGATCCGTTGCGGCGCATACAGACTTCAGTAATTCTAAATTGGGGCCCGTCAAAGTTCCGTCACGTTCTACGTCAGTAACGATATATCGAGCACAGCCGTCGCGATCTAGACGCTCGAGTGCTTCATAAAGATCTCCACCTTCCTTCGTCCATCCACGAGCGGCAAGGGTTCGACCGCGCACGTCAAGACCGACTGCGATTCGGTCGCCGTACTTTGCAACAACTCGGGAAGTCCAGTCTGGATCCTCCATCGCAGCGGTACCGAGATTCACTCTTCTACAACCAGTCGCGAGGGCCCTGGTGAGAGTCTCGTCATCGCGAATCCCGCCAGACAATTCGACATCGATATCCAATGCACCAACAACTCTGGCGAGTAGTTCTGCATTACTGCCCCGCCCAAATGCGGCATCCAGATCCACCAGATGAAGCCACTGCGCGCCAACGTTTTGAAAATCTAAAGCGACCTCGAGTGGATCACCGTAAATAGTTTCCCGAGCAAGCTCACCCTGGACAAGTCGAACGGCGTGACCGTCCTTCACGTCCACGGCAGGAAGTAACTCAAGCGGCAATTTACTCATAGTGAACGAGTCCAATTCTTAATCAAAGCCAATCCAGCTTTTCCGGATTTCTCGGGGTGAAACTGCGTAGCACTGAACGTGCCGTCCTCGACTGCGCTTACAAATCTCTCTCCATATTCTGACCAGCTGGTGAACTTTCCGACATCCGCTTTTGCAGCATAGGAGTGAACGAAATAGAAAGCCTCTCCTTCTACTCCTTTAAAAAGCTCAGAATCCTCCGCAACCATGACCGTATTCCAACCCATGTGTGGAAGGACGGGTGACTCAATTTGACTCACCGAACCGGGCCAGATTCCCACGCCTTTGGCAGCACCCGCGTGATCTCGTGAGGGTTCGAGGCCTTCTGAAAAAAATATTTGCATGCCAATGCAGATTCCCAGAGTTGGACGGTCCTTATCTTTACGTTCGCGGATGATCTCATCGCCACCAACGTTTAAAAGTCCATTCATGCACGATTGAAACGCGCCGACGCCTGGAACTACCAGCCCCTCGGCCTCTAAACAGATTTCCCGGTCAGCGGTAACGAGAACATCTCGACCGCTCGTCGAAAATGCACGCAGCGCAGAACGCAAATTTCCGGATCCATAGTCAAGAATTGCGATCAAAGAGAACCCTTTGTTGAAGGTATGCCCGCAACTCGGCTATCCACAGCAACTGCATCCCGCAGGGCTCTGGCTACCGCCTTAAACTGCGCCTCAAAGACGTGATGGGCATTTCTGCCCTCCAGTACTCGAATATGCAGTGCGATGTGCGCTTCGGCAACAATCGACTCCCAGATGTGCCTTCCCAATGTTGTGTCAAAGGTGCCGATGAGTTCGACAATTTCAGGCTGGCGATGTACCAAATACGGTCTGCCCGAAAGATCTACTGCGGCTTGAACAAGAACCTCGTCCAACGGAACCATTGCATCGCCAAATCTACGGATCCCAGCCTTATCTCCCAATGCTTCTCGCAGTGCCTGGCCAAAAGCCAAGGAAGTGTCTTCGACGCTGTGATGTGAATCGACATCAACATCGCCTTGTGTTTTCACACGTAGATTAAATCCTGAGTGCTTACCTAATTGAGACAACATATGGTCGAAGAAGGGAACCCCTGTAGCAATATCTATGTTTCCCACCCCGTCTAAATTAAGTTCGACGAGGACTTGGGATTCTTTAGTATTTCTTTCGACGCGGGCTGTTCTCACTTGCTACCTCCTAGGGATTTTCTAAATGCATTAAGGAATCGCTCATTCTCTTGATCAGTGCCAATTGTCACACGTAAATAACCTGCCAGGCCGACATCTCGGACCAACACTCCTTGATCTAATAGTGACTGCCACACTTCGTGAGACGAGGGAACGGTAAAGAGTAGGAAATTTGCGCTACTTGGAATGACATCTGCGCCCAATTTCTTCAATTCGGTAACCAACTTCTCGCGAGCCTTGATCAACGTCTGCACAGATTCAAGCAATTCGACTCGAAAATCAAGGGCCACTAACGCAACTGCCTGGGTAAGGGCGCTCAAGTGGTATGGCAATCGGACAAGTTGCATGGCATCTACTACAACTGGGTTGGCAGCCATGTATCCCAGTCGGACTCCAGCAAATGCGAAAGCCTTGCTCATGGTTCTAATCACAACGAGGTTCGGATATGAAGCGAGCAAAGTAACTGCCGAGGGTTCAGTTGAAAATTCTGCATATGCCTCATCAATGACAAGCAATCCACCAACACCTTCTGCCGCCTGGGCTAAAGTCTTAATTTCTAGAAGTGAAATAGAAGTGCCAGTAGGATTATTAGGCGTGGTAAGGAAAATTAATCCTGGTTTCTCGTTGGCTATTTGCTCGCAAGCCAGTTCGATATCGATGGAAAAGTCATCTCGTCGCAATCCCGATACCCACGGAGTTCCTGTCACCTTGGCAATCAGTGGATGCATGGAATATGAAGGTGTAAAACCCAATGCTTTTTGCCCACCGAAGGCTAGGAATAGCGATTGAATAATCTCATTGCTCCCGTTTGCCGCCCAAATTTGTTCTGCCTTCAAAGATTGACCTGAACGCTCGTTTAAGAACCCCGCCAGTCCAGTGCGAAGTTGCAGGGCATCACGATCTGGATAGCGATTGAGCGAACCCGAAACCTCTTCAACCCGTCTGGTAATCGCCACAATCAGAGCAGGAGATGGCGGGTATGGATTCTCGTTTGTGTTCAGGCGCGCCTGCGAGTCAACTTGAGGCGCTCCATAAGGCGAAAGGGAGCGAAGATCCTCTCGAAGAGGCAGCCACTTTGGCCAAATCCGACTCATTTCTCTTCCAGCCGAGCAGACATCGCTTCCCCATGCGCAGGTAAGTCCTCTGAGTTTGCCAGTGTGATGACAGTAGGAGTGATATCCCTGAAGGCTGACTCGCTGTACTCAATGAAGTGGAGACCACGCAAGAAGGACTGAACAGAAAGCCCACTCGAATGGCAGGCGCAGCCACCAGTCGGAAGAACGTGATTGGAACCCGCGGAATAATCACCAAGGGAGACTGGAGAAAATCTTCCAATGAAGACCGCCCCCGCATTTCGGATTTTCAAGGCATCTTGTTGGGCATGAGCGGTGTGAATTTCCAAATGTTCCGCTGCATAAGAGTTAACGACGTCTAAACCCTGCTCTATGGAATCAACCAGAACGATTGCCGACTGAATGCCGGCCAATGCTTCTGAAATTCGTTGAGAGTGCTTTGTTTTGGGGACACGAATGCGAAGTTCCCAAGCAACACTCTCTGCTAATTCAGTCGAAGTCGTGACGAGAACAGCGGCG
The DNA here is from genome assembly GCA_035530615.1 of Candidatus Paceibacterota bacterium. NCBI lineage: Bacteria > Bacillati > Minisyncoccota > Minisyncoccota bacterium. The sequence goes on from DATKUL010000002.1 coordinate 646,453, forward strand.
GCAATAATGTCGTGTTCAGCCTGGCTCATCATGTCAGCTGCGACTTCGGAAGCGAAGGCGGTGTCATCTGCCAGAATCGCGATTTCAGTCGGCCCTGCCTCGGCATCAATACCCACGACTCCACGAAGCGCACGCTTTGCTGCAGCTACATAAATATTCCCTGGGCCTGTGACCATGTCGACACTTTCACAAAGATCTTCCATACCGTATGCAAAGAGCGCGATCGCTTGCGCGCCGCCGATTGCATATATCTCAGTAATGCCGAGGAGAGCGCATGTGGCAAGAATTGTGGGGTGAGGCATCCCACCAAAATCACGTTGAGGCGGTGAGGCAACCGCAATGCTCTTTACTTCCGCGATCTGCGCAGGAACCACGTTCATAATGACGCTGCTGGGATAGACGGCACGCCCACCGGGTACATATAAGCCCACACGATCAACCGGTATCCATCGCTCTGTCACGACTCCACCGTCAACAACTACTGTTTCGGTCTCATCGCGTCTCTGGCTTTCATGGACTATTCGTATCCGCGCGATTGAAAGTTCGAGAGCCGTACGTACTTCTGGATCCAAATTCACCAATGCCTGGTCAATCACATCCTGCGGAACCCGGATCCATGTGGGACGAATCCCGTCAAACTCTTGACACAGATCAAGTAAGTCTGACTCTGAACCCGTTGAAACTCGCTGCAAAATGGGGGCAATCAGAGTCATCGCCGCGGCAACATCTAATGCCGCACGAGGGAGTTCGTCTCTGTATTGCGCTTTCGTCAGAGAACGACCGCGAAAATCAACGGTACGCACCATTAACTCTGCCCATTTCTATCTCGGCTCACTTCACCTTTGAAGGAACCCTTTTAACGTCTAGGACGTTTTCCTGGGGCAAGTCTAGAGGTTCATTTCGGTCGGCGACTCCGCATTTCTAGGCTCGCACTGGCTCAGTTAGTGAGATTTAGACCAAACAATTCGGACCCAGAATCTCCTTCAGATCTGCGCTCAAACTAGGCGATGCCGTCACTCGGGCATCTAATTTCATCTCGGTACTTTTACCTTGATCATCAAGTTGAAGATGCACGTCACGACTTCCTGGATGCGTTCTCAAAATTTCCCTGAGACGATCGACAATCGGAGGAGTGCACTGCGCTATTGGCATTTTGATGACGAGCGGACCGGCAGGTCCCTGGGTCACATCTGGAATTGTCATCTCAAGTGCCGTGAATCGAAGTTGGTCCTCGCGGCGATCTGCCTTGCCACGAATAATGACCACACGATCCTCCGTCAATGTCAACGCATACTGCGTATAGGTGTTTGAGAAGAAGAGGGCTTCAATCGAGCCTTCCAAATCCTCAATCGTGACAATTGCCCAGGATGCTCCCTGACGAGTCACTTTCCTTTGTATTCCGGTGATGAGGCCACCGATAGTGACCATCTGTTCGTGAGAGCCACCTTCATCCAACAATTGACTGATCGAAACATCTGTCGCAGTCTTGAGTAGATGTTCAATCCCAAGAAGTGGGTGGTCTGAAACGTAAAGTCCCAGCATTTCGCGTTCGAAACTGAGCAACTGCGACTTTTCCCATTCACCGGTCGGAATAACCAAATCCAATGTGGAAATCTCTTCGATGGACTCTCCCCCGAAGAGATCGAACTGTCCAATAGATTCGGCGCGCTTTGACTCAAGAATTGAATCAATGGCTTGCAGGTGGATCGCAAGCAGACCTTTTCTGGAAACATCAAACGAGTCGAATGCGCCTGCCTTGATCAGAGATTCAATGGTTTTCTTATTGCACACTTGTACATCCACTTTCGCCAAGAAATCTCCGAACGAAGTGAATCGACCCTTTGTCTCTCTCGACCTCTTTATCGAGGCAACAACGCCTTCACCCACGTTGCGAATGGCTACCAAGCCGAAGCGGATATCGGTGCCACGTGGAGTGTATTCCGCGTTTGACTCATTGACATCTGGCGGAAGTACTCGAATACCCATACGACGACACTCACTTAAGTAGAGTGCCGATTTATCTTTGTCATCTCGCACACTTGTGAGAAGGGCTGCCATATATTCAGTTGGATAGTTGGACTTCAAGTAGGCCGTCCAATAGGAGACGGTTCCGTAACCAGCACTATGTGCGCGGTTAAACGCATAATCCGAAAATGGAATCAGCGTCTGCCAAAGTTTCTCTATCGCCACATTGCTAAAGCCGTTTGCCTTCATTCCCGCTTCAAAGTGAACGTACTCTTTATCAAGGATGAGACGATCTTTCTTACCCATCGCTTTGCGCAGTAAATCCGCGCGCCCCAAAGAGAACCCAGCCACCTTCTGTGCAATCGCCATGACCTGCTCTTGATAGACGATGAGCCCATAGGTATCGCCCAGAATCTCCTGGAGTGGCTCTGAAAGTTCTGGATGGATCGGCTCGACCAGTTTTCTGCCATTCTTGCGATCGGCATAGTTGTTATGCGCGTTTTCCCCCATTGGCCCAGGCCGATAGAGCGCGATAACGGCGCATATATCTTCAAAGGAATCCGGTGCCATGGAGCGGAGTAGGGCACGCATTGGCCCGCCGTCCAATTGGAAGACTCCCAATGTATCTCCGCGACCCAGTAATGCAAAGGTTTGAGGATCATCAAGGGTGAGTGATTCCAGAACGACATCTTCATTTCGATTTGCTTTAATATTCAGTAGGCAGTCATCCAGGACGGAGAGATTTCTCAAGCCTAAGAAATCCATTTTTAAAAGCCCAATTGCCTCGCAAGCGCCCATATCAAATTGCGTGATAATTGCACCGTCAGCTTCGCGGCGGTGAATTGGAATCACTTCTAGTAGTGGCTCGCGTGAAAGTATGACGCCAGCCGCGTGCACACCCCATTGACGTTTGAGTCCCTCAAGACCAAGGGCGGTATCTACAACTCTCTTTGAATCTGGATCTGACTCATACAAGCTTCGAAATTCGCTCGCCTCTACATATCGATCATTCTTTGGATCAAAAACTCCTGCGAGTGAAATATCTTTCCCCATAATCGCCGGCGGCAGAGCTTTCGTAAGTCGCTCGCCAATTGCGTATGGGTATCCTAAAACGCGACTCGAATCCTTAATCGCCTGCTTTGACTTGATCGTGCCATAGGTAATGATCTGAGCAACCCGGTCTTCACCATACTTTTGGGTTGCGTATCGGATCATTTCGCTTCGACGTCGCTCGTCGAAATCCAAATCGATATCAGGCATCGAGATACGTTCTGGGTTGAGGAACCGCTCAAATAAAAGACCGTGTTTGATGGGATCCAGCGCGGTGATTCCCAAAGCGTAGGAGACCAATGAACCAGCCGCCGATCCGCGTCCCGGACCTACTCGTATGCCCTCTTTCTTTGCATGCGCGACCAGATCCGCCACAACGAGGAAGTACCCCGGAAACCCCATCTTGATCATGACACCAAGTTCGTACTGCAATCTCTCATAGTGAAGCGGCGGAATCTCTCCTCCCATTTTTTGAACAAGACCGTGTTCGGATTCCTTCCGTAGCCAGGAATCCTCAGTTTCGCCTTCAGGTACTGTGAACTTGGGGAGCAAGTTCTCACCTTCGCGAAGAGACACGTTGCAGCGCTCGGCAATCAGTAATGTGTTATCGCAACTCTCGGGAATATCCTTAAATAGTTCACGCATCTGCTCTGCTGTCTTGAGATAAAACTCTTGGTTTTCAAATTTAAATCTCTTTGGGTCGGCCAGCGTCGAGCCAGACTGGACGCAGAGTAAAACCTCGTGGGCTGATGCATCTTTGCGACGGGTGTAGTGAAGATCGTTGGTAGCCAGGAGTGGCAAATTCAGATCGCGTCCCAACTTGAGAAGGTCAGCCTTGACTCTCGCCTCAATTTCAATGTCGTGATCCATTATCTCCAAGAAGAAATTCTCTGGGCCAAAAATGTCGCGTAGCTCGCTGGCCGCTCGCCGTGCTTCAGCGTAAGCTCCCATGCGCAATCGAGTTTGGATTTCGCCGCCAGGGCAGCCCGTTGTTGCAATCAAACCCTTGGAATACTTCGAGAGTAGTTCGCGATCCATGCGTGGCTTGTAGTAATAACCCTCCAACGAAGCGAGCGAGGAGAGGCGGAAAAGGTTTCCAAGACCTTCATTGTTCTCAGCCAGAATTGTCATGTGCGTATACGCGCCGCCGCCAGAAACATCATCTTCGCCGCCATCTGCCCATTTGACCCGGCGTTTATCAAATCGGGATTCGGGCGCAACGTACGCTTCAATACCAATGATCGGCTTTACGCCGGCTCTCTTCGCTTGCTTGTAAAAATCGTAAGCACCAAAAACATTCCCATGGTCAGTCATTGCAATCGCCGGCATATTTTGTTGGGCGACTTCTCCTACAAGATCACCTACGCGCGCAGCACCATCGAGCATCGAATACTCGGTGTGAACATGAAGATGAACGAAGGAGGCCACGATTGGTGAGACTAGCCCTTATGTGCGAGCAGATGATTCAAGCAACGCCAGGGCTCTCTTTAAATCCTCTGGGTATGGGGCACGCAAATCCAGCAGCACATTGGTGACTGGGTGATGAAAACGCAGCTCTAATGCATGTAGCCAAGGTCGCGACATCCCCAGGCGTGCGGCGAGAGTGGGATCTGCACCATAGGTGAGATCCCCCACAAGCGGATGACGGAGCGCTGAGAAATGGACTCGAATCTGATGAGTCCGCCCAGTCTCAAGTTCAACCTTAACCAGAGAGACTGCACGAAAAAACTCCATAACCTCATAATGGGTGATACTCGTCTTTCCGCCAGCAACAACTGCAAATCGATAGTCCTCTTTCGGATGTCTATCAATTGGTGCATCGATGGTTCCTGTCGACGGATCCATATGACCTTGAACCAGCGCATGGTAAATCTTTTCGACTTCGCGGTTCTTGAATGCCGCTTTTAGAAATGTATAGGCTTGATCGGTTTTGGCAACGACCATCAGCCCGCTTGTACCGACGTCCAAGCGGTGGACAATTCCTGCTCGCTCAGCTGCACCACTTGTGGAGACCGAGTAACCTGCCGCGGTCAGTGCTCCTACAACTGTTGGGCCCGTCCATCCCGGACTGGGGTGAGCCGCACAACCAACTGGTTTATTAATAACAACGATGGCATCATCATCGTAAACAACGGAGAGGCCTTCCAGCGGAGTTAAAGGTATTGGCGCCCCTACCGCAGTATCTGGCATCAGAATCTCGATCATCTGACCGGCAACCACACGGTCGGACTTCTGCATCGATTTGCCGTTGGTCTGTATCTCATCATCTTCTAATAATCGCGCGATCACGGTTCTGGAAAGACCCAATACCCGCGTTAGGGCACTATCTACGCGATCGCCGTCAACGCCTTCGGGGAGAACCAAGGTGCGATGTTCACGTGCCATAAGGACCATCATCTCTTCGTCCCTGATCACCTGGTGAGGAGGGCGAAATTGGAGAAATGTTACGGATTGAGAGTATCGCCGATAGGACGGCTGCGATCACAATTGCCGAATCTGCCAGATTAAAAATGGGCCAATGCGGCAGTTCGATCCAATCGATGACCTGACCTCGGAATGCGCCCGGTTGCGACGATCCGCGAAATATGCGATCCGAAAGATTTCCGAGAGAACCTCCAAGAACTAGGCCAAATACATAAGCCCACGGCCGAGAGGTCAGACGTCTTGCCCAATATCCGATCGCACAAATGACGAGAATCGAAAAGGATGCCAGAAGTACTGCGCCACTCGTGGCAAAGCTAAACGCTGCTCCGGAGTTCTTTGCCAAAGTGAGTTTGAGAAAGTTGCCGAGAATTTTACGAGGTTCTTGACTTTCAAGAGTCGCTAATGCCCATGCCTTGCTTCCAACATCTAGCAGCCACACGAGCCACGCGACCAGTAGGACGCGAATCCAATTTGGTGAATCTCGGCGCAATATCAGCGCCGCTCTTCCTTCTGCTTGCAGGACATACACAAAGTCGCACGAGGAAAGACTTGGAGACGAGCCTTTCCAATCGGATTGCCACATTCTTCACATCGACCGTAGGTACGGTTATCGATTCTTTCGAGAGCCCGTTCGGTCTGCAGCACCATGTCACGGGCATTAATCACCAGGGACATTTCGTGCTCACGCTCAAAGGTCTTAGTACCAGCGTCGGCTTGGTCGTCCCCGGCGCCTTCACCAGATTCACGAATAAGTGCATCCATCTCCAACTCAACAGAGGCCAATTCAGTTGTCAATCGAACCAACTCTTTAGCCAGAGATGTGCGAATAGTTTTTAATTCTGTAGCGCTCCATGGTGCTTCATTTTCCGCAACCACGACAGGGGAGGGAGCAACCTTGATGGGTTTGAGAGGTGGGGATTTCTTGCCATTCTTGGTTGGACGGGGTGGAGGCGGCATTACCAAGCGGCGCTCCTCAACGACTGGTGTCGCAACTACAGGGGTCAGGGCAGGAACCTCAACCGGTGCGGTCTTGGTAGGAAATGGGCGACCCGGAGACTTCTTCGCGGGCTTAGTTGCAACTGATTTGGCCGGTGCCTTCTTGGCCGGTGCCTTCTTGGCCGGTGCCTTCTTGGCAGGTGCCTTCTTGGCCGGTGCCTTCTTGGCAGGTGCCTTCTTGGCCGGTGCCTTCTTGGCCACTGATTTGGATGCTGCGCTCTTTTTCTTCAATGCCACGCCGGGAACCCTATGCTGATATCGGAAAGAATGCCACTCTACGCGCTATGCAATACACTAAAACCTTCGCGAAAGGGCAATGACGAGGCCATCACCTTCGAGCTAGCCAGAAGAGACGCAAAGTTGCGAGGTAGAACTGGTACGCGAAAACAAGTCTAGGAGCCCGTTCTCCGGATGACAAAGAGGCACGATCCCCCAGGTCAGTTCGACTAGGCAGTTGAGGGTGATCTGCAAGGCGGGTGGTACCGCGAACTCGAGAAATCGAGTCCGTCCCTCCATGGATATCAGTTCCTGATAGAAATTGGAGAGCGCGATGAGTTCATACCGACCAATTGGTGCACACGTGGATTTACCTGCCATGGAGCACTCGATTTTGGACTTCTGGAAAGCCAATTCTATTTTCACCAAGACTGTTGACGCCCGTACAGGTGCGAAGCCGTGGACTTTCTATGAGGGCCCGCCGACCGCCAATGGCGCGCCCGGCACACACCACATTGAAGCACGCGTCTTCAAAGATGTCTTCCCTCGATACCAAACCATGAAGGGCAATTACGTCGTGCGAAAAGCGGGATGGGATTGTCATGGACTTCCGGTTGAAATTGCGGTTGAGAAAGAACTTGGATTCACCGGAAAGGGCGATATCGAGAAATACGGAATCATCGAATTCAATGCCAAATGTCGCGAATCTGTGCAACGCCATGTGGGCGCATTTACAGAAATGACCCACCGAATGGGCTTCTGGGTAGATTTTGAGGAGGCTTACTGGACAATGTCTCCCGAGTACGTCGAAAGCGTGTGGTGGAGTCTGAAAGAAATCTGGAACAAGGGCTTGCTCGTTGAGGATCACCGGGTCGCACCATATTGCCCGCGGTGTGGGACCGGACTTTCCGATCATGAATTGGCACAGGGATACGAAACTGTCGTCGATCCATCAGTCTACGTGCGGTTTCCCATTACATCTGGACCCCTCGCGCACCTAGGCGCCTCTCTCCTGGTATGGACTACGACGCCTTGGACCCTCGTGTCCAATACTGCAATCGCCGTTCATCCAGATGTCACCTACGTAGTCGTCGAAGAAACTACCGGGAATGGTGATAGCGAAACTAAGGAAGTACTGGTCGTCGCGGAAAATCTCATAAGTGTTCTCTCGGGTGAATTAAATATTCTTTTACATCTCAAAGGCTCAGATCTTGAAAGAACAACTTATCAACGACCATTTAGTTACGTCGATATTCCTGAATCCCATTTTGTCGTTTTGGCGAATTACGTCACCACGGAGGACGGAACAGGACTAGTCCATCAATCGCCGGCTTTCGGTGCTGACGATTTGATCGTGTGCCGAAATTACGGGTTGCCGGTCGTAAATCCCATTCGCGGAGACGGTACTTTCCTGCCCGAACTCGAACTTGTCGGCGGAATCTTCTTCAAAGAAGCCGACAAATTACTCGTGAAAGAATTAAAAAGGATCGGCGCTCTCTACAAACATCTCCAATACGAGCATCAATACCCACATTGCTGGAGATGTCACACGGTGCTTATGTACTACGCACAGCCTTCTTGGTACATCAGAACAACATCGATTAAATCCGAATTGTTACGAGAGAACGAGAAAACCAATTGGTATCCAGAAACCATCAAGACAGGTCGATATGGCGATTGGCTCAACAACAACATTGACTGGGCCTTATCCCGCAACCGCTACTGGGGTACCCCTCTTCCAATCTGGCGTTGCGAATCTGGACATACGATCTGCATCGGCTCACTCCAAGAATTAGGTGAGTTTGCAGGGATGGAACTGAGTTCACTTGATCCACACCGCCCCTTTGTAGACGACATCACGTGGTCGTGTTCGGAATGCGATCGTCAGATGATACGTGTGACCGAAGTGATCGACTGCTGGTACGACTCCGGGGCGATGCCATTTGCCCAGTGGGGTTATCCGCATCGCGAGGGTTCTGTTGAAAAATTCAAGGAGTCTTACCCAGCAGATTTTATCTGCGAAGCAATCGATCAGACTCGCGGATGGTTTTACACACTTATGACAATTGGAACACTCGTCTTTGACGAGAGTCCATACAAAACTGTTCTCTGCCTGGGCCATCTACTCGACAAGAATGGTCGAAAGATGAGCAAGCATCTGGGAAATACTCTCGAACCAATTCCGCTCATGGACCAACACGGTGCCGACGCGGTGCGTTGGTACATGCTTGCCGCTGGCTCCCCTTGGTCCCCTCGCAGAGTCGGACACGAGGCGATCAGCGATGTGGTGCGCAAAACGCTACTGACTTACTGGAACACCGTTTCGTTTCTATCCATGTATGCGCATGCATCTGATTTCGATATGAAGCAAGCGCCGGAGATTTCAACGCGTCCACTCATGGATCGTTGGATTCATTCAGATTTGCAACAACTCATCATTGAAGTAGATGATGCGTTAAGCAACTTCGATTCTCAACGCGCAGGTAAGGCCCTTGCAACATTCATCGATGACTTATCGAATTGGTACGTTCGTCGATCGAGAAGGAGATTCTGGGCCGGAGATGTTTCCGCCCTTGCCACCCTGCAAGAATCCCTCCATACCTTGACCCTGCTTCTATCACCGATGATCCCTTTTATTACTGAACACGTCTGGCAAGAACTCATCCGACCAGTCACTCCAGGGGTACCGGAGTCGGTTCATTTGGCAGATTTTCCTACCTCCGATACAGCGGCAATCGACCAGTCGCTTTCTGCGCAAGTCGCCCAAACGCGGCGAATTGTCGAACTGGGTCGAGCTGCCCGTGCCGAATCCTCTGTGAAGATTAGACAACCGCTCAGTCGTGCGCTCATCTCTGCTACAGGTTGGGTTGATCTTCCAGTCGAGATGAAAGAACAGATCGCGGACGAACTCAATGTCTTGCAGTTAGAAGATATTGCGCAAGCCGATGGCGACCTTGTCGATGTAACAGTGAAAGCCAATTTCCGGTCGCTCGGGGCAAAATATGGCTCCGCCGTACAGGAAATAGCGCGCTCCATTTCAGAGAGTTCACCTGACCAGATGGTTCAAGAACTCAGGACTCATGGATCGGTTGAGGTCGCATCCGCGAATGGGAAGTGGCTCATCCATCCTGAAGATCTTGTGATCACCGAACAGCCGCGCAGCGGCTGGACCGTCGTGAGTCACGATGCGGAAAGCGTGGCTCTCGATCTGCAATTGACCGACGAGTTGCTGGCGAAAGGTCAAGTGCGTGAAGTCATCCGCTTCCTCCAGGACGCCAGGAAAACTGACGGATTCGATATAAGCGATCGGATTCATGTTCGCTATAACGCAAATTCCGATGTAAAAAAAGCAATCCTTGCCGCCTCCTCCCACATTCAGGGAGAAGTGCTAGCGCTGACACTCGTCCAAGACTCACAACTGAGTCTTGGATCAAACGAACTCGGTCTTGCTGTTGAACTTGAAAGGAATATTTAAAGTTGAGAAACCACTGGTATCAGTAACTGCACGGCAAAAAAGAGAACCAAAAATGAGAGATCGAGGCTGACCGAACCCAGCCGTAACGGTGGAATGAACTTACGCACGAGGGCTGTCGGCTTGTCGGTGATTGCGTAGATAGCCTCAGCCAAATACAGAACCATGCCTTTCGGGCGCCACGAACGGGAAAATAAGCGGATGTAATCCAAAATTAAACGCCCAAGCAGAGCCAGCAAGAAAATCCGAAGTACCAGAACTAAATATGTACCTATATGAACCATCTTTAACTCTGATTGAAGAAGCTTGCTTCTGCAGCCGCAGTCTTATCTTCACTGCTCACACGCACATTTGCTGGTGAAAGAAGAAATACTTTCGAAGTCACTCGCTCAATGGTCCCGTGATGTCCAAAGACAAGACCGCTTGCAAAATCCACAAGTCGCTTTCGCTCAGATTCATCCATGTCGGTGAGATTGATGATGACGGGATTTCCTTCTCGATACTGCTCACCGATTGTTCGTGCTTCGTTGTAGAACCGAGGATGCAAGGTGACGATGCGATCAAGAACTGGAAGATCTAATTGCATGACATTTGCGGTTGGCGCGGGTGCAACCGCCAATGTCGTTGGACGAAGATTAGTCTTGACTCTCTCTTGAGTTTTGGGTTGAGAAAAAGCTTTATCATTTTCCTGCTCCCCACCTAGTTCTGGATCGTCCATCAGTCCCAGGTAATTCGCCATCTTTCGCAGTGCGTTAGCCATGAACAAAAGGCTACCCGTGGTGAGAACGAGAACCGAGGATTGAGCTACCGATGCGTAAATGTGTCGCGCCGTGGGAGATTGCAACCTCAAAATCACCACTCATTCCAGCAGAGAGCGAAGGTGAATCTGGAAATTGTTGGCGGAAATCACTGTGAATTTGGGCTAGGCGGGAAAAGGCGCTCTCAGGATTCTCTCCTAATGGAGCCACAGTCATAAGTCCCTCAAGCTTGAGCGAAGGGCATTGGGACACGATCTCGGCAAGAGGGGCAATAAAGTTAGGTAGGACGCCTCCTCTTCCTAGCGCAGGATCGAGGCAGACTTGAATAAAGACCGACATCCGCTTTGATACAGGAACTGCCTTTGCAAGCAGCGCCACGTGGCGCGAATCATCCAATGAGTGAACTACATGTGCCCATTTGGCAATCGAAGATATCTTGTTGCTCTGAACCTGCCCCTGAAAATGCCATCTTCCATCCACTTGTGCGGATTTCTCTCGTCCTTCATGATCACGATTCTCGGCGAAGTCTCGAACTCCAAGATCATGCAGAATTTTTACGTCACTCGCCGGATAGGTCTTTGTGACTGCAATGAGAGTTACTTCCGAAGGCTCTCGATGGGATGCCCTAACCGCCGCCTGTATTCGCGCCCTGACTTCACCGAGTGCGCTGGCGACTTCGTCGCGACGTTCGTTCATAGTCGAATAACTCCAGCTTGACGACCAGTGAGTCCATCGCGACGGTACGAATAGAAATCTGGATTCTCAACTGTGCAAATAGTGGATGGCGTAACCAGGACACCGACCCCCGAGAGTCGGTTCTCGAGAGCTCTTGGCAAATCCAGTGCCAGGGAACCAGCAGGTGTTCTGGAATCCGCCAATGGATAAATGCCGGCAACTTCCGCATGAATATCCTGGCCCACTTCGTAGCACCGGCCACAAATGGAAGGGCCAAGAAGTGCGTGAATATCTGCGGCTCCCATGATCCGCATAATTCCAATGGTTCGCAATGCGACTCCATTGACCAGTCCCCTGCGCCCCACGTGAACCGCCGCAACGCAACTATGCGCTTCGTCCCAAAGGAGCAAAGGAATGCAGTCCGCAACGAGAACAGCCAGGGCAATATCTCGTTCTTGAGTGACAAGCGCATCAGCGTTGGCTTCATAACTCGAAATTCCATCGACCACCACAACCCGATCACCATGAGATTGATTCATGTAGACAACGGGACCAAACGTGGATGTTAGTAACTCACGATTTGCCTGAACTGCCATCTGGTCATCGCCAACATGCAATGCAAGGTTGTTCGTCGCATATGGTGGCGAACTAACACCACCATATCGATTGGTGAAAAGAGTGGAAAGCAAAACCCGCTACTTCATGAAATCAGGAACGTCGATCTCATCTTCTGCAATTAGTTGTTCGAAAGTGACTCTTTGCCGCGAATTCAACGTATCCTCCAGTTCAAGTGCTACAGCCAATGGATCATTGGTCTCGATCGGATCTGCTTTACCGCTCAGGGCCGCGGCATCTATGACCGGCATAGAGACTTTCTTTGGCGCTCCCCCATCAAACCCAGCAGCAATCACGGTAATTCGCACTTCATCGCCCAGGGCATCATCGATGGTAGTCCCGAAAATAATCTTGGCATCTCGATGCGCGGCCGATTGCACAAGTTCGCAGGCTTCATTGATTTCAAATAGACCAAGGTCAGACCCTCCAGCAACCGAGAGCAGCACTCCCATTGCCCCATCGATCGATGCCTCGAGCAGTGGACTGGATATCGCCAACTCGGCAGCGCGAACCGCACGGTTCTCACCGCGCGCCGAACCAATTCCCATCAGTGCCGATCCAGCGTCGGTCATAATGCTCTTCACATCTGCGAAATCAAGATTTATCAGACCTGGTTGAGTAATAATTTCAGTAATTCCCTGAACGCCAGAGAGAAGCACTTGATCTGCACTCTTAAAAGCCTCTACAGCAGTAATCGAACGATCTGAAATAGCCAGTAGCCGATCGTTTGGAATAACAATTAAGGTGTCCACTTCCGCGCGAAGTTCTTCAATTCCATCGTCTGCCTGCTTCGATCGAACACGACCTTCAAAGGAGAATGGCCGGGTAACTACACCGATGGTAAGTGCTCCCAGTTCACGGGCAATCTTCGCAACTATAGGCGCTCCACCGGTCCCGGTTCCGCCGCCCTCTCCTGCCGTTACGAAAACCATATCCGCCCCACGCAATGCTTCTTCAATATCGTCAACATGATCGAGAACTGCTTCACGTCCACGTTCCGGAGAAGCGCCTGCACCGAGACCGCGTGTCGATTTTCTGCCAATATCAAGTTTCACATCAGCATCACTCATCAATAAATGCTGAGCGTCCGTATTGATTGCGATGAACTCGACACCTTTGAGTCCAACATCAATCATGCGATTGATCGCGTTGACTCCCCCACCGCCAATGCCAACAACTTTAATAACAGCTAAATAGTTCTGCGGTGAAGCCACGATGTATCCTCCTTATGAACTATGAACCTCAAGTTGAGAATTATGGTTCTCTTTATGTACAAGGTGAAAGTAGAGCGCACAGCCGAAGTGTGCAAATACCGACACGTTTTCAGCGGAGTAATTCTAATGAACCAAGAAAACCGAAAGACTAATCTCCCAAATTATTTAACGATGGGTGCATGTGGAGCAGAAACATTGATCGTTTGAACTTTCGCATTCTCTGGCAGCGATAGAAGAGCGTTAAATACTCGTATTTTCAAGTCTGTGTCGGTTAGGTCGCCCCAAATAACATTTACATTTCTAGATGGACTTAGAAGCGTTGTTCGGACAGTCAAAATTGCGGTATGACTGCCCTGCGCACGAACATCTATTATCTCTGCTCGAAAATTGGTTGGAAAATCCAGAAGCAACTCAAGTGCGAACTTTGCAGGTGCAATTTTGGACGCCGTGATTTGCGGCAAGTGAGGGATCTGGTCATTGGGTAGATCGAAAAGAACTCCGTTGCTATCAATCAAGTGGTTTCGGAACACGGCCACTGGCGTTCGTGTCCACACGCGAATCGTCACGGACCCTTTTAGCCAGTCCCGACTAATTTGAGCATGGTCAAGCCACGTGTATTTTCTTAGTGAATTAGAAACTGCTCTAGTCTCGAGACGTGCCATCTTCTCACCGACCTTGATACTTTCCCTAATCAACAACGACTGGGAGGTGGTTGGTGCTCCTACCACCCGCACATGTTTTACTGTGAAGAGCGAAGTCCAACCGAGCGCATACGCCAAAGTCACGACGAGCAATATGGTCAACGCAAGAATGAATCGACGTTTGATCTTTTGAGTTTTTCCAGTCATTTCTTTTCGGAGTATTTCAACGATAATGCTTCAACGATGATAGGTCCAAGGGAGCTTACGTCTCCGGCACCAAGAGTGAGAATTACATCGCCAGGTTTCGCCGCTTCAACTACTTCGGAAATCGCGGACATGAAATTAGGCTCGAATGTTCCACTCTTCATTAATTTTGTAATTGACAATCCACTCACTCCTGGGATCGGTTTTTCGCTCGATGCATATACTTCAAGTATCCATGCGTGATCCGCCTGATCCAATGCTTCCGCAAACTGAGGGGTGAAAGCTCGCGTGCGCGAGTAACGGTGTGGTTGAAAAATTACCAGCAGTCGACCATCCGTTGCGTAACGCCTTGCTGTCTCCAAAGTGACTCGAATCTCAGTGGGATGATGTCCGTAATCATCGATGACTCGAATCCCATGAACTTGTCCTTTTAGTTCGAATCTACGTCCCGTGCCATGAAAAGTCGCTAAACCGCCCATAAGTTGAGCCGCCGGAAGTCCAAGTGCGAGGCCGGCCGTCAAAGCTGCAGCGGCGTTTAGGAGATTGTGGTGACCTGGCGTTTGCAGTTCCAGAAATCCAATCGATCTACCCTGCCACACAGCACGAGCACGCGATGTTGCAGGAGAGAGCTGAATTTGATCAATATGCAAATCAGATTCTTGGCTCGCTCCGTAAGTGAATGTTTTGCAATGGGTCACGGTCTTTCCAATAGATGATGCACCACTATCGTCAGCACAATAAACAAGAAATCCATCTGATGAAATAGTCCTTACAAAATCGGCAAAGGCAACAAAAACAGACTCAGGTGTGTCAAAAAAATCGACGTGGTCATGTTCGATATTTGTGATGATTGCACCGTAAGGATGGTACTCAACAAAGGATCCGTCGGATTCATCGGCCTCGGCCACAAAATATTGGCCAGTTCCTTTATGAGCGTTCGAACCAGATGCCTTTAATATGCCTCCGATTGCAAAAGATGGATCCTCACCGCATCCTTGAATTGCCACAGTTAACATGGAAGTAGTCGTTGTTTTGCCGTGCGTCCCTGCTACGGCGACACTCTTAGATTCTGACATAAGAATTGAGAGTGCTTGGGCGCGAGTCAGGCAGGGGATCTTCAATTCACGAGCACGAACAAGTTCGGGATTCTCGGACAGAATTGCGCTTGAGAAAACTACGAAGTCCGCTCCTTCAACGTTTTTACCTTCGTGTCCCTCTGTCGCACGGACACCGAGCGCGCGAAGTGCGGCAAGCACAGATGACTCTTTTAGATCGGATCCAGTAACGTGTACACCTTCAGATGCCATTATCCGTGCCAGCCCGCTCATGCCAGCTCCGCCAATTCCGACGAAATGGACACGCTTGCCTTGCAGATCCTTCAGTTGCATTTTCATTTACATTGACCGTCGATTGCGCGCTCCATAAGAGCCATAATTTTATCTTCAGCACCGAGATCATCATTCAATCCAGCCAGCGGTGTTCGCGCACTGGCTAGTAACAAATCATCCAGGTGTTCTAAGAGCCAAGTCGCGGAAAATGTCTTCTGATCTACAACCAGCGCCCGATTCGCCTGAACTAAAAAATCCGCATTACGAGCTTGTTCACCATTGCCAATTGGAAGTGGGATAAAGAGCGCTCTCCTCCCGAGTGCCCCTACTTCCGCGCACGTGACCGCCCCACTTCTGGCAATGATGAGATCCGCTGCCAAATAAGCAGTAGCCATGTCACGAATATAAGGAACCGCGCGATAAGACTGAGAGCTCGTAGGCAACTCATTCCTAGAGCCAACCGAGTGCAAAATTTGAATTCCCTTAGTCGCCAGACTCGGAAGAACTCGAGAAATTTCGGCATTAATGAACGTAGATCCTTGAGAGCCACCAAGAACGAGAATAAGGGGTTTACCTTGCTCCCACCCTAATTCTCTCTTTGCCTGGATACGAGCACCTTTCCAATTTGAAGCGGATTCCCTCACTGCGGCTTTCACGTCTTCTCGCAACGGAAGCCCCGTGACTTTAGCGCGTGAAAAACGCCCGGATTTAATCGGATGAGCGATGGCAAGGCAGTTTGTAAAGAAGGATCCGAGGCGGTTGGCCCAGCCAACTTTCGCGTTTGCCTCATGAATGACAATCGGAACTCTCGCCATTCGAGCCGCAATATACGCTGATGCTGACAAATACCCGCCAAAACCAACTAATAAGTCGGCGCCTTCGATGACCTTCTCTGCTTCTCGAACCGCACGCCACAGGGAAAAAGGCAATTTTATAAAATCAATACCGAATGAACGTGGCATAGCCACTTTAGGAATATTGGTCACAGTAAAACCAGCTGCTGGTACGAGTGAATTCTCCAGACCTGTAGAAGTTCCGAGAAAGAGTAAGGAATCATCGGCATACTTTGTTCGCCAGGCACGAGCAATGGCAAGAGCAGGCTCCACATGACCAGCAGTTCCGCCCCCAGCCAAGACAATTTCCCGTGGTTTGTCAGCATCCATTACTTACGGACCTTTCTTCGCGCCAACTTTGGCGAAAGGACAGGATCTCGCAATGCGGCTCCAATGACAAAACCAAGTGCCAAATACGTCGCGATAAGTGAGGATCCGCCATAAGAAAGAAGTGGGAGAGTCACCCCGACTACAGGGATAAGACTGGTTGCCGAACCGATATTTAGTACAACTTGCACCGCCAGCCAGCAACCAATACCTGCGCTCACGAAACGGACAAAGGGATCTTTAGCGCAAATCGCGATCCGTAAAATAGCCAATATCAATATTGCAAACAACGCAAGCACAACGAGGGTTCCTACAAGTCCCAGTTCTTCGCCAATGACGGAGAAAATGAAATCCGTATGTGCCTCTGCTAAATTTCCCCACTTTTGGCGACTTGCACCAAGACCCACTCCGAATAGACCGCCACTTGCCAGTCCCATAATGCTGTGGGCGGGCTGCCAGCCCGAAAGTTTATAGTACTCCGGAGAGAACGGGTGAAGGACAACCAGGAGACGGCGCATTCGATTTGGAACAGTAATAATCAAAGCAGCAACCATACTTAGGCCAAGCACGCCTGTGACCCCGATGAGTCGAAGTTGAATCCCCGAGACAAAAAGTAGGGCTACTAAGATTGCGGCGAAGATCACCGCATTGCCAAGATCGTTGCCTATCATCACCAACAACATTA
Source organism: Candidatus Paceibacterota bacterium (assembly GCA_035530615.1). Classification (NCBI taxonomy): domain Bacteria; kingdom Bacillati; phylum Minisyncoccota; species Minisyncoccota bacterium. The sequence continues at coordinate 663,856 of DATKUL010000002.1, forward strand.
TGGCAAAGAAAGTTGGGACAAGTACCGCAATTACATTTGACCTCGATTTTTTTGCCTCTTCCTGCTTAGCGAGCATGAATCCAGCCCACAGAATCATGAAGAACTTAGCAAATTCACTAGGCTGAAAGACAACTGGACCGAAGGCAATCCAGTTTCGGTTTCCATTGACGGAATTTCCCATTCCAGAAATCTGAAGCAGTAGGAGCATCAGTATCGATCCGAGGAAAGAATAACGAGCGACCAATTTCCATGTTCTAATTGGAATGCGCGAGGAAAGTAAGCCAATCGGAATCGCAATAACTAAAAAAATGAGTTGGCGGAAGAATATGGAAAATGAAGAACCGCTTGTCTCTAAAGAATGGATGGATGACGCTGATAGGACCATAACCAGTCCCAAACCTGTCAAAGCCGCGGTGCTCACCAACAGGAGGTAATACGAGCTCGTCGGTTGGAAAAGGAAACTTTTGGATCTCATTAGGACCCCACCAACTTCTTAACTGCGGCGGTGAATTGATCTCCCCGGTCAGCGTATGAAATAAATTGATCCATAGAAGCGCAAGCGGGAGCGAGAAGCACCACATCCCCAGCTTGGGCAATTTGCTTAGCCTCGCGTACTACATGTTCCATTAGGGGCACTGCCCCCGTCAGGTCCTTATCCACCCTTATGCAAGGGATTTCAAGAGCTGCTTCTGACAATGCTCTGGCAACTAATTCACGATCCTGTCCAATTAAAATCACGGCCTTGAGGTGCCCTGCAGACCGCTTCACCAAATCGGTCATCGACGCACCTTTTGCCAACCCGCCAGCAATCCACACGATGGAAGGGTATGACGCCAGAGAAGCGGCCGCAGCGTGCGGGTTGGTTGCCTTGGAATCATTTACCCAAGTGATTCCGTCCAATTCCATAACGGTTTCAATTCGATGTCGTCCAGGACGGAAATTATGCACTGCTTGTCGGATAACTTGATGTGAGACGCCGACACTTCGAGCCAATCCGGCTGCAGCCAGGGTATTTGAAATGCTATGAGGTGCGTGCGGATGGACCTCATCAAGTTGAGCAATCAGCGCTGCTTCATCCGAATCCAATACGAATGATCGATCTACCAACAAGTCCTCCACTACGCCCAGTTCTCCTGGTTTAGGCGAATTCAACGAGAAAAAGACTTTTCGTCCTTCCCACTTTTCGACGGCTTCTACAGTTTTCGAATCATCAGCATTAAGAATTGCCAGATCAGTCCTGTTAAGTATCCGTATTTTTGCAGCCACATAATTTTCAAAACTGCCATGCCAATCGACATGGTCGTCTGCAATATTCAAAATGGCAACGGATTTGAATCCAGGTAACTCGCTCCACTGCAACTGAAATGAGGAGAGTTCCAAAATCAGATAATCCAATCCGCCTCCGTCTATTACTGCTTCAATGACTGTTTCTCCAACATTTCCACATGCCTTGGCCTTGAGTCCCCCCGCCTGCAACATCGCTGTCGCCAATTCGACGGTCGTCGTCTTGCCATTCGTGCCAGTGACGGCGAGCCAGGTCTGCGAAGGTTGCAGCTCGCAACGAAGAAGCCAGGCCAAATCAACCTCGCTCATCACCCTTGTGCCTTGGCTCAACAAGTGGACGATGAGTGGATGATCCGGATGCCAGCCTGGAGAGACGATGGCGAAACTCCAAATACCTTTGAGGGCACCATCTAAAGAGATAAACCTCACGTCGGCATTGTCGATCTGATTGTCATCAAAAATATGAATCTCTGAACCGAGGTCACGGAGGACTTGTGCGACTGAACTTCCCGTGACACCCGCTCCGATAATTAGCACCCGTGCCTGGGCTATATCGGCTTTCTTCATTTCTATTTCACAACCCACTGGGCATAAAAGAGTCCCAGCCCAAAAGCCACACAGAGTCCCGCAATAATCCAAAACCGAAGAACGATGGTCACTTCTCCCCAGCCACTCAATTCAAAATGATGCTGAAGAGGTGCCATTTTAAAGACTCGTTTGCCTCCGGAAATTTTGAAATAGAGTCTTTGAATGATTACGGAAGCCGTGATGATGACGAATAGCCCGCCCAGCGGAATGAGAAGCAATTGAGTACGCAATGTGGCGGCAAGTCCAGCGAGGGCGCCGCCCAGGGCAAGTGATCCAGTATCCCCCATAAATATTTTGGCCGGCGATGCGTTCCACCAGAGAAAGCCCGTACACGCGCCAGCAAGTGAAGCAGAGAGCACCGCCAGATCAAGCGGATCGCGGACCTGATAGCAATTAAGTCCCGGAGTTACTGCACATCCCTCACCAAACTCCCACACGCCTATTAAAAGGAATGAAAGAAACGTCATAACGGAAGCTCCAGTTGCCAATCCGTCGAGGCCATCCGTGAGATTTACACCATTGCTTGTTGATGTAACCATTATGACAATCCAAATAACAACGAGAACAGCACCTAGCTTGATGGAGGTGTCGCGAACAGTTGAAAGATAGAGTGAGAGTGGAGTAAATCCATCTTTGTCAGCAAAATGAATTCCAAGTGCACCAAAGACGGCTGCAAAAATCGTCTGACCTAAAATCTTCTGTCGACCAGTAAGGCCAAGTGATTTCTGCCGCGAAACCTTCAACCAATCATCCATGAAACCGAGGATGCCTAGGGAGATGATGAGACCAATAACCAACAGTGCAGAGATACTCACGCTTACTCGAGTCACAATATGACTCAAGAAAAAACCTACCAGCGATGCGAAAATAATAATGATTCCACCCATGGTGGGTGTCCCGCGTTTAGTGTGATGGCTACTTGGCCCATCGTCTCTTATTATTTGCCCATAACCTTTTTTCGCGAGGACCCGAATGAGGACGGGGGTTCCAAAGAGGCTCACAAAAAGCGCGATAGCTCCCGCAATTAGGATTTCTCTCACTCTTCGTCACTCACCTTTCGGTCCCAGTTGTCCCCAGTTGCTCCCAGCGTTTCATCAAGTCTTCAGCCAATTCTTCCATTTGTTCTGCACGAGAGGCCTTAACTAAAACAACATCGCCAGGAGAAAAATGTTCCGCGACAAAGAGCGCATCGGACTTATTTTTAGGAAAGTGCACAACCATCTCCGCTCCGGTAGATGGAAGATCCTGCGCATAACCAGGCTCATTCACGCACACTAGATGGTCTATTCCCAAGGATTGCGCTAAGGCGCCTATCTTAGCGTGCTCATTTTTGGAGGACGCTCCCAACTCGTGCATCTTCCCAAGGAAAGCCCATGATTGACCACCGCGCTCCTGCGCAAAAAGTGAGAGCGTTCGGAGAGCCGCTGCCGTGGATTCTGGATTCGCGTTGTACGCGTCATTGATAAGGAGCAGATCATTCAACTCGTGCAGTTCCATTCGCCACTTATTTCGCATTTCTGCGGTAGATAAACCACCAGCAATTAAGTCCAGGGGGATATGAAGTGCGGTACAAACACTCGCGGCAGCAAGAGCATTTGGGATCTGGTGTGCGCCTATGAGTCGAAGTGCTACCGCTGCCCTTCCATCGGGCGTCACTAAATCGAAATGTGCTCTTCCCTCTCGAATATCGATGTCCGTAGCGCGTACCTGCGCTTCATGTGTTTGACCAAAAGTTAGAACCTTCAAATCTAGTCCGTTTGCCATTTTTGGCGTGAGTTCATCATACCTACCCAGTATTGCCGTGCCACCTTCACGGAGATTATGGATAATTTCCGACTTTGCCTGCGCAATCGCCTCTCTCGACCCAAATTCACCCGAATGCGCGCTTCCAATTTCAAGAATCACTCCGATATCAGGCTCCACAATCTCACAAAGGACTTGGATGTCACCTATGTGACGGGCTCCCATTTCCACTACGCAGTATTTAGTCCTTTCAGTGCAATGCAAAAGCGTGATCGGAACGCCTAATTCATTATTGAAGCTACCTGATGACGCAACCGTCTCGCCGTGGAGGCTAAGTACCCAGGCGAGCAAATCTTTAGTTGTCGTTTTGCCTTGCGATCCAGTGATTCCTATAACTGTCATGGAGGTAAGTCTTTGTCGAACAAAATGGGCGAGGACGCCCAGGGCCACCAAAACATCATCCACAACAATGCATGCGACATCCAATTTTCTAGTAGAAAATACGAGTACTGCACCATTCTCAATTGCATCGGGCGCAAAGATGTGACCATCAGCATATTCGCCTTTGAGGGCTAGAAAGATCGACCCAGGTTCCACTGCCCTCGAATCAAACGAAGGTGCTCGAGTCACGAGTAGATCGTTCGGAGCGAAAAGCTCTCCGCCTACGATCGCGGAAATATCCCCGGCAGTTAACTCGATCATGATCGTCCCTCAATTGCAGCGGCCATAACTAATTTGTCATCGAATGGAAAGACTGCCCCGGCAATTTCTTGACCAATTTCGTGGCCTTTTCCCAGCACGATCACTAAGTCATCTGAACCGGCAAGGGATACTGCGTACTCGATCGCCCGTTGGCGATCAGTAATGACTCGACTTGGCTCACCAATACTCAGATTGCTAGTCATATCCTTTAAAATCTCATCCGGATCCTCCGACCGCGGGTTGTCACTCGTGAAAACGGCGACATGACTTCCATTCAAGAGAGCACGCCCCATGATGGGCCGCTTGCTCTTATCTCGGTCGCCACCACAACCCAGGACGGCGATAACTCTTCCGGATGTCATTGTCTTACACGTTTGGAGAACGCGTTCTACTGAATCAGGCGAATGCGCATAATCGATGAACGCAGCAAATGGCTGTCCAACATTCACGCTTTCAAGCCTGCCTCGAGCACCAGTCAGCGTCGGCAAAAGTGTCGATATCACAATGGGATCGACTCCACTTTGGTACGCAAGGGCTACCGCCATAAGTGCGTTATCTAGATTGAATTCCCCATGCAAGGCAAGCATTCCTTCAATCAGCACGCCACCCACTCCGCGAATCAGAACGTCAAACCCATCTTGTTGCGGGGACGCAGAGACATAATGCCAATCTGCGCTCACGTCATTACGTGAGACGCGAACGACTTGAATCTCGCAATCACTCGCCAACCGGGCACCGTAGGGGTCATCGATGTTAATTATGGCGACGTCAGAATACTCAAATGTGAAAAGTGAGGCTTTAGCTTGAAAGTACTCCTCCATCGATTGATGAAAGTCCAGATGGTCCTGGGACAAATTGGAAAATGCAACTGCAGAGAAATGCGATCCGCGAATTCGCTCAAGAACTAATGCATGACTCGAGACTTCCATGGCAAGGCGGTTAATGTGCCTTTCGTGCATAATCGACATGAGCGATTGAATGTCGGGACTCTCAGGTGTCGTTCTCGTGCTCTTAATGACTTCAGCGCCGATTCTCGTCTCTACAGTTCCAATCAAACCAGCATCATGGCCAGTGCCCCGCCAAATTTGATGGAGCAAAGTGGTGGTTGTAGTTTTGCCGTTGGTTCCAGTAATCCCCACACAGAACATTTCGCGCATTGGTTCGCGGTAAAACCAAGCGCTCAAAATCCCGGCAATCCGACGAGGATTTTCCACAACGAGGACAGGCAATTCCGAAGCAATTTCCGCCCCGACGCTATCGGTCAAGATTGCCTTTGCCCCACGATTCTTGGCATCTAGACTAAAAATCGCTCCGTGCGTCTTCGCACCCGGAAGTGCAATAAAGAGATCTCCTACAATAATTTCGTTGCTTGCGTGCGACAAACCGGTAATCGATACATCGTTGGTTGGAAGTGGCACACCCAAGAATATAGCGATCGAATTAAGAGACCGTGGAAGTGAGAGGATTGGTCTCTCCATCACTTTTTCACCTTTCTTGAATTGACCAGAAGAAGCTGAGATTTCTTTACTTGAGATTCATTAAGTGGATAAGGAATGACTTTTGTTCCGGTCGGTGGGACATGTCGCGATTGCAAGACAAAGGACATCACTTTCTTAAACACTGGACCGCCAAGCGTTCCACCCCAGTGGATACCTTGGGGGGCTTGAATTGTAACGCTAATGACATATCGAGGTTTATCCGCAGGGGCAAAGCCAATGAATGAGGCAGTGTAACCACGGTAACAACCGCACGTTTCATCCACTCGCTGTGCGGTGCCGGTCTTGCCGGCGACACGGTACCCAGGGATAGCAGCCTCAGGAGCGGTGCCTCGAGTAGAAACAACGCTTTCCATCATCAGTCTCAAATCACTTGCGGTTGATGAACTAATTACTCGAACGCTATCGCGAGATTTAGCTGGTGTGAAATGCCCATCCGAATCACTTGTACCCGCAATAACGGTTGGAGAGACCCTAATGCCATCATTTGCAATGGTGGCAAAAATACTCGTTGCTTGCATCGCGGTCACGGAATAGCCTTGCCCAAAAGCAACAGTGGGAGCAGTGGTTCCGCTCCAATTCGCAACATCTGGCAAAACGCCTTGGGATTCCCCGGGAAGTCCAGAACCCGTATTCGTACCCACTCCGAATTTCCTTAAATAAGAATATAGGACGCTATTATCAAGTTTTTCGCCAATTTTAATTGCACCAACGTTGCTGGATGCGGCAAGGATTCCTGTCGCCGTCAATCTTTCCGTGGGATGCTTTTCATGATCGCGGAAAGTCCGATTGGAAACTTTGAAAGCGTATGGAATAGTGAAGACTGTAGATGGCGTAATTGCTCCTTCCTCAATCGCGGCAGAGAGGGTCATCACTTTTCCAGTCGAACCAGGTTCGTAGACATCCTGGACTGATGGATTTCGCATCAAACTGAGTGGAACATTTCGAGTGTCATTTGGGTCATACGTTGGTGCAGTCGCATGAGCAAGAATATTTCCCGTTTTTGGATCCATCACGATGACTGTTCCGCTTATTGCCTGAGAGGTTTTCACAGCCTGCGAAATGGCTTGAGATGCGACCCATTGAACATCCCTATCGATCGTCAATCTCAAAGTCGTCCCGGTCTTCGCCGAGACTAATTCTTCTTGAGAACCTGGTATTTCAGCCCCGTATCCATTTGCATAACTGTACTTTCCTTCAGTTCCGGTGAGCTGGGAATTCATACTTGACTCTAAACCAGCCGCTCCTATACCAGCTTGGTTTACAAAGCCGATCAGCGAAGCAATGAGCGATCCCGAAGGATATTCACGGGTATATCCGCGTTCGGGGTAAAAGCCAAAAAGCCGCTTAGACAAATCTTTCCGACTTAATTTATCGTTATACGCGGCGAAAGCATCCTTGAGGGCAATCCACCTGGCTGGAGTCACGTTTCTCGCAACCAAACTCCAACGGCGCCTGCCTGTAACCTGTGCCGCGACATCGCTCACTCTCATTGACAATATTGGCGCTGCTATCTCGGAGAATTTCTTAGGATCGGAAATAAGGGTCTGATCCACCACAACGTTTATGGCGGCGACGCTTCTGGCTAACTCCACCCCGTTGATATCTGTAATCGCGCCACGCGGAGCCGGCATAATCGAAATGGTCGACATCTCATTCGCCGCTCGAAGTGCAAATGCGTCTGCCTGTACCGCTTGAATATCCACTAGCCGAAGTGTGAACAAAGCTAGAAACATTAATGTAATAACAATGAGAATTCCGATTCGCGAACGGGACAAAGAGAAATTTCCCATACTTAACCTTTGGCGCCTACTGAACTCAATCCCGTTGCTGTCAGAGAAAGGAAACGCGGACTTAGTGAGGGAACCATTCCTGCAGCAATAGCTCGTTGCGCAAGAACCTCGGGAGAGGAGGCATTGGCGATCTTCCTCATGACGGCTTCGCGCTGATCGCTAAGCGTCGTAGCTTGGGCCTGCAAACGTCGTAACTCAAAAGCATCCTGGGCCAGCATCGTATTTATCCCCAACAGAAGAAGGAGACCCACTACACCAACCAAAGAAAGAAAGATAACAAAAGCCTTCCGGTCCACCTGCTCGCCGCTTGATAAGTCAGGAACAAGGCGTAATGCAGTCCTTGGCCTTCGATCCGCAATCGTTGGTCTTGGGTCTCTCGGACGAGGCGCGAGAACAGTAAGCGCCACTACGCAGCCAGCCTTTCAATCGCACGGAGTCTGACGGATTGCGATCTGGAATTTTCTGTCAATTCGTTCGCCGAAGGAGTCTCGCTGCTCTTCACTACTAATTTGAATTTCGCTGCTAATTCAGGGATTTCGACTGGCAACTCTCTTGGGGTAAGAGACTGCGTTGCGGCCGAAAAGAAGTTTTTAACGATTCGATCTTCCAAAGATTGAAATGACATGACTACCAATCGGCCGCCAACACTCAAGGCATTCATCGACGCAGGAATTGCACGCGTTAGTACTTCAAGTTCGTCGTTTACTGCGATTCTTAAAGCCTGAAAGGTTCGCTTTGCCGGATTGCCGCCAGTTCGACGTGTGGCCGCGGGGATGCTCTCTTTAACAATGGCTGCCAATTCAGCCGTTGAGTTGAGAGGTGAAATCGCCCTTCTGCGAAGAATTGAATCAACAATGCGGGGAGCAAATCTCTCTTCTCCGTACTTTCGCAAAATCAAGATTAATTCGTCTCTACTTGCATAATTGACTAAGTCTGCTGCAGTGCGGCCTTGTGATCGATCCATTCGCATGTCTAATGGTGCATCTTGCGAATATGAGAATCCTCGCGCAGCTTCATCCACCTGCATTGAGGAGATCCCAAGATCAAAAAGTATTCCGTTTACTTTTGAGTATCCAAAATATTCAATGCAATTTTGAATGTCGTCGTAGATTGCATGAATCGGCTTGAATCGGTCACCGAATGAATGAAGACGGGATTTTGCAAGTTCGATCGCTTCAGCGTCGCGATCGATTCCAATGACACTGAGGTTTGAGTACTTAGTTAGGAGTGCCTCTGTATGCCCACCAAGGCCAAGAGTTGCATCAACAACTACAGGACTTTCACTCCGTTCTATCGCGGGAGCAAGTAGTTCAATGCAACGTTCCAGCATCACGGACACATGTTGTGCCATCGTCTCCCCCCGTTCTTTCCCTCATCTGCTACGCATTAATAATTCATTGGTGATACTTCGAAGCACTTCTCTCCTCTGGTCACCGCCGACCGACGGAACTTTTAACATCGGCACCGGGGAAGGGGTGCCGATCTTTAAGGTCGGCGGTGGCCACAAGAGAGATCCACTCGATTTAATTAGAAGAGTCCTGGGAATACCTCCTCCGATACGTCGGCAAATCCCTTTTCACGGTCGGCAAGGTATTCACGCCATGAAGTCGCATCCCATATTTCGACTCGAGTATTTGCGCCGATAACAACGCACTCTTTTTCGAGTCCTGCATAAGTACGCAGGCCCTGCGGAATAGTGACCCGTCCTTGACGATCAGGAATTTCATCGTGAGCGCCGGCAAACATGACACGCATGTAGTCGCGCGCGGATTTAGATGTGACGGGAGCTTGTCGCAGATTCTCAGTGATTGTTACGAACTCGGCGGCTGGAAAAACATAGAGACAACGCTCTTGCCCTTTCGTGATGACAAGTCCACTGGCCAATTCATCGCGGAATTTGGCCGGCAAAATAAGGCGACCCTTCTCATCCAGGCGCGGTTCGTGAGTGCCGAGAAACATACTTTCTGGCTCCCTTCCCCAGGCCCAGCGTGTGATTCCCCCACTTTACTCCATTTCTCTCCCTTTTCAACCACCCTCCCCCATTCCCTCCCGCTTTCGCCCACTTCCTCCACCCGTCTTACTTCATCTTTTTTTTGCCTCCATGGCAGAGCAGACATGAAAAAAGGGATCTCGCGGAGCGAGATCCCTGCAGTACGCGAATTACTAGATTCTTTTATCAGCAACCTACTGGTCGAAGTTACGCCTCTCCCAGCGGTCTTCCAAACGTGAATTGAGCCTACCCTTCTTGGTGCGGCGGTTTTTAGGTACCCGCAGGGCGCTTACGCCGGAAAGAGCCGAAATCGCCAGAGTGACTCCTGCCAGGGAGATCAAGAAACCTAAAATTCCCAGCGGGGTCATCTTCGAGATCAAACCAGCGAATATTGTCAATATCCCTACGATTGCCAGGGTCGCCCCCAGAAGAATCCGGTTGCGACCTGGATAAAGGCGTGTTCCGGTGAGCGCAGAGAGAAGATGCGGATCATCCGCGGAGAGCGCTTCCTCCATCTGGGCAAGGAGTTTGCGCTCGTGCTCTGATAGCGACACGTGAGACCCCTTCCACTTCATTACAACTTCTAGATCTACCTGCCTAACTAGGATCCACAATAGAACATCGAGGCGTTCAATGCATACTGGAAAGTAAAAAAGCCTTATTTCTCACCTTCACCTTTGACTAACCTCCCAGGCTTCACGCTGCCTGGACCAAAACGAGCCTGAGCTCGGTCCACGGCCCCCTCGGCTTCGCGCCAACCACGCTCGCGGGAGCCCAGAATCAACTGTTCGGGAGCGCCATACTGAAGATTCTCTAGGCTCACTCCCACTAACCGAAGGCGAGCACGATCGATTCGAAGTGCTCCGTACAGACCTTTCACAATCTCATAAATGTCATGGGAGCTATCAGTTGCAAGTGGCAATGTCCTGGATCGGTTGATCGTTGTGAAATCGGCAAATCGGACTTTAATGGAAATAGTTTTAGCAAAGAGAGATCTCTCTCGCAAACGGGCGGACGCTTTCTCACTCAGCCGCAGGTACTCCTTCAAAATAATTTCTGGATCATCAATATCGCGCGAGAAAGTCTCTGCTGCGCTAATACTTTTTTCCGGTTCATCCGAAACAACGTCTCGATAATCGCGTCCCCACGCCAACTCAAAAAGCGAAGCGCCATTCGCCTCACCCAACGCACGTATTAAAGTCTCACGTGGTGTTTTCGCAACATCTTCAACTGTCCTTAAGCCTAAACGCTGAAGAGCTTCTGACGTTTTTGGACCAACTCCCCAAATTGCGGAGACTGACAAAGGATGAAGAAAAGTAAGTATCCGATCTGGTTGGATTTCGAGCATTCCATTTGGTTTGCATCGACTTGATGCGAGTTTGGCAATGAATTTAGAAGGCGCTATTCCTACCGAACACGTAATGCCCTCATCTTTCTCAACCCTTGCCCGAATTTCTGTTGCAATCTGACGGCCTGTACCTAACAATCGACGTGACCCGGTTACGTCGAGAAATGCTTCGTCCAATGAGATTGGTTCAACGTGTGGCGTGTACGAACGAAAAATCTCCATAATGTGTTCTGATATTTCGCTGTACCGAGAATGGTCCGGGACAACAAAAATTGCCTGCGGAGCCAATCGCTGAGCTCTTCCGACTGGCATTGCTGCATGAATTCCAAATGTTCGAGCCAAGTAATTAGCGGACAGAACAACTCCACGCGTGCCCGCTCCAACGACTACTGCTTTACCTTTCAACGTCGGATCGTCTCTCTCGGCGACTGAAGCGTAGAAAGCATCCATATCGACATGCAGGATGGTGGCAGTACTCACGTCACGAGCGTACTTCTACTTAATGAATGTTTTTCGTAGGCGGCACGGAGTTCCCATGCTCCAGTTGCGCGTAAAGAAACACCTCGAGGGCCAGTACGACGCACATCTCCCCGCACTAAAAAGAGCCAAGAATTAAAAAGCACATCGGCATAATCACGCTGGGCGTCATGAAAAAAAGTCGCGTCATTACAGCCATAACCATCGTCCAGAGTAAGAAAAAGAACACGTTTGCCAGAGCGTACTGGTGGGCTCTGCAAAGCGACTTTCACTCCGGCGACGAGAACGGATGCTCCCGACCGCTGGGCAAGGAGATCAGAGGAACGCACTGCGCCAATCTGATTAAGGAAGTCAGCATAAAACTCAACGAGGTGATGCGACACATCCATACCTAAATGGGTAATTTCATTGCGAACAATCTCGCTCGCATCTAGATTCGGCAAGCCGCTAGGTATGAGTGTTGGTGGCGCAAAACCAAAATTAAGTTGCGTTCCCCCTAAAGAGCGCACTGGCGATCGGTGTAGGTCACTCAGGTATAAAAGTAGATCGCGGCGGTTGATTCCACTCCTACCTACTTGATGCACCTCATCAAAAGCTCCGACCAAAATGAGTTTCTCTGTTGTTGGATACGAAGCACCAGAACGCGAGTGAAAATCTGAAAGATCTAAATACGGCTGACCGTCAATAACTGATTCAATTTCTTCTGCACTAATTCCGGCAAGATCACTCAGAGACATGCGTATCGCGTATCCACGCGCATCAGGCAAAGCAAGAGTCTCTCCAGTACTCATCCCATCAAAAACTCTTGCCGGTCTCCGCGCAGTTTCTGGATCGACTCGCTCGACTCGATATGTAGCATCCGAGTGATTGATATCAATAGGTGCGATCAACACACCTAACTGGCGTGCATCGTCAAGAATTAAACGCTTTGGGTACATACCAGGGTCATGAGTCAGAACTCCAGCTAAAAATGGAGCAGGGTAATGGGCTTTAAGCCAGGCCGACTGATAAGTCGGTAGAGCGAAAGCAGCGGCATGCGCTTTGCAAAAGCCAAAAGATGCAAAAGCTCGCAGAACATTCCAAATTGCATCAATTGTCGCAACGTCGTACCCGCGTGCAGATGCCGCTGGATAAAACCAATCACAAACATCCTGTTGGCCTTGCCGATCCCCTAATGCACGCCTCTTCTCATCGGCCTCTGCAAGAGATATGCCCGCAATAATTGAAATGATCGAGATCACTTGTTCATGGAAAACAACGACCCCTTCTGTCTCACGGAGAGTCTCATAAAGGTCAGGATGAATGATCTGCGCAGCGCTCCACCCATGTCGTGCACGCAGAAATGGATTAATCATGTCGCTCTTAACAGGTCCTGGGCGAAAGAGCGAGATGTCGATAATAAGGTCACTAAATGTTCGAGGGGCGAGTTTGCCAACAAGTTCGCGCTGCCCCGGACTCTCCACTTGAAAAATACCCAGTGTCCGAGTCGATCGAATGAGATCAAAGGTGGCCTTGTCATCCAACGCAATCGAATCAATATCAACGGCCTCCTCTCCCGACCCATCACTCAAGCGTCCGATCTCCTGAATCGCATAAGCAATGGTTGATTGCATACGCACACCTAGAATGTCGAGCTTAAGCAAGCCAACTGCTTCGACATCATCTTTGTCGAACTCCGCCATCGGATATCCCCCAGCATTTACTTGCAAAGGTGCACGATCAAGAAAAGCACCATCGGATAAAACAACAGCGCATGGGTGCATTGCTAAATGCCGAGGAAGGCCATCAAGGCGTTGGGCTAAAGAAATCATCATTGCCACTAGTGGGTTTTTAAGATTAAGAGCGCGCAATTCCGGAAGAGTTTCCAGCGCACGCGAAATATTGCGAGCACGGATATGAGGTAGAGATTTTGCTATCAAATCAATTTCAACAAATGGGACTCCAAGGGCCATACCTGTATCACGAATTGCATGCCGGGCGCGATAAGTATCAATCATGGCAACTGTCGCACAGCGTGATGTATTGCCAGGGACACTCCAATTGGGATCGCCATAACGCTGGAAAACTAAATCGTAAATTTCCAATCGCCTCGCGGATTCAACATCGATATCGATATCTGGAAGTGCGCGTCGAAGAGGCGAACAGAAACGCTCCATCAGCAATCCATGTTGCAGCGGATCAACCCCAGAAATTCCCAACAGGTGACAAATGAGAGAACCTGCTCCACTGCCACGCGCCGCCACGCGGATGCCACGATCGCGTGCCATATCGGTAATGTCGGCCACGGTAAGGAAATACGACTCATACCCAAGAGTTGCAACTGTCGAGAGTTCGTCATCTAATCGTTGACGGGCCTTTTCGATTGTTGCATTATCGCTATACCGCCAATGCAGGCCAGCTTCACTTCGAGAGCGCAATAAAGAGCGCATCTGCAATGCTGAATCCGCACCCACGATATGCGGCTCAGGTAAGTGAATACCGCCCAAACCAATATCTAGCGTGGGCGAAAGTATCGCTCGCTCTGCCCACTCTCGCGTCGTTCTGAGAAGTTCGCGTGCTGTACGTTCGCCGGCGGCGCGGGCAATTTCCTCCGCCATTTCCGCCATCTCACTTGTCGATTTAAGGAAAGCTTCAGCATTTTTACGTTCGACATGACGAGTGTGCAGGGGAACCAATTGACGAGCAGAGTCCAAAATGTCTGCCACTGGTCCGTCATCACGTTCGAGCATCCGCACCGCGTTTGTGAGAACGGCAGGAATCTTCTGGTCGCGAGCAAAAATCAATGATCTTGCGGCATGGGCAGTGGAGCGAGGACCATCACCTGCCACTAAATGGGAGACGCATTCAATTGCATGATCAGCAAATAATTCTTTCATCTGCATAAAACGTTCGAGAGCAAGATCTGGACGCCGCAACGCAATTGCTGCTCCGATTGGTGACTCGGGACCGTGTAGAACCAGAAGGTTTCTGCTGTACTCATTGAAACGTTGGAGAAAGTCAATAGTAAGAACGGGGGTCATCCTCCGGATCAACGGTGCATCCGATGCTTTATATGTATGCAACGAAGTGAGTAGCCGGCAGAGCGAGCGCCATCCTCCATCACCGTGCGCCAGAAGGGTAACGCGGGGAAGTATTCCTTCATTCCCGCTAACCCTGCTTTTTCGAGGAAGAACCTGCTTGTTCTTTATATCAATTGCCAGATCAATTCCGATAATTGGAGCAACTCCATACTCAACGCAACTTTGAACAAAACGAACTGCACCAACTAAACCATCACGATCGGTAAGTGCTATGGCGGGCATTTGATACTCACGTGCCCGAGCCACTAAATCCGATGGTTGAGTAGTGCCATATTTGAGCGAATAAGCACTAGAGAGATGCAGATGCGTGAATGTCTTCATTAGAGAACCGTCACGCGCCACATGCCGGTGGCTTCGTCGCGCTCAATCTCAAAGGTAGTGAGCGCTCCTACGGGCGCAGCTTCCACCCTCCAGAGTGCACGTGCTCCATCATCAGGCCGGTACATGCCATCACTAATGCGATTCCACCAGCCTCCCGCCTCGCACCAGCGAGAAAGAACAGAGTGGATACGAAAGCGTCGCCCGCGAAAGGTGAATTCAACGGGAGTGAGCCCATCCACCAGAATTTCATGGGGTTCAATCTGACTTACCTGGGCGCGCTTAATAGAAGGGACTGCCATATTTGGCTGCTCCTGGGCGGGGTTGTGTAATTCGAACATATGTTCGAAAAATAGCCCCCCGGGCTGACAAGGGCAAGTCCGGTTAAGCGGGGGCGATTTCCTTGATCAGAACACGGACGAGTTTCTCGATCTGGTCGCGGATGGGGCGGATTGCCGCAATGTTTGTGCCAGCCGGGTCGTCCAACTTCCAGTCTAGATAGCGCTTCCCAGGGAAGTAAGGGCAGATGTCCCCACAGCCCATAGTGATAACCACATCGCTCTCTTCTACTGCCTCCACTGTCAAGACCTTAGGAGTCTGTCCGAGAAGATCAATCCCCTTCTCTTTCATCGCCTCAATCACCACAGGGTTTACCTGGTCGGCAGGTTGGGTGCCGGCCGAACGGACCTCAATTGCACCTTCGGCCAGGTGCGAGAGAAAGGCAGCTGCCATTTGAGAGCGACCGGCATTATGGATACAAACAAATAGAACGGATGGTTTAGTCACGTCAGAGAGTATGGTCGACAAACTTTGGAGGGAGTGTTCAATATGGCTGAAACCTGGATGAACTTCTCATTAACAAATAGACTTCCTATCAACAGGAGTTGAATCATGATTTTCAATAACCGCATAGATGCAGGTCGCGCACTTGGTGAGCGCCTCAAATATCTGCAAGGCCAAAATGTCATCGTTCTCGGACTTCCTCGAGGTGGAGTGCCCGTTGCGCACGAGGTTTCAAAAGCTATTCATGCCCCTCTAGACGTAATTGTTGTACGTAAACTTGGCGTTCCGACGCAGCCTGAGTTGGCAATGGGAGCCGTCGGTGAAGGTGGAGCGCTTTTCACAAACGACGAAGTTCTTCGGATGATTCAAATATCTCCCGAAGAATTCGCCACGGTGCAAAAGAGAGAGGAGGAGGAAGTCAAGGTTCGCGCATTGAAATTTCGTGGCGGCAGACCATCCAAGTCCCTCAAAGGCCGGATCGCACTCATTGTCGATGATGGGATCGCCACCGGTTCAACGGCTCAAGCGGCATGCAAAGTTGCCAGAGCAATGGGGGCAGGGAAAATAATTCTGGCAGTTCCGGTGGGATCTAAAGAAGCGACTTCAGCCCTCAAAAAAGATGCTGACGAACTAGTCTGCCTTGAAACTCCGGAATATTTCTTCGCAGTCGGGGAATGGTATCGGGATTTCGCAAGTGTGAGCGATGAAGAGGTTATTGATTTACTTCGCACAGAACTTACGAATGACGTGGCAACCAAAGAAGAGAGTGTTTCTATTGATCTGGGTGGACACGCTCTCCCGGGGCAATTGACCATTCCAGAACATGCAACAGGGTTAGTGATTTTCGCGCATGGAAGTGGAAGTAGTCGTTTGAGTCCTCGAAATCAATTTGTCGCAAAAGCGCTTAACTCGATTGGTTTAGCTACTCTCCTCTTCGATCTCCTCGACCCAAGTGAAGAATCCAACCGAGCAAATGTCTTCGATATTGAATTTCTTGCCGAACGACTAACTGGTGCCACTCTCTGGGCGAAAAGGGATTCAAGAGTAGGCGCACTCTCCATCGGCTATTTTGGAGCAAGCACTGGTGCGGCGGCGGCACTTTGGGCTGCGTCAGACCCTGAATTAGAAATTAAAGCAGTCGTTTTGCGAGGAGGCCGACCTGACCTGGCCGGACCGAAACTCTCCAAGGTTCACACCCCAACGCTCCTCATCGTCGGCGGCAATGATGTCGAAGTGATTCAACTCAATCAAAGCGCGCAAGAAAAACTTCGATGCGAAAACCAACTTGTGATTGTTCCTGGTGCTACTCACCTATTCGAAGAACCTGAGACCCTTGAGCGAGTTGCGGAATTAACGGGTAATTGGTTTCTCGCTCGCCTATGAGTCAGACCGTTGGCGCAGGTAGTTGGGTAGCGATTAATTTAGCGCTCACTATGTAGCGCTTGGGCGCATTTCCAATGTATCGAAATGGAAAACAAGTACTGAGGGTAAGCATTGCGGCGGGCGTAGGAACAATCACAGTCCGATCATCAGCATTTACGATCCGAAACCTCACAACTTGATACGTAAACTCCCCCGCTTGAGTTCTAATAACAACCAGATCTCCAAGGATGAGTTTGCCTAACTGCGAGAAGACCGAATCTCTATGCCCCGCTAATACCGAATTATCATCTTCGCCAGGCAAAACACTTCCTATGAAGTGCCCGACACCCCTTTTAAGTTCTTTGTCACCGGTGCCTTCAATAATCGGCAAAGTCGTCTTAAGCGCAGGCAAGGTAATTTTTCCAATGACATCGCCGGATTTTGGATACGGCCTATAAGAAACGGCACTCGACATTGAAGTTGTCGGAACCGAGGTTACATCTTTTACAAGCGGAGCAAACGCCGGCAACACTTGGCTGCCGACGTCCACCCTCGATTGATAAATCTGAACTCCAGCTACTGCCATCCCCGTCAGCCCACCCACAATCAGGAAGGCGGAGAAAGAGGCAACAACTCTCGTTCGTTTTTTTGACACGTCTTAGTTTAAGACCTTGCGAGTCCCAAACCCAACACCGCCAAGAAGTACGAGACCGAATCCGACGAGCAATATGTTGTACCAAGGAGTCCCTGTTGCGGGCAATGTACCGCCATCAACTGTTGTGGGAGTATCTGTTGGAGTGGATGGAACTGGACTTGGTGTGACAATGGGTACAGCAGGACCGGCTTGTGGCCAATCGTTATTCGTTCTAACAATGGTGACATTGTCGCCAGCTTCAAGCGTGACATAGCCAAGGTCGATACCCGCTGGGCCAGCGAAAACGCTGGTGTACTGAGGGAAACCATCCACGTAAGGAAGGTCGTTTTCTGTAATCAGGTAACTGCCAGGGGGGAGAACGAAGGTCGTGCCTGCACCGCTTGCACCATTGAATGGACTCCCGACTACATCACCATTGAGGTCTCTGATTTGCAACACAAAATCAGCAGAGGTCATAGTCCCGCCGTTGTCATTGATAACTGTCTCAATGACCGTCAAGGTCGCAGTGGTCTCAACTGCACTAGCAGTAGATGGCACAGCAAATAACACGCTCAGTGAAATAACACCAAGCAACGCCAATTTTTTTGGGTATTTTAGGTTTCTCATCATAATTCGATTCTGTTGGTTGTTACAAAGGATGCTTACTACATCTCTCCGTTCACAACCATACTCACGCTTGGGCGCATAGCAATTTTAGATTCTGTGAAATTGGTAAGTTTCTTACCCGAGCGAGAGAGCATTTATTCATTGAAATCAAGGTTCATATCCATGTACACGCTCAATATCTCAACTGCCATACTTAATTCATGAGCGAACTCCTAGCGGCGAGCGTAGATCGAAGCGCAGGTCTTGTTCTCGGAGAGATCGGATTCGTTCTCATCGTTCTGGGCACAGTTGCATTTGTGACATCGAAGTTAAGAATTTCTGTTGTTCCGTTCTTTCTTCTTTCCGGATTGGTTCTCGGTACTGGTGGAATTCTCCGCCTGGAGTTGAGCGATAATTTTCTATCAATTGGCGCTCAAATTGGCGCAATTCTTCTTCTGTTGCTGATGGGTCTTGAATATTCCGCCAAGGAATTGTTGACCGGGTTCCGAGAACAACGAACTTTAGGTCTCTTTGACTTTCTAGTGAATTTCGTCCCTGGTTCTGGATGCGCACTTATTCTCGGTTGGGGTTGGACCGGCGCTCTCGCACTCGGTGGTATCTCGTACGTTTCCTCCTCTGGTATCGCAATGCAATTCATCCGCGAATCACGCTGGCAAAGGCTCACGAGCACTAGACACGCAATAAATATCTTGGTTATGGAAGATCTTGCCCTGGCGCCCTTGCTTCCGATTCTAAGTGCCTTTGGTTCTGGAGTCGGTTTACTCACCGGCTTCATATCAATCTCAGTTGCTTTGATAGTTACCGGAGGCGCCGTCATTTACAGCGCGCGTGGTGGTCACATCCCGTACGCCCCGATCATGCTTGGCGATTCCGCGACACTGCTTCTCGTTGTTTTCGGTTCTGCTCTTCTTGCGTCAGGGGTCGCCACGTACATTGGATTCTCTGGTGCAGTTGCTGCGTTCTTGGTCGGACTCCTCATGACTGAAGATCTAGCTATCGTGGCTCGCGTCAGATTGGCACCATTGCGCGATCTCTTCTCCGCAATCTTTTTCCTGTTCTTCGGGTTGCGGATTGATCCAGCCAAGATTCCATCGATTCTGCTGCCAGCACTCGCTCTTACTGCTGTCGGGATTGGTACGAAATTCCTGACGGCTTGGTGGGCCACTAGAAAGGCACAGGAGCCGGGCATCCGATTGCGAGTAACAGGACTGCTGGTGCCACGAGGCGAATTCTCACTCGTTATTGCTGGTTTGACGGCCAGCACCTTTTTCGGAGAAAAGATCCAATTAATAACCATTACTTTCGTAATTCTCACAACTTTTGTTGGATCCATTCTGGTGCGGATTGCCTCGGCAGAGACCACGAAGAACGCGGAGTACTAGATGGAAGAGTCTATAGCCGCCTAGGTTTCCTAAGGTTTCCTAAGGTTTCCTAAGGTTTCCTAAGGTTCTTTTTTCTGCTAACATCCGGCTCTAGAAGAAACGAGGACACCATGGCTACCACTGTGAAATTGGCCGATCACTTAGTTGACGACGCCAAGAGAATGGCTGCTATTGAACATCGCTCTGTGCCCAAGCAAATTGAGTTTTACTACCAAATTGCTCGAACAGCTGAACAGAATCCTGATCTGTCATTTCATTTGATTCGAGAATTACTCAAGTCGAAATCGGAAGAACCTAGCGGGGAATATCAGTTTGACTGATGAAAGTCCGCACTTCTCCAACTTTTGATAGGTATGCGAAGAAGCTCCATCCGAATGAGAAAAGAACTCTAAACGAGGCAGTTTTGGCTGTTCGAGAAGATCCACTTCTAGGTGAACCCAAAAAAGGCGATCTGGAGGGCTTCTATATATACAAATACAAATTAAAAGCCCAATTGTGGTTGCTGGCTTACACGGTCGAGTCTGAAGAAGTAATGACCTTACGCCTCGTAGGCCCACATGAAAATTTCTACCGAACTCTTAAAAGGATCTAGCCAGTTGTGACCAAGGCCATCTGTTGGTTAGTGAGGTAAATTTTCTTATGACTCAAAAACATCCATCAGTGCTCCGAGTCCAAAGTCGATTGCGTGAACTTGGAATACTCGGTGAAGTTCATCATCTTTCTGACTCTGCCCGTAGCGCACAAGAAGCGGCAGACTCCCTCGGTATCTTGGTTGGACAAGTTGCCTCATCCATCGTTTTCCGTCTTCCAAATGAATTACCACTTTTGGTTATCACGAGCGGTCGCCATCGAGTAGACACTGTTCTCGTTGCGGAAAAACTCCATGTAGAAAAGCTTCACAGGGCAGATTCCAATTTTGTGCGTGAACATTCGGGATTCGCGATCGGTGGAGTTAGCCCAGTCGGATGGATTCAACCTGCAACAATAATCATTGATGAAGCGTTGAATGATTATGAAGTCATTTGGGCCGCCGCAGGACATCCCCATGCAGTCTTTCCAACGAACTACGAGGAATTGGCAAGAACCACCAATGCGAAACCAATGATCGTCTCAGTAGACTAATCTTCTTTCATGAATGACAACGCTGGGTGCATCTTCTGCCAGATCGTCGAAGGTCAGTCCCCAGCTAGAGTTTTACTCGAAAATGAACACTGCATGGCGTTCCTAGATATTGCCCCTGCTGGCAAAGGCCACACCTTGGTGATCCCCAAAAAACATTCGGTGGATATTCTTGATAGTGCAAGTGAGGCACTCTCTGAGGTTATGCGAATGACGAAGGAAGTATCGCAATTGCTCGATACAAAACTCAAGCCAGATGGTTTATCACTTTTCCAAATGAATCGAACGGCAGGCTGGCAGACGGTTTTCCATTTCCACGTGCACATCGTTCCTAGGTGGAATGGCGACTCCCTTATCGAGCCTTGGGTTGAAACCTTGGCGCCAGACCTAGAATTAAATAAGGTTTACAGCGAGTTAACAAATGTCTCCTAATCCCATTGGCTTGCATCCGGTCGCAGACACCACAGGAGGAGTGAGTCCAGTGGGGTGGTTGCAACCAACCACAGTGGTCATTGACGACATCCACATTCTCGGTTCCATTAAGTTGTATCGAAACTAAAATGCTCATAGCGCTGAAGAAAACTGTTCCCACCGCCAAGTTCATTAATACTGAATGGACACCTGGTATCGGAACCGAACTTGCGGAAGTCCTTAATAATTCTGGAATAGCGTGTTCCTTTGGAATTCAGTCTGCAAGTGTCGGTGTAACTGCCGCATGGGTAAGTGATGTTAAAAATTTATTCGATTCACTTACACCCCAAACGCCAAAAGCAAATATTGTCGAAGGAATGGACTCGCAAAGAGAGCTCATTTTCAGGCAAGTCAAGAACGGTTTCATCAGCGGGTTTGGTCCGATCGAAGTGGTGGGCGAGGTGGAGAAATTGAAACATCCATTGGATCTCACTTGGAATTCAACCTTCATTTATGTACCAAGTTCGGATTGCGCCTTTTCCTAAAATGATCCTTCACTCAACTGTCCACGGGTCCTCACCACAGAAAGAGACGCTTCTCCTCATACACGGCATGGGATCTTCTGCATCCTCGGCCTGGAGAAGCATTCTTCCGAGCCTGATGGATAGGTTCACGGTAGTTACACTCGATCTACCTGGCCACGGAAAGTCGCCTATTGATAAAGACCAACCGATGGATCCAGAATCATTGGGTGACGCCGTAATTCGCACGATGCATCATCTGAAATTCGAGAAGTTTCATTCGGTCGGAAATTCTCTGGGTGGCTGGATTTCGCTCGAGATGGCCGCCAAGTATCCCGAGAGAATATCCTCCGTTACCAGCTTGGCGCCAGCGGGGCTCTGGGTTACACCATTTAAAACGCGATACCCCGATGCCGCCATTTCGCAGATGCTCGCCAGCAGCCTTCGAACAGTTTCGCCTTTGCTGATGCGCTACGAATGGGCCAGAAAAATTGGCTTTGAAAATGTCAGCCCAAAGTGGCGTGAATTTTCTTACGAGCTCTGTCTCGATGCCACTACCGCCATGGCTTCATCGACTGGTTACTACCCTGCATGGGAAGCCCTCTTGACCAAACGCTTTGACAAAAAAATCCAGCCATCCATCCCGGTGACAATTATCTTTGGCGACTCAGACCGGACCTTACCTGCAGAGACGTGTCAAACACGCTCCCTGGTCCCGCCACATGCAAAATGGATGACACTCTCTGAGTGTGGTCACGCCCCCATGTGGGACCATCCCGATGACGTGCTCGAACTAATTTCAATAACAACGGGAGTTCTTTAGTGGCAGTGGTTCTCTATTTTTGGCGCATGCTGGTAATGAATAGGGCAGACTAAGCACCATGTCATTGCGCCACTACACACCTCACAGAAATAGGCGAAGGGGAATCTCATCACGGGCCCAGAAATTCCTCTACTCGATCTTGTCACTTGCCATTCTGCTTCAAGTCTTCTACCCCCTGGTGCATGGTGAGATCCTGCGCTACTTAACTTTTGCGGTTATTTATGTGGCGTCACTAGCCATGCTCCTGCACGCGTTCTACTCA
This sequence comes from Candidatus Paceibacterota bacterium, assembly GCA_035530615.1. Lineage (NCBI taxonomy): Bacteria > Bacillati > Minisyncoccota > Minisyncoccota bacterium. The sequence goes on from DATKUL010000002.1 coordinate 686,599, forward strand.
TTTGGTTGGCGATATGCATTCAGATATTTCGCCATCACTTTCATTTTCGGTTTTCTCGTCGAAGAAATCAGCTTGCGTACCGGATGGCCATTTGGAACTTACGCATACGATCCAAGTTTGGGTCCTCAACTCCTCGGAGTCCCCATAATTGTTCCCTTTGCGTGGCTGATGATGGTGCACCCCATCCTTGTGATCTCACGACGTGTGACGCAACATTGGGTTTTTATATACGGCGGCGCTGCCTTGATGGCTTGGGACCTATTTCTCGACCCGATGATGGTGGCGGCGCACAGATGGTCCTGGACCTTCACCGGCTCGCATGTTCCCTTCGAGCCAGAGATTCCACTTTCGAACACAGCTGGATGGCTCTTAGCGGGGATGGGACTAATCGCGTTACTGCACATATCCCTTCCGCGCGAGAGAAGGAAACAGGGGGCCGAGTTCACCGCGGTGGATATTTTCCTCAGCTGGACACTTTTCTCTGGCGTGGTTGGAAATCTCTTCTTTTTTGACCGACCAGGAGTTGCGCTCTTTGCCGGCGCGATCTTCGCTCTTGTGCTTGCTCCGTATGCCTTCGCCCGCTGGCTCGGACAACCGTAAACTTTTTGTTTCAATGATTTTTGTGCTCTTACTTCTTCCCTCGATAATCATCCTCATCTCTTTTACAAATAAATTCTCTTTGATTCGCCTCAAGAATGCTGAGAAGATTTCTCCGTTCGCGATTACTGTTTTAGTCCCTTTGCGCAATGAAGAGAAAAATGTTGAAGCGGTGGTTGCCTCGCTCAAGAAACAAAGAGGTCTTCCCCATTTCAATATTGTTCTCATCGATGACAATTCAACCGACCAAACACGTCGCCTCTGCTCCGAGGCAATATCCAACGATTCACGTTTTTCTCTCTTGGTCGGAAGTAAGTTGCCCAAGGAGTGGCTGGGAAAGCCGTTTGCACTAAAACAAGGATTAGAGCTCTGCGATTCAGAGTTGATAATTCTCATCGATGCCGACGTTCGTTTGAAGGAAAACGCCATCGCGGAAGCGGCTACGCTCTTTGCGGCGAAAGGCCTGGACTTCATCTCTGTTTATCCGAAGGAGATTGCTCTCACATGGAGCGAGCGTCTCATTCAACCCCTCCTTCAATGGTCATGGTTAGCGAGTGTTCCCTTGAAAGTTGCCGAACACTCCTCCCGACAATCCCTTGCTATCGCTAACGGTCAGTTCTTTCTTCTTCGCAAGTCCTCATTGCTGGCCGTAGGCGGGTTTGATTCGATATGTGATGCTGTCATTGACGATATTGCACTGGCCCGCGTGTTTCTCAGAAACGGATTTCATGGCACCGTAGTTGATGGCTCACGGGTTGCCGAATGTCGTATGTACCAATCGTGGGAAGAATTGCGAAATGGCTACAGTAAATCCCTCCCGGTCGCCTTTGGAGGGTGGTTCGGCTCATCCCTAGTGGTCATACTCCTATTCCTCACTGGGGTACTACCACTTGCATTTGCGCTCACTGGCTCAACCGTCGGAATCGCATCCCTCAGCCTCATCTACTTATCGCGACTATTGAGCGCGCGAATCACAGGTGGACGGTGGATTGATGCAATCGCGCATCCCCTCTCGTCACTCTTGCTCATTTACATGATTGTGCGCTCGTGGCGAACTCGCGGGAAAATTTTATGGAAGGGCAGAGCGATATGAGTCGCATCGTTGTCATCGGCGCAGGTATCGGTGGCATGTCAACTGCAGCACGACTTGCAACACTAGGACACAGCGTTGCAGTCTTTGAGGGCTCAGCACACGTTGGTGGCAAGTGCCGAACTGAGTGGATCGACGGATATGCATTCGATACCGGTCCCACTCTCTTGACACTGCCTGCCGTTTATCGTGATTTCTTTCTCAAGACTGGAGATGCTCTCGAAACAGTTCTTGAAATCCAAGAAGTAAACCCCTCGTTTGACTATCGATTCATAGATGGATCTCACGTTCAATTTGCCAATCTCTCCCGCTTCCAAACGCTCAAGGCGATCGAAGAGAGTTTTGGAAATCAATCGAGTTATCAGTGGAATCATTTGATGCTCCGGGCAGAGAAAATGTGGGATGCATCCCGCGAGAAGTTCATTGAAGCGGAATTGCGCTCTTGGCCATCCCTCTTGAAGAATCCTCAATTCTTTCGCGATCTCCAAACAATCGCACCCTGGAAATCTCTACGTTCGCTCACGCATCAAATCACTCATGACTCCCGACTTCAGTACATCGCTGAGCGTTACGCAACATATAGTGGATCGGATCCGCGAAAGGCACCTGCGGTACTTCTTTCAATTGCCTTCGTCGAAGAGGCTTTTGGTGCATGGCACATCAAAGGTGGAATCGGCCAACTTGCGTATGCGATCCACGACCGCGCCGTTGAACGCGGCGTCACTTTTCATTGTGGGCAAAAAGTGGTTGAAATTCTCCACGATGGAACTCGAACCATCGGAATCCGCTTAGCGGACGGCGCTTCGGTTAAGGCTGACTTGGTTGTCGCCAATGCAGATGCATCGCAGGTCTACTCATCCCTTCTCAAATCCGACCTAAGAGTCTTAAAGAGACCGCGAAGATCCATTGCGCGATCCACTCCGTCATCTGGAGGATTCTCATTGTTTTTAGGATTGAAGAAGGACCCAATGGCTCAACAACTTTCCCACCACACAATTCTTTTCCCAGCCGATTATGAGACCGAGTTCGAATCAATCTTTACCCATATGAAGCCAGCCAAAAAGCCAGCGATCTACATATGCTCCCCGAACGATCCATTGATGGTGCGAAGGGATGACACCGAGGCTTGGTCAGTTCTCGTAAACACTCCTCCTCACTCCACAACTGGTCAAGGCTGGGATTGGAATGATCGCGAATTTTCGCAGTCCTATGCAAATACCATCATCGATCAGATTGAATCACGTGGCATCGCAATTCGAAATCGTCTCGAACTCATGGAAATTCGTACTCCCGCCGACTTGGAGCGAGAGACATTTTCACCAGGTGGTTCAATTTATGGAACGTCAAGCAATGGCGCTCCGGCGGCGTTTTGGCGCGCGAAGAACCGCTCTCCACTTCATGGGTTGTTCTGCGTCGGAGGATCAGCACACCCGGGAGGCGGTTTGCCACTGGTCGGAATCAGCGCAGAAATCGTCGCAAACACGATTGACCACGCTTAGTGTGCTTAGCTCAGACTCTTCCGAGCGAACCTAATAACCAGTCCGAAACTAAATGCTTGTAACAATGTCATTGCAATCGCGATCTCATTGAGCCAATTCGCCGTGGAATCAAACTGCGCAGCCACTATCGCAACGAACATGATGATTGCGCGGATTGGACGCTCCGCGGGAGTCACAACTCCGATCTGGCGAATTCGCTCCGATCCAAGGCGAGCGCGCGCATATTCTTGCAAGGCAGCGATGAGCCAAAATGCCACAACCCATGTCAACGGTGCTCCAAGTCGATAGAACGCAACCGCCCATAATGCCTCGGAGATGCGGTCTGCGACAGAATCAAGGGTTGCACCTAATTTGGTGACTTTGTTCTGGACAATTGCGATGCTTCCATCGACTCCATCACATAGGAGAGAGAATAGAAGCAGAATGGCTATCCACCAGCGCGGGGAATAAAGGGCAGTTCCTGCTGCTAAGGCGACTCCAAAATAGGTAACCGAGTTGGGACTAAGCCGTGCAGAACTGAGTACTCGTGCAATTCGATAAGAGATTCTTAGCCAGCCACCAACCATCCCGGCGGTCGATGCGCCACCATGTTCGAGACTCCACTTCGAGGTGAAATCACCGAAGTTCATGGTCACAGAGAAATACCTAAATTCGTGTATATCTCTCTTGTGGCAGTGGAAGTGTTCATAGTATAGAAATGTAAACCAGGCGCGCCTGCGTCGAGAAGTTCATGACACAATTTTGTCGCAATCTTGATACCAAGTGCCTTGACTGCACCTGAATCTCCATCGATTTTGGCAAAATCCTCTCGAACTTTTTGGGGAATCGGCGTGCCACCCAACTCTGCCATCCGCTCCAACTGCTTAACATTTGTAATTGGCAAAATGCCAGGGATCACGGGAATGCTCGACCCGCGAGCACTGAGTCTCTCGACAAGGGCACTCCACTTGGAAACGTCAAAAAAGAACTGCGTTGTGGCAAAACTCGCTCCAAGGGATTCTTTGCGAAGAAGGACATCGATATCCTGTTCCATATTTCCGCCAGATGCCGGGTGACCATCAGGAAAAGCGGCAACTCCAATGGTGAAATCGCCGCTTTCGGCAGCTAACGCCACGAGTTGGTCAGCATGGTCAAAACCACCAGGTGTAGAAGCCCACGGGACGCTAGGTCCTCCGGTGGGATCGCCTCTCAAAGCCATAATGCTCTTGATTCCCGCCGCGCGGTAATTTTCCAGGACTTCTCTCAATTCGGCTTGCGTCGAACCGACACACGTGAGGTGGGCAACAGTGGGAATATGAGTCCGTTCTGTTATCTCCGACGTAATTCGGATAGTGCGTTCGCGCGTAGAACCACCCGCTCCGTAGGTCACCGAGATGAAAGTTGGCGATAAGGACTCCAGTGACTCCATTGCCGACCACAGGCGCTCTTCACCCAGGGAATCCTTCGGCGGAAAAAACTCAAAGGAAAACGATCTCTTGGCCATAACCTACCTTTCGCGCAACGTGATAAGTGAGGGTACCGTTGCCACGTGACCCTAGAACCTCAGTTCGCTCTTGCGGATATACGAATGCGCGTTCAACGCAATCTCACAAATTTTCTCGCAGAACAAATCCAGTATCTAGGCGAGATCGGCACTGAACTCATACCCGTGGCCGAGGCGATGAACGCCTTTCTCCTTGACGGTGGAAAGCGCTTACGCCCTCTCTTTGCCTACTGCGGATATCTGGCTGCAGGGGGCGAAGACGACGATGCAATTATAGGTGCCGTTTCAAGTCTCGAACTCTTGCAAGCGTGCGCCCTCATCCATGACGACCTCATGGACGGATCAGATACTCGTCGCGGAAAACCTTCGATCCATCGCTGGTTTGAGGCAATTCACGAAAACGAAGAACTCTCCGGATCCGCCACGAGTTACGGAGCATCTGCGGCAGTGCTCCTCGGAGATCTGGCACTTGTCTGGTCAGATCAGATGCTTCACCAAAGCGGAATTGCGAGTGATGCGCTCATCCGCTCCCTCTCGATTTATGATGAGATGAGAGTCGAACTCATGGCAGGGCAATTCCTGGATGTACATGAACAAGCCCTTGCTTCTCAGAGTGTGGCACGCTCGCTTAAGATCGCCCGGTTCAAGTCGGGCAAATACACAGTTGAGCGCCCGCTGCATTTTGGAGTTTTTCTCGCGCAACCAAATCAGCAGAAGAGATCGACATACACAACCATCTTCTCTGAATTTGGCCTCCCACTCGGAGAAGCTTTTCAATTGCGCGATGACCTACTCGGAGTCTTCGGAGATCCATCTGTCACAGGTAAACCCGCCGGGGATGATCTGCGTGAAGGCAAGCGAACCGTCCTCATGGCAATGACCCACGATCGGGCCACGGAGCAGCAAGAGCGCATCATCTCCAAACTCTTTGGCGATCCCAACCTCACGGCCGCCGACATTGAAGAAATGCAAATGGTCATTACCAATACAGGTGCCCGCGAACACGTTGAAGAGCTCATCGAAAGACTCACCCTCACGGCCCTGGATGCCCTCAATCGAGATGAAATCGACTCGACCGCCCACGCCATTCTGAATGAATTGGCATCCAACGCGGTTCGGCGGAGCGTGTAAGTGTCGGCACGGGTTAAAGGACCCACCAACAATATTGTCGTAGTCGGCGCGGGTTTGGCTGGATTGAGCGCAGCCCTTCGCTTGGCGGGCGCCGGACGGAACGTCACGGTTATCGAGCGTGAATCGGTTCCTGGTGGACGAAATGGTCTGCTCAAAATCGGTGGCTACTCATTTGATACCGGTCCGACGGTGCTCACGATGCCCAACCTTATTGAAGATGCCTTCAATTGTGTTGGAGAAGAAACAAAGGACTGGCTCGAACTTAAACCACTCTCCCCTCTTTACCGTGCCTTCTATCACGACGGTTCGACCATTGATGTTCATGCTGATACCAAAAAAATGGAAAATGAAATTGAAAGAACGATTGGCGCTTCAGAGGCTCAGGCTTATAAGAAGTACGTTCAATTCGTAACCAAGCTCTACAAATATGAAATGAATGATTTCATAAATCGAAATATTGATTCTCCGCTCAATCTGATTACACCTAACCTGGCAAAACTTGTTGCAATCGGCGCATTCCGAAAATTAGCGCCGAAGGCTAATCAGTACTTCAAAGATCCTCGTCTCCAAAAGATCTACTCTTTCCAGGCAATGTATGCCGGGGTGAGCCCTCGACAGGCACTCGCGATCTATGCCGTCATTGCCTACATGGACTCAGTAAATGGGGTCTTCTTTCCCAAGGGTGGAATGCACGCTCTTCCAGCTGCCTTGGCTAGCGTCGCCGAGAAGCACGGCGTCAATTTCATGTACAACACCACGGTCACTTCAATTGACTATTCAAATGGGCGCGCACGAGCGGTTATTACTGATACCGGAAAGAGTATTCCTTGCGACGTCGTGGTTCTCAATCCCGACCTTCCGGTTGCGTGGAGAGACCTGCTCAACCGGACTCCACGCTCTGTTGCTCGGCTAAAATATTCGCCTTCGTGTGTCACCTTATTGATTGGTTCGAGCAAAGAGTACTCACACCTCGCTCACCACAATATTCACTTCGGTCAAGCCTGGGATGGGATCTTTGACGAACTCATCGAGAAGAAGACCCTCATGTCAGACCCAAGTTTTCTAGTGACGGTTCCGACCATGGACGATGCCTCACTTGCACCACAAGGAAAACAGTCTTACTACGTGCTCTTCCCTGTCCCTAACTTGGATTCTTCAATCGACTGGAATCACATGGCAGAGCCATACCGAGATCAGATGATTGAGACTCTTGAAAAACGCGGTTACCCCGATTTCGCCGACTCGATAGAAATCGAAACAGTTACGACGCCGTTGGATTGGCAGAGGCGAGGCATGGAACGAGGGGCACCATTCGCGAGTGCGCACACCTTCTTCCAAACTGGCCCCTTTCGACCAAGTAATCTTGCCCGCGGTTTCGAAAACGTTGTCTTTGCGGGATCAGGAACCCAACCCGGAGTTGGCGTGCCGATGGTTCTTATTTCAGGTCGCCTGGCGGCCGAGCGCATAGTTGGTCGGGTGAAATAAATGGATGAACTAACTTCTGCCGGAATCCTTGATCCCCTCCTCCGAGCGTCGTATAAGGAGTGCAAACGACTCAATACGACGCACGGCAAAACCTACTATCTTGCAACCCTTCTCCTACCTAAGTCGAAGCGTCCATTTGTCCATGCTCTCTATGGATTCGCCCGTTATGCCGACGAAATTGTCGATGACCTTTCCTCACGACTTGATGCAGTTGAAAGGGGTCTGCAACTAAAGAGTTGGGGTCAATCCATTCTGGCGAGTCTAAGAAGTGGCGAAAGTCAGGACCCTGTAGGACGCGCCCTTATCGATACCGCCACGCGATTTTCAGTACCGATTGAATACTTCGAATCATTTTTACATTCGATGACGATGGACTTATCCATCGTCGAATACGAGACCTTTGATCAACTTATGGAATACATGTACGGCTCTGCGGCAGTAATAGGGCTTGAGATGGCGCAAGTACTTGGAATAAGTACACCCGGCGCACTTGAATCAGCAAAGAAACTCGGAATTGCCTTTCAGCTAGCAAACTTCATTAGGGATATCAGCGAGGATCTTGATCGAGGCAGAATCTATCTTCCCTTGGAAGAGTTAAAAGTCAGTGGAGTCAATCGCGCAATGCTTGAAAAAAGAGTCCTAACTCCGGAAATTGTGGAGGCACTCAAATTCCAAATCACAAAAGTGAGAATCCTTCAAGAGGAAGCCAATGCAGGAATTAGCCTTTTACCTAGAGAAAGTCGTCCCTGTATACGCGCAGCCAGCGAAATGTATTGCGGAATTATTGATGCCGTCGAAGCAAATGGTTATGACATATTTAATTCACACTCACAAGTGCCGGTGATTCGGAAAGCGAAGGTTATGCTGCAATCTTATGCAGGCAAAGTCTTCCTGCGCTGACGTCTTCCGTAGTTAACCCAAAGTGAGAGCACGCCTAAAATGAATGCAAACCCATAGATCAGATCTTCTATCGGGGCTGAAGCGATGCGCACACCCAAAATATCTTTCGAGTCGTAGATGACTATCTCTCTCGAGGTGAGCCACCAATTTGTTAAAAGCTGAAATGGAAGAATGATTGCGTACGAAGTCCAGAATGCCTTTCTGCCAAGCAATCCAGTCTTAATTATGAGCAAATCCAGTGCCATGGCCAGACCAAGTGCCAAGATCACAATCTGGGTGTAGGTCATTCTTCATCACCCACCTTCCAGTGAATCTTTACCTTCCGCACTGCCTCTAACGTCATGATTGCAGCCAACGGGATGATTATAAAAAAGAGGTATTCCTCGACTGGAAGATGAAACGGTCCGTAAATTCCTACGACTTGGTCTGCATCAAAACTCCATTGATTTCGAAGGACCGCGATAGCATCCCAAATCAAAAAGAAAATCGCTGGCGGCAAAATACTTTGCGCTGCCTGCTTTATTCTGCGAAGAACTCGGACCTTGAGTGCAAATTCCAACCAGAAAGAGGCAAGGGCAGTGAACGCGAGCATCCCTACGTAACCGTATTTCTCCACCTGCGTATTCTTACGAGTTATTTGCTACAGTGACAAATGCGAAAGGCTCTCTAAACTCATGGATCTTGTGAAGGTCGTCGAAGAAATCCTGCTCACGCCGCCACGTTGTGGGAGCACACATGTGCTGGCAATTGATGGACGTGCCGGGGCAGGCAAGACGACTCTTGCCAATAACCTTTTCCTGGCTCTAAGCGCGACGTGCCCCGCAGCCCTCATACATATGGATGAAATGTATGAGGGCTGGGAATCAGCTCTGGGAGAATCACTCACCGAAAGACTCTCGAATTTGCTTGAGGATTTGTCGCGTGGCGTGCCACATCAGCTGCCAATTTATGATTGGCATGTAAAGGCTTTCAATGCCTTTCGCGAAATAATGCCAACCTGCATACTGATCCTCGAAGGGGTTGGAAGTGCACAGCGGATTGTCCGAGAGTTTGCGACGGCAACCTTTTGGCTAGATATTGACTCCGAAACCGGCTTGACCCGCGTATTGGAACGCGATGAGAAAATCAGCGAGCCATTCATGAGCCAATGGCAGGTCGATGAAGATGAGCACCACCGCCGTGAAAAGACTCGAGAAAACGCCGATTTCGTCCTCTCCACGATCTCGCCGTTCTGAACTTTCGGGGTTGTAGCGCGCCGCAACCCAGTTGATCTACTGAGTTGCCTAAGATTTTCTTGTGTCCGATCTAACTGGTGAACTCATCGATGGACGCTATGAGCTCCTAGAGCAAATTGCTACGGGTGGGATGGCGACGATCTATATTGCCTTGGACACTCGTCTCGATCGCAAAGTTGCCGTAAAGATTATGCATTCGCATCTGGCTGATGATGAGAAATTTGTGAATCGATTCATCAAGGAAGCGAAAGCGGCAGCAGCACTCTCCCACCCAAATATTGTGAGCGTCCAAGACCAGGGCTGGAATCAAGGTGGTACTCCAGCAGTATTTCTAGTGATGGAGTACGTGGAGGGATTTACCCTTCGGGAATATCTATTTGAACAAGGAAAACTTTCATCTAGTGAAGTAATCCGACATCTCATTCCAATCCTGAGCGCCCTTTCCGCCGCTCATAAGATTGGAATCGTCCACCGCGACATAAAACCGGAAAATATCCTCATCTCAATCAACGGCCGCATTAAAGTTGCGGATTTTGGTTTGGCCCACGGCGGCCTCCTAGGAAATACGATGACCGCAGAGTCCAGTGTCATTCTGGGCAGTGTTTCTTACTTGTCCCCTGAACAAGTACTCCGCGGGATAGCCGATACAAGGAGCGATGTCTACTCCGTAGGAATCGTCGCCTTCGAACTCCTCACCGGCGAGAAACCATTCGCCGGGGACTCGCCAATAAATATTGCCTACAAGCATGTCCACGAGCGCGTCCCTGCGCCCTCGACCCTTGTTTCTGGAATTCCAGAATCTCTTGATGCCCTCATCCTGCGAGCCACAAGTGTTAACCCAGATGATCGCCCGTACGATGCTGAGAATTTCCTGGAAGAAGTGCGGAACATTCAGACCGAAATGGATCCAAAGCGAACCCAGATGAGTTTGGAACTCGATCTCCCACCCATCGCCAGAGAGAAATCTCGCTCTCCCAAGAGAGTTTCTGCCAGGCCTATTCCTCCTCCTTCTGGCACAGTGGCGACTATGAAATCGGAGAAAACTGAAAGCACTGCCCAAATAAGTAAACGTAAGGCAAGTTCACGCGTCCGCAGGAATCGATGGATCGCGTTCATTCTCGCGATCCTGCTTACTGGAGGGTTTTGGTATGCATTTGGAGGTTTTGGCAACCGCGTTTCCATTCAAACGATGGCCGGCATGAGCACAAGTGAGGCCGATACATATCTAGCCTCACTTGGCCTTCATGCCCGCGTTGAGAAAATATTTAGCGAGGAGGTCGGCGCGGGCAAAATAATTTCCACCAATCCTGGCGGAGGTGGCCACGTCAATAAAGGTGGCACAGTCTCACTCGTAGTGTCTAAGGGGCCGGAGAGATATCTCGTCCCCAATGTAAAGAATCTGGCGATACCGCGCGCTGAGGAACTCCTAAAAGAGAATTCCCTCGTTCTTGGAACGGTGACTGAAGTCTTTAATACAGTCGTGACAAAAGGCTTAATTATCTCCGCCTCACCGACCATTGGAACTTCCGTGCGGAAAAATACCACCGTTGATCTCCTAGTGAGCAAAGGTATTGAAAAGATTCCGCTAACGTCCTACCAGGGCAAAAGTAGCGATCAAGCCCTCAACGAACTTACGGCTGCAGGATTCGATGTCACACCAACCTATGCCTTCAGCGATACCGTGCCTATCGGAATAGTTGTGAGCCAAACACCAGATGGCGGTACGAATTTGCCGAAAGGGACAAAGATTGCCCTTGTCATTTCCAAAGGTCCAGAATGGGTCTTCATTCCAAATGTCTACTCTCTGACTCAGGAAAAAGCCACCACCGCGCTGGAAGATCTCAATCTCATGGTAACCATTAAGAAAATTGGTACACGTGCAAATAAGGTGGTCATTGATGTCTCTCCGGCTGTCGGATCCAAAGTGAAACGTGGCAGTACGGTGGTCGTGACAGTAGGGTAGGTCAATGCCTAACCCACGAATCGGTGCGCACGTTCCCACAACTGGCGGAATGGCAAAGCGCTCAATTGCCTACGCAGAGACTGTCGGAGCTGAAGTAATTCAGGTCTTTGCCTCCAATCCACGGGGGTGGGCGATGCCAGAGCCCAATCGCACAGCTGATGAAGAATTCCGCAAAGTTGCCCGCGAACGCGATATCGCAACCTACGTCCATGCGCCGTACCTTATTAATCTTGGATCCCCAACGCATGAGACCTACCAAAATTCGCTTCACTCAACTCGTTATTCACTTTCCCGCGGTGCAGATATTGGTGCCCTCGGAGTTGTCATCCATACCGGCTCTGCCGTTGAGGTGAATCACGTTCCGCAAGCATGGAAACAAATACATGATGGGATGATGCCGATTTTAGAGGCGCTACCTGACGACGCCCCTCCCCTCCTTCTCGAACCCACCGCCGGGCAGGGCCAATCCCTTGTTAAACGCCTAGAGGATTTAGTGCACTACTTCGATGCCTTGGAGAATCACCCAAAAGTTGGGGTTTGCCTAGATACGTGCCATGTTTTTGCAGCCGGCCATGACATAAACAAGAAAGGTGGCATGAAGGAGACCATTGACCTACTGGTCTCAGTAGTGGGGGCAGGCCGGCTTCAACTTATTCATGCCAATGATTCCATGGATGTTTGCGGAGCACTGAAAGACCGGCACCAGAATCTTGGTGAAGGGTACATCGGCCTAGAACCATTCAAAGAGCTCATCAATCATCCCGCGGTAGCAAATGTTCCCCTAGTCCTAGAGACTCCGGGACAAGAACCTGAACATGGCAGAGAGATTGCGATCCTTAAGAAGTACCGAAAATAATTATGCGGTTGCGCTTAGCCCCACTTGCACTTCTGGCTGTCTCGGCAATGTGGGGATCGACCTTTTTCATGATGAAAGAGGCAATCCAACGCCAAGATGTCAATAGTTTTCTTTTTACCCGCTTCTCGATTGCCATAATTGCGATGCTCCTCATACGACCCCAAGTGGTTAAGTTATTCAACCGCGACATGGTGACAAAGGGCCTTATATCTGGAACGTTCCTCGCCGCCGGATACCTTTTCCAAACATTTGGTTTAGCACTTACATCGGCTGCTGTGACAGGTTTCATCACTGGGCTCTATGTCATCGCTACCCCACTCATGGCAGCTCTCTTTCTTGGGCAAAAGATCTCTCGAAAAATCTGGTTCTACGTCGCACTCGCGACTTGTGGACTCGGACTTCTATCCCTCCATGGATGGTCAATGGGAAGAGGCGAGCTGCTTGTCCTAGCGTGCGCACTTGCCTACGCAGCACAAATCATCGCCCTCAGCAAATGGAGCAAAGGCAGGGATGCTTACGCGCTCACCACTCTTCAACTAATCCCGTGCGCGGTTCTGTCAGGGCTAGCCACACTCTTCAACGGCTACCAAGTGCCACCCGATGCCGGAGTCTGGGGAGTGGTGGTTTTCACGGCCATTTTCGCAACTGCCTTAGCTTTCATGGTGCAAACCTGGTCACAGGCGCATATCTCCGCTACCAAAGTCGCCGTTATCTTGACGATGGAAACGGTCTTCGCTGCCGTCTTTGCCGTGATATTTGGTGGAGAACATCTAACCCTGAAGATAGCCGCCGGTGGGGCGATGGTCGTGGCCGCGATGTACATGATCGTTCTTGAAGAAGCGTGAGAGAATACCCATATGCGCGTGGATCTTCGTTCTGACACAGTTACCGTCCCCTCCCCAGGCATGCGTGAGGCCATAGCAGAAGCGCCAGTTGGGGATGACGTATACGGCGAAGACGTCACCGTGAATTCGCTGGAAGAGCGGGTTGCCTCAATGTTTGGCAAAGAAGCTGCTCTTTTCACTCCCTCTGGTTCTCTCGCAAATCAACTAGCAATTCGGATGCTCGTTGCACCTGGCGAAGAACTTCTTGCAGAGACGTTCTCGCATATTGTGCGTGCCGAGCTGGGAGCTGCGGCGGTTTTCAGCGGAATAACAACTCGTACCTGGCAAGCACCGCTCGGATTACTCAAAGCACAGGATGCGATGGAAATTGCACGACCGGATTCTGGTCCCTACCAAGTTTCGACGACTGCAATCGCGGTCGAGAACACTCATAACTTCGGCGGAGGAACTATCCAACCTCTAAATGAAATCGCCGAACTTTATACATTGGCCGAAGGTGTGGGAATCAAACTCCACCTTGATGGAGCACGCATTTGGAATGCACACATTGCCAGTGGAGTTGCTCTTCCCGTGTATGCAAAGTACTTCGAAACCATAAGCGTCTGTCTCTCAAAGGGGCTAGGTGCCCCTGTTGGCTCACTTATGCTTTCAACCAAGGAAAAAATTTCCGGGGCCCGTGTGTGGCGAAAACGATATGGGGCGGGAATGCGCCAAGTTGGAATCCTTGCCGCCGCAGGTCACTTCGCTCTCGATACAAACTTGCCGTTATTAAAGCATGATCATCGTCGCGCGCACTTTCTTGCAGAAAAACTACATGGCATCGTGCCATCAATTGTTGACCCCAAAAATGTTGAGACAAATATTGTGTCCCTCGATTTGTCTGACATTTCTTTAAATGCCGCGGAATTTGCATTATTACTAAAAAATGAAGGAGTGCTGATTAGTGCACTCGGCCCAAACTTCGCTCGTATTGTTACTCATCTGGATATCGATGATAAAGACATTGAGTTTGCAGCAGAAGCGATGAGTAGAATTTTACAGGGCACCCTCGTGGCGTAGGAGCCATTCCTTAACATCTAGTCCGTACGCATAATTTCCCAGAGCACCGCCCGTTTTTACAACGCGATGGCATGGCACTACAACCACGATCGCATTCTTAGCACAAGCAGTTCCAGCCGCACGAACAGCGGCTGGAGAACCCGCCCGATGGGCAAGATCCGCGTACGAAAGAACTTTGCCTGGACGAATCTTTCGCATCGCTTTCCACGCGGCTTGAGAAAATTGCGCCCCAACTTGTCTAGTCGCAATTGAATTAATCGCTTCGACATCACCAGCAAAATAATCATCAATAAGATCAGAAATGATTGGAATTCGCTTTACTCGGTCAATCCCGCGCCGGGCATCAACTTTATCAAGGCCATCTAACATCGAATCAAAACTGCCAAAACTAGCACTCAAAAGGACGTGTTCATGGGCAATCATCTGAAGCAGACCGATGGAGGTCTTGGTTGATGCTAGAAGTAGTGCCACCCTGAAAGATTAGCGATCGCGAAGCATCTCCGCTACGAGGAATGCGAGTTCGAGTGACTGGGCATGGTTGAGCCGTGGGTCACATGCGCTTTCGTAGCGTGTTGCCAAATCGTCGTGCGATATCTGCTCACCGCCGCCGACGCACTCTGTTACATCATCACCTGTTAATTCGATGTGAATCCCTCCCGGGTGAGTTCCGAGTGACTTGTGCACCTCAAAGAACCCTTTGACTTCATCCAGCACGTCTTCAAACTTGCGAGTCTTATACCCGCTTGGAGCCTCATAGGTATTGCCATGCATCGGATCGCTGACCCAGAGCACTTGAGCGCCCGATTTAGTGACGCCTTCGATCAGTGGCGGCAACGCTTCACGGATGTGCTTAGCCCCCATACGAGTAATGAATGTGAGGCGTCCTGGTTCGCGATGCGGATCCAACTTATCAATCAAGGCCAATGCATCCTCAACCGTCGACTTAGGCCCAAGCTTTACCCCAATGGGATTTCTCACCTTAGAAGCGAAATCGACATGAGCGCCATCGAGTTGACGGGTCCGCTCACCGATCCAGATAAAATGTGCTGAAACGTCATACGGCAATTGCGTACGGGAGTCGATCCGGGTCAGCGCCTTTTCGTATTCCAGAATGAGCGCTTCGTGGCTGGAGAAAAGATCGACGCTTTTGAAAGCAGAAGGATCGACTCCTGCCGAGCGCATGAATTCAAGGGCACGACCGATCTCGTTTGCCATTTCTTCGTAACGCATACCGACCGAAGAATCACGGATAAAGCCCTTGTTCCATTCGTGGACTTGGCGCAGATCGGCGAAGCCGCCTTGGGTAAATGCCCGGACGAGGTTGAGGGTGGCGGCAGAAGTGTTATAGACCCTGACCAACCGTTGCGGGTCTGGAGTACGGGACTCTTGCGTGAATTCCAATCCGTTTACTGCATCGCCACGGTAGGCCGGAAGTGTAATGTCGCCACGTTTTTCAAAATCGTTGGAGCGAGGCTTGGCAAACTGGCCCGCCATGCGACCAACTTTCACCACCGGCAAACTTGAGTAGTACTGCAATACCGCTGCCATTTGCAGAATTGTCTTGATTCGGTTGCGTATTGAATCCGCGGTTGCGGCTGCAAAGGTTTCGGCGCAATCTCCACCCTGCAGCCAGAAAGCCCTACCCTCGGCTGCTTCCGCGATCCGCTCTTTGAGATTGTCACACTCACCGGCGAAGACCAACGGAGGAAAGCTTTTCAACTCTTTCACTGCGGCTTTAATCGCCGGTCCATTCGCTCCCCCGGGCCAGGTTGGTTGTTGGGCCGCGACAAGGCCCGGCGTGAAGAGGGCATCCAAGGTGGTCATAGTTTCCTAGCGTAGAGAGTGGGTGGAGGTCCGCGCAGTGCGATTATCCGAAAAAGACCTCTGCTTCTTTGTAGAGCGCAGAGCCAACCAACTTCAACTGCTCCGTGGCCGAAGCCAGCGGAACTCGAACAATATTTGTGCCGTGAAGTGCAACCATCTTGCCCCAATCGCCCTCATGTGCCGCGGTAATCGCATGCAGGCCAAAACGTGTGGCGAGTACGCGGTCAAATGCAGTTGGCGTGCCACCACGTTGGATATGCCCTAGAACTGTGTTTCGAGCCTCTTTACCGGTGCGTAATTCGATCTCTCCGGCGAGCCATTCTCCGATACCCGAAAGTTTGACGTGGCCAAAGGCGTCCAGAGTCTGGTCTTTCACGACCATATCGCCATCTTGAGGAATCGCTCCCTCGGCAATCACAATGATCGGTGAGTAGTTAACCTTGAAGCGAGATTCGACCCATTCGCATACCTTGGCAACCGAAAACTTTTGCTCAGGAATGAGGATGCAAGCAGCTCCGCCTGCCAAACCAGAGTGGAGAGCAATCCATCCGGCGTGACGACCCATTACCTCTACTACCAGGGCGCGATGATGAGATTCGGCTGTTGTGTGCAATCGATCAATCGCTTCCATTGCAATATTCACTGCAGTATCAAAGCCAAAGGTGTAGTCAGTATTGCTCAGATCATTGTCAATTGTCTTGGGAACACCGATGACGTGGACACCGAGGGAATGAAGTTTTGTTGCGACCCCGAGAGTGTCTTCTCCTCCAATTGCAATGAGCGCATCAACCCCGGCATCTTCCAAATTCTTCTTTATCTTCTCGATTCCGCCCTCAATTTTGAAGGGGTTGGTACGAGAAGAACCAAGGATCGTTCCACCGCGCGGCAAAATTCCTCGTGTTGTTTGAATGTCCAACGGCATTGTCAGCCCATCAAGTGGACCTCTCCAACCATCGCGATAGCCAACGAATTCATGGCCATATTCTTTGACACCTTTACGAACTACTGCTCGGATAACGGCATTGAGGCCAGGGCAATCTCCTCCGCCAGTCAGGACACCTATACGCATCGCAATTCACTCCAACGGTTCAATGGTTTCGGGCAATGTACCCATCAAGTACGGTCAACGCTGACAAGGCTCAGTCTAGTGCCAATTTATGAGGAATTCTGCCCGACCCTTAAGGCAGAAGTCACGTGCTCACGGTGAGTTAAGCGGTAACGCGGACTCCTTTGCCCACGACGACTATTCCACCAGGCGAGATTGTAAAGCGCTGACTATCTCGCTCGAGGTCTACACCAATTTGCGCACCTGCTTCGACGATGACGTTCTTGTCCAATATGGCGCGTCGCACAACTGCGCGCTCCCCAATCTTTACGGACGGCATGAGCACCGATCCATCAACAAATGAACCGGCCGAGACCAGGACATCATGCGAAGCAACAGTTCGATTGAGATGCCCGCCCGCAATAATGGTTCCAGCACCCACGATTGAATCGTGCGCTATTCCCCCTTCACTAAATTTCGCTGGAGGTAGCGAAGGCGGATTAGTGAGCAAAGGCCAATCACGGTTGTAGAGATTGAAAATCGGATGAACAGAAACCAAATCCATATGTGCGTCAAAATATGCGTCAATTGAACCTACATCGCGCCAATATCCTTTATCGCGGTCGGTGGCACCAGGGACAACGTTATTTGCAAAGTCATAAACTTTTGCGGAGCCATCTCTAGTGAGCATCGGAATTATATTTCCGCCAAGATCGTGTCGACTCTCCAAATCTTCAGCGTCAAGGATGAGAGCCTCTTCCATAATGTCTCTTCGAAAAATGTAATTACCCATAGAGACCAGACACATATCTGGGTGCCCTGGCATCGGTGGAGGATTCGCTGGCTTCTCATGAAAGGCCTTAATTGTGATTCCGTCTTCGGCAAGTTCAATCACGCCAAACTCGCTCGCTTCAGCCCGTGGCACTCGAATCGCGGCGACCGTAACCCCCGCATGTGTCTCCAGATGCTGCGCAAACATCTGACTTGGATCCATGCGGTATACGTGGTCCGCACCAAAAACAAGAATATGTTTAGGGTCCTCATCATGGATAAGATTAAAGTTCTGCAAGATTGCGTCGGCACTTCCCGTGTACCACCGGGGCCCAAGTCTTTGCTGGGCAGGAACGGGCGTAATGAAGTTACCTAAAAGCGTAGACATTCGCCAGGTTGTGGTGATGTGTTTATCAAGTGAATGGGATTTATACTGCGTCAACACCGCGATTTTAAGCATCCGAGCATTCACTAAATTTGAAAGTACGAAATCCACCAGTCGATACGATCCGCCAAATGGCACCGCCGGCTTTGCTCGGTCTGCCGTCAGCGGCATCAGACGCTTGCCCTCTCCCCCCGCCAGAACAATTCCTAGCAAGAGATCACGTCGAGGCATGTCGTAACGATAGCCTTCTCCATGCAAGCCGCCTAGACCACCAGATATCGAGAGTTATTCGTGGCGAAAGAGAGAGAAGATGATTCCGATTAATGTCGGACTGGTTACGAAAGAGTGGCCACCACATGTCTATGGGGGCGCCGGAGTGCACGTTGTTCAACTCGCAGAGGCGCTTCGCGAACGCTCCGAGATCACCCTTTCGGTGCACTGTTTTGGTGAAACAAGAAATGGCGCGCTGGGAAAAGAAGTCCCGCGAGAATTCTCCCAATCCAATCCTGCAATACAGGCAATTGCGACGGATGCAGCAATAGCCGAATCACTTGGAAGCGTTGATGTAGTACATACGCACACCTGGTACGCGAACATGGCCGGCCATTTTGCCTCGTTAATGTATGGGATTCCGCACATTGTCACTGCGCATTCACTAGAGCCACTGCGTCCATGGAAAGCAGATCAATTAGCCGGCGGCTACCGACTCTCATTATGGATTGAAAAGACTTCCCTTGAAGCCGCTGCAGGAATTATCGCTGTGAGCGAGGCAATGCGAACAGACATCCTTTCCGCCTACCCCGACATTGATCCAACCAAGGTGCACACGATTCACAATGGAGTGGATACAAATAAATTCGCTCCGCATTTGGATCCTCACGTACTTGCAAAGTACCAGATCACCGGAAGATACGGCCTTTTCGTTGGACGCATTACGCGCCAAAAAGGATTGGCACATCTACTCCACGCTTGGAAGGCCGTCCCAGCAGAGTATGGATTGGTGATTGCAGCCGGTAGTCCCGATGAGCCAGTAATTGGTCAGGAGGTCGCGGAGTTGATTGCAGATCTGCAACTCACTCGCAAGAATATTTGGTGGATTCAAGAGATGCTTCCACCCGATGAATTGACGGCCCTCCTGACGTCGGCAGATTTATTTCTCTGCCCGTCGATCTACGAACCCCTTGGCATAGTCAATTTGGAAGCAATGGGTTGCGCCACCGCAGTACTGGCCTCCGATGTAGGAGGAATCCCTGAAGTTGTAGAGGACGGCGTCACTGGCGAGTTGGTTCATTTCTCGAGCAAATCCTCCGAATATGAATCTAATATTGCCCAATCCATCACGCGCCTTATGGCTCAACCCGAAGTTCTTAAGAATTACGGACTCGCGGGTCGTGCGCGAGCTCAAAAATTATTTGGTTGGGACGCAGTCGCCACAGCTACAATCGCTCTTTATACGAAAATCTCTCTCCAATAGGAGTTTCTACTTTCGAAGCGGAGTTTAATGTCTCGCAGGGGTTGGTCGCTCTTTGGACTCGTTGGCTTCCTCTGGGGAATTCCCTATCTCTTCATTCGTGTGGCAATCCGAGATTTCGATCCTGCCTTTATCGTTTTCGTTCGCCTGGTAATTGGCGCCGCAATCTTGCTTCCAATCGCCGCGCGCCGCAAGAATCTTGGTCCAGCTATTTGCGGATTTAAGTATGTTCTCTTTTATGCCTGTTTAGAAATGATTGGTCCTTGGTATTTCATCACAACCGCAGAAACCAAAATCTCCTCTGGTCTCACCGGGCTTCTTGTCGCGACAACACCTATCTGGTCAACCCTTTTCACTTCGTTGCACGGCGATAAAACTGTCTGGCATCGAAAGAGATTATTCGGATTAGTACTCGGCTTTATCGGCGTTTTCGCTCTCGTTGGGATTGAAGCCTTAAATGGCACCAGTGCACTCTGGGCTATTGGATATGTCCTTCTGGCGTCGGTTGGATATGCCTACGCGATCATCATGATTACCCGAAAACTTCCCGGCGTATCCGGAATCGCAATCAATGCTGTAGCCATGACCATATCGGCCGTGGTTTACGCACCGTTCGCAATTGCTCAGTGGCCACGCGGAGCTGTATCTACTAACGCCCTCTTATCTCTATTGGGGCTCGGCGTACTGTGCACTGCTGCGGCATTTGTCGTCTTCTTTATGGTCATGAGAGATATTGGCCCTGCCCGCGCTTCACTCGTGACCTATTTGAATACCGCTTTCGCAGTTCTTCTCGGATCCCTAATACTTTCCGAACCTTTCACTTTAGGAATGGCCGTCGGGCTGCCGCTGGTCTTGATCGGTTCGTACTTTGCGGGGCGAAAACCTTCATACATCTCAAATTCAAATGCTTAGAAAAGGAAATTGCCACCGGCCGCGTTTGGGGACACTTGCCGGTGGCATGGGTCGTTAGAAATTTCCTCGACCCGATGAAAAACTAAACTTTGAGGTCTGCAAACTCCTCTTGTTTGGCTTGAGACATTGCCGCTACCGCAATTGCCTGCTCGTAGGCGTGGATGGCACGACCTTGTAATCCCACTTCAACAAATACTCGAGCAATTTCACCCCAATAAAGAGCCAATTCCTTCGACGGAGCCATCTTTTCCATGTGGTCTACAGCGCGCTCCAATTGCTGCTTAGACTCTTCAACTTTTCCTAATCTGAAGAGAGCCTTAGCCTCCTGCGAATACAGACTTACTTTAGGACCAGGAATTTCCGATGGTAATTCATTCAAGCCTTTTCTTACGTACATCAAGGCCTTATCAACATTTCCAAGTCTCAGTTCAACTTCAGAGAGTGTTATACAAGCATAAGCTGCGTATCTCGGATTGTTCTGCGATGACATATCCAGGTATGCAGATTCAGCGAGACTGTGGATGCGCGCAAAGTCTGGATTAGGAAGATCAAGCATGATCTTCGCAGCATTGTCGTTCAGAATTGGCAAAACCTGACTTAACTCAGCCAACTTCGTCCAGTGCATCGCGGTAGTGATGTGATTGAGAGCAAGCGACAAGTCGCCTCGGCTTTCAGCGAGCATTGATGACTGCCAATACGACTGAACCATTGCCTTCGGCGATTTGCACTTCTCAGCCAATTCAAGTGCTCTTGAAACTATCTCGCTAGCTCGGGGCGTGTCTCCGCGATGAAAATGACAACTTCCAAGCAAGCAAAGTAACTCGACGACTTCAGTCTCCGCCCACTCCGAAGCTTCTTCTCGGAGCATCTCTTCGCCCAATTGAACGCCCATGCCCAAATTTCCAAATTGAAAACATACCCGCACAATTTCATTTCCAATGCGGGCCCTCAAATCAGGAGACGCATGAGGATTTCTTTTGAAGAGTCTCTCCAAATCATCAAGTAAGCCATCCGAGGAACCTTCTCGCGCACGAACTTGAAGCAACACGACAGACGCTTCCAACTGTAAACTCGCTGATACGCCAGGATGCTGCAAAACAAGATTTGCATAGTCTCTCGCGCTTCCTAAGTCACCCGAACCAAATGCCACTTTGGCCATATTTAAATTGAGTGCCACTTCCTGGCTACCCTGATCGACAAGCAATTCATTAGGAGAAATTCCAAGCCGAGATGAAAATTTTTCAATCATCTCTGGTTTTGGTTTTCGCTTTCCGGTCTCAAGTAATGAGATATAACTCGATGCAGCAATACCCTGCGCCAACTCAGATTGGGTCAGACCGACCCGCTCCCGTGCCTCCCGAAGCCTGGTACCAAAATCCATTCGGTATTCCCTTCTCGGCGAATTTAGTATATGTTACAACCAACCTTTACAGATAGTAAAGCCCCTTGGAGGAAATTGTGAAGAAGTTTATCGCCCTAACTTTAGCCGCACTTGCAGTTCTCACGATGACAAGCGCGCCTGCCAATGCAGCAAAACCTACCGTCACCACAAGCACCATCCCTGGTGGAATTTGGTGCTGCTAAGTCAAATTCTCCCAGTGAAGGCAGCGTCGCCTTCTTACTTCTAAGCGCCCAGAGTAGGTAGAAGTTCCCCAACTAAGACGAGAATAAAAGAGAACAGGCCCAAAATGTTAAGCAGCGGAAGAACGGACGGGCAAGTAGATTTGTGCGCCCGCCGAAGGACTTCCCCACTTCACTTCTCTCTTGACATTGGAAGAATCTCGAAAAGTGCGATAACTCGAGTAGCAGTGATGCTATCCCTCATCCTTTTCACCCAAACCTTTGGTGTAACGATGGGTGATACAAGTTCTGGCCACTTCTCGCAACAACAGATCAGTTCTTTGGTTAAGACTGTCACTAACGAGATAGAAGTAAGCAAGAACTGGAGAGCAAGTTTTGGTACGAGTACCGATGGTAAGTTGTACTGCCACTCAGTAGTACTTGGTGAGGACGTAAGGGGCGGCAACCACGGTCTCTACACCTGGTTTACATGTAGTGCGATGCACAAATTGGATACGTCCGATGCATTCAAAACAAATATATTTTGCACGGGATTCTCGTCGCCAGTATGGATCGAACCAAAAGCTGGCAAAGTGAAATATCAACCAGTCATTAGTAACGCGGACTACGCAGCGTTTCGAGCATCAGCGCCTACCAAAATTCAGAAAGTAATGGACGCAAACTACACCCAGCTCAATTCAACCCAGTCAAGAGTTGTCATTGCGCGCGCAGTTCAGGGTGGGCAAGTAAGCAGAGCCATTTCTTCAACGATGTGCCAATGATTAATAATTACTGATCACTAAAACCAAGTCGTTCCAAAAGTTTCGGATTGCGCTGCCAATCTTTGGAAACTTTTATATGCAAACCAAGATACACACGAGCCGCCAGAATCCTTTCGATATCAGCCCGCGCTCGAGTACCAATATCCTTTAGCCGCTCCCCCTGATGTCCCAGCAGAATTGCTCGTTGCGAATCTCGCTCTACGTGGATGGTGGCGTGGATGTCGAAAAATGGTTTCTCTTCACTTCCTTCACGTTGCGTTAATTCGTCGATGGTGACCGTTATGGAATGCGGAAGCTCTTCTCGCGCATCTCTCAATGCTGCTTCTCTAATAAGTTCGCAGATCCATTGATCCTGACTCTGGTCACTCAACATTCCCTCCGGATAAAACTCTGGCCCTGGGGGTAATGATTTTCCGATGAGATCGGCAAGCAGATCAACCTGATCGTGGATTGCGGCAGAGACCGGAACTATCTCTTGCCAGGTAAATTCCTTTGCCAGGGCAACAATTCCAGTTAGTTTTGCGGCCAACGCTGTTTTGGAAACCAGATCCGTTTTTGTGATGACCGCAATCTTCTTTGCCTTCGGATATTTTGTGATCTCTTGAATTATGAAGTCATCTCCAGCACCTGATGTTTCATCCGCGGGCAGGCACATCACAATCACGTCAACGGAGTCCATACTCTGCCCTACTACTGCGTTGAGGCGATGCCCAAGCAAAGTCTTCGGTTTGTGAATGCCCGGCGTATCAACCAAAATGGCCTGGTAATCAGGGCGATTCAAGATTCCCCTAATTGCGTGCCGAGTCGTATTGGGATGCGGAGAAGTAATAACAATCTTGCTTCCGACCAGCGCATTAACGAGGGTCGATTTGCCAGTATTTGGGCGTCCAACGATTGCAACGAAACCCGAACGAAATTCAGTCATTGAGCCACTCATTGAGCAATTGTCTCACCTACTAGAAGATACAAACTCCATTGCATCAGCCACGGAGGTAACAACTTCAGCAACTCGCTCGCCTATGAGTCGATGGCAGCCTTCACTAGTTGGTGAGGTGATTGGACCAGGAATAGCCATGACGGGACGGAGCAATTCGGCCGCGTCGCGAGCCGTACGCAAAGAACCGCTTCGAAAGGCCGCCTCGACCACCAATGTCGCCCGAGAAAGCGCCGCAATAACTCTGTTTCTGGTTAGAAAGCGGGATGGGACCGCGCAGGTGCCCGGCATCACTTCACTCACAATGAGCCCATTCTCGGTGATTTCTTCAAACAATCTCATGTGGCCAGCCGGATAATTAACATCAATGCCAGCCGCTAACACTGCGACGGTTACGCCCTCTCCAACTAGAGCCCCCCTATGTGCCGCAGCATCAATGCCATAGGCTCCTCCGCTAATGATCGCCCATTCGCGATCCACGAAACCCGCCGCAAAATCTCCTGCCACACGAACTCCGTAATTGGTTGGATTTCGCGTCCCAACGATCGCAAGGGAGCGAAGTTGAAGTACTTCAAGGGCGCCTTTAGCCACTAATCCGATGGGAGGAGCCACTAGGTCATCAAGTTGTTCCGGCCAGAATGGTTCTTCTCGCGTCATAAATATCCCACCACTGCCAGCGATCTTTTCCAGAATCTGGGATGGGTTGGAGGTATTGAGTTTGCGAAGAGTCTTTTCAAATTTGGCGATGTCGTAATCGCCATCTAGTGCTTTCTCAACCACGCCAATCGGTCCGAGCAGTTCAATCTCCCGCGACCAGAATGGCGAGCCCCCTTCGATGGAGGCGAAAAGAATGGCCCTGGCTTCTCGAACGTTCACGATGCCAAGCCCTCACGTAGTAGATAAGCCCGTTCGGCATCGGCCAGAGTTGGACGGACGTGACCTGAAAGGTCGGCCAGACTCCAGGCAGTGCGCATAACCTTGTGAAGCCCCCGCGCAGTTATCTGTTCGCGATCTAGTTCGGCGTGAAGAAAATTCATGGCGGCTCGCTCGGGCTGAAAAGTTGTTCGCAGAGCGCGACTGGGTATCTGCGAGTTGAGGGACCACGTTTCATTTCTAAATCGCTCTGCAGCAACCTCTCGAGCTGCGATAACTCTCATTCTTATCATCTGGCTAGATTCGCCTAAATCCGGCGCCATGAGTTCTACACGACTGAGAGGGTCGACTTGCACTCGAAGGTCGATGCGATCCATGAGGGGACCAGAGAGTTTTCCCAAATACCTTCTCACCTGTTGCGAACTGCAGATGCAATTTCTACCGCGCCCGGAGAATTTTCCGCATGGACATGGGTTGGCAGCCAATACGAGGAGGAAGCGCGCCGGGTAAGTAACGTTGCCGATCGCACGCGCGATGGTAATTGAACCCGATTCCAGCGGTTGGCGCAGAGAATCCAGGACGCCGATTGCACACTCGGGGGCTTCATCAATGAATAAGACTCCCCCGTGAGCGAGCGAACATGCGCCGGGTCTGATCGCTTGCGAACCCCCGCCGACCATGGCTACGCGAGTCGCGGTGTGATGCGGTGCGACGAAGGGTGCTGTACGTGTCAACGGAGATCTACTGCTCAATCCACCTACAATCGAATGGATCGCGCTTACTTCAAGGACCTCTTCTCGCGAAAGCGCGGGAAGAATTCCTGGCAATCTCTGCGCAATCATGGTCTTGCCTGCACCGGGTGGTCCGATCAGCAACAAATGGTGCCCACCGACGGCCGCCACTTCAGCAGCAGTGCGGGCTTTCTCCTGTCCTGCCACGTCAGCAAAATCGAAGACTTTCTCTTCAGGTTCGCTGACAAACGGCAGTTCTGCCCTTTCCGCTCTTTCGTCCAAACGTAACCAGCGCAATAAATCACGTAGGTGGCTCATGGGAATAATTCTCATATCCGTATTTAGTTGGGTCATGAGTTGAGCTTCAAGCGCATTTGCCTCCGGCACCACGGCGGTAGTGATTCCCTGCTTATGCGCGGAGATCAGCGAAGGCAGAACTCCGCGAACCCCACGGATGTGGCCATCAAGTGCGAGTTCACCTATGTATAGGGTCCGCTCTGATCGTTCCGCGGAAATCGCGGATTGGGCAGCCAACAATGCAATTGCAATGGGAAGATCAAAGCTTGAACCACTCTTGGGCAACCAGGCCGGTGAGAGCGAAACCGTCACCTTTCGGTTAGGCCAGCTCTCGGAAGAATTGACCAGCGCAGAACGGACTCGATCGCGCGATTCAGTAAGCGCAGCATCGGGCAATCCGAGAAGGACGTAGCCTGGAAGCCCATCAGCAATATCTACTTCTACTCGCACGAGATATCCATCTAGTCCTACAAGCGCAACGCCCAGACTCTGCCCCAGCGTCATGCGATCACAATTTTCATAAAACTTTCTCTCTGTACTCAATCGAATATGAGCCATCAGGGGAAATAAGCACAGCCGCGCAATCGACTTGATAGTCGCTTCCAAAACACTGATGAGTAGCAAGCCAGGCCAGCGCAAGACGCTGCAATCGGTGCGCTTTCTCGCGCGTAATCGCCTCGAGAGGATGACCGTACGCTTGTGACGTGCGCGTCTTTACTTCAACAAACGCGAATGTTTTATCTGGCGAAGTGGCGATGATATCTATCTCACCCTCTTTGATCCGCCAGTTTCTTTCGACAATGAGAAAACCTCTACCGATCAGAGAATCGGCAACTGCTTTCTCGCCGAAAGCACCAATGCTTCTATTATGTGGATTCGGGCGATTTGTGAGTGCCATAGTTCGGGCACACTAATTCCTAGGGTGAATGGAGCCACTCGCTCCGTCAAATATATGTGAGTTAACCGCCTTTGTGGATATGAGCAGCAACATTTGAGAAGGATCGGCGGTGAATCACAGAAGGACCAAATTTCGTGAGCGCCTCTGAATGAGCGGCCGTCACATAGCCTTTGTGTCGTGCAAATCCGTACTCCGGGAATTCCTCATCCAATTTCCGCATCATTCGATCCCTGGTGACTTTTGCGATGATAGAGGCTGCACTTATCGTGTGGACGACTTGATCGCCCTTCCACACTCCCAAAGTGGAAACACCTAAACCCGGAATGACATAGCCATCTGTCAGAACGTACTTCGGAATCACCGAGAGTCCATGTACCGCTCGCCTCATTCCGTCGATATTTGCCACATGAACTCCCCGCTCATCAATTACCTCTGCCGGAATTTCAACAACCGAGACTGCGAGTGAACTTTCAATAATGAGATCAAATAGTTCCTCCCGCATATTTTCGGAGATTTCTTTCGAATCGCGAACGGTGACAAGCTCAGGGGCAAATGGGTCTTTCAAGATAACTGCGGCGACCAATAATGGACCTGCGCATGCGCCCCGTCCGGCTTCATCAACCCCTGCGATCGGGGAAATTCCATTATCGAGCAGGAGGCGCTCGATGGTTTTCACATTGTTACTTTAAGGCATCAAAGCGATTAACAATTTTGGCATGATTTGCCGGCCAGATAACGGCAACCACTCGTCCAACCACCTTACTGACTGGAACCATGCCTTTGTTAATGTCATCTTGGTGGTAGCGCGAATCGGCACTTGCCCCACGATGATCACCCATTACCCAGATTTTTCCGACCGGAACAGTAATATCAAAATTCATATCACTTGAATTGTCACCTTTAAAAATGTAAGGCTCGTAAAGCGCCTTACCATTAACGGTAATCATTTTGTTGTTATCGCAACAAACAACATGATCACCGGCTACGCCGATAACTCTTTTTACCAGGTGTTGTTTAGCGGGATTGGGAAGGACGCCGACGGCTATGAGACCTTCCCGCATAGTGGAAATAAACTTTGATTCGGTCGAGGGCATGGGGTCTGCTAGCCAGTGGTCCGGGTCACGGAAAACCACAATGTCGCCACGTTCGATGCTCTTGGAAATATATGGGACTTTATTTACCGCAACACGATCTTTAATCCGCAAAGTATCTTCCATTGATCCTGATGGAATATAAAAAAACTGCACGAAAAAACTCTTGATAATAAGTGAGACAAGAAGTGCTACGACTACGAGTATTGGGAACTCACGAAGGACTGAACCCTTGCGCGACATGCCGTTCGGTTACGCCTGCTCGGTAGGGACTTCAGCGACAACGGTTTCTGTAACAGGGGCGGAGGCCTTCTTTGACGCTTCCATCTCACCGCGCTTTTCGCGAATTTTGGCTGCCTTGCCGCGCAGATCGCGCAAGTAGTAGAGCTTGGCACGACGGACATCGCCACGTCGGACAACTTCAATCTTCTCAATAACCGGGGTGTGAACTGGGAAAGTGCGCTCCACGCCAACACCGTAAGAGACCTTACGGATGGTGAAGGTTTCGCGAGCGCCACTGCCTTGGCGGCGGATGACGATTCCCTGGAAGACCTGGATACGGCTCTTGCTACCCTCTATGACTCGGACGTGAACCTTGAGCTCATCACCGGCCCGAAAGGTCGGGATATCGGAGCGAAGGGAAGCAGCGTCTACCGCATCAAGCACGTTCATTGTGAGTCCTCATCTTTTTCGACCCCAACGGATTGTGACCGCTTAGGTTTCATGTCTTGTGACGCCGAGTGGTTTACCTGGCGTAAGGGGCTTATCCTGCCACAATCGCGCCCATTCCACTAAATCCAGGCTCACAAGAGCCCTAGACGAGTACCTCAACTGCATGGGCCAGCGTCGAATGAAGAGCAGGACCGGCACAGACTGAAATCCGGTGAGAATCGGTAGTAAAGAGCGCCCCGGCCTCCTGCGCAATAAGTCCGGCCGCAGCCCAATCCCATTCGTAGAGCCCATATTCGAAATATCCATCAAAGACCCCCATCGCGACATAACAAATATCGACCGCCGCCGCACCTAGGCGGCGCAAGTCGCGGATTTGAGGCAAGAGTTGAGCGACAATTCTGCCCTGCTCTACCCGCCGATCGACATCATAAGCAAAACCTGTCCCGATCAAAGCTCTGTTCAGTGGAACAGGATCGTTGCACTGGATTCTCTGGGGACTCGTCCCGTGAGAGTTACCTGAGGAAATAAGGAAAGCACCCTGCCCCCGAATGGCGGTGAAAGTCGAATTGATCGTCGGGACATGGACGACGCCAGCGATCACCCCGAGTTCGTCTTTGACGGCAATGCTGACATTCCATCCTGGGATTCCGTATAAGTAATTAACGGTGCCATCGACTGGATCTATGACCCAGGTAATTCCAGAAGTGGATTCTCGTTCTGACCCTTCTTCGCCAATGATCCCATCCTGTGGACGGCTGGCGAGAATAGATTCCACAATAAATTTCTCGCTGGCTTTATCCATCTGCGTTGCGATATCTATCGCAGTTGACTTTGAGGTAACTTCAAAAGCCGCGGGTCGGTTCATGAGCATTGTTCCCGCTTCAATGGCAATTCCAAGAGCCAAGTCCAAGAGATCCTGAGGTAGAGCGTCCCGACTTGGGGATCCCAATGAATTTGTCACGTTCATACTCTAACCCGCAATAGGCTCTCCATCATGCTCTCGCCGTACCGCAGTCTCTTCAAAACTCCGGGCGGCCTTAGATTTTCATTAGCCGGGTTCATCGGGCGAATGCCTATCTCGATGGACCCGCTTGCCATCATCTTTGTTGTCGTTCATGTCACTCACTCCTACACGTTGGCAGGCTCACTCGCGGCGGTCGCAGCCGTCGTGGTTACCTTCGCTCTTCCTTTCTGGTCGCGGACCGCCGATCGAATAGGACAAGGGAAAACACTTCTCATCGCTGTGCCGCTGAGAACTCTCTCCATCTTGGTCTTTATTCTTCTCGTTGCGCAGAATGCACCGCGATGGACATGGTTCTTATCCATTATTTTTGCCGAAGCATTTTTTGTGAATACAGGTGGTCTGGTTCGCCGTCGTTGGCTCTGGACTCTGGGCGAGGACCGAACGCTAATCAATACCGCTTTCTCCTTTGAGGCGCTCATGGATGAAATCGTCTTTATTTTTGGCCCGGTTTTGGCAACGGCCTGCGCAGCGTCGATTGATCCTGCCGCCGGGCTCTTCGTCGGATTGGTCTTTCTGCTCCTCGGGTCCTTAGCATTTGCACTTCAACGCAGCACAGAACCCCCTGCGCATCCACGCGATCATGAAGATCCTCACCCGCCGGTCTTACGGAACACGGCTCTCCAAGCCGTTGTACTGACAACGCTATTCCTGGGAGGTTTCTTTAGCTCAGTGAGTATCGTCGTTGTGGGTTATATGCAAAGTCAAAACGCAACTAGTCGAACCGGGTTGATGCTCGCCGTCTGGTCCCTGGGTAGCGGCGCATCTGCCATTGTTAATGGGTCAATTAAGTGGCAAATGAACCACGCAAAAAGATTTTGGATCTTCCTTTTTGCACTCACGATCCTTTCCACCCCATTTCTCTTTGTTCACGGTCTAGCAGCACTCGCTATCGCACTCTTTCTTAACGGTATTGCCGTTGCCCCACTACTTGTCTCCGCTTATGGCCTTGCCGAATCCGCAGTTCCACCGGAGCAGACAACTGAGAGCCTGGCATGGGTCATCGCCGGAATGCCGTTGGGTGGAGCAGTAAGCAGCGCCATCGCGGGGTGGGTTATAGATAATTACGGTGCACAGCGCGGTTTTATTCTGCCGTTGGCATTTCTCTGCGGCGCCATGCTCATGTCGCTTCCCTACTTTCGCACCTGGAATCGGTTACGCTCGGCATCGTGACTGAACTTCGTTTAAACGGAAAAACGCCAGACGGGGCATATATAAGCCTCACCGATAACGACGGCGCCGAGTACACCCTGCGCATCAGCGACACTTTACGCGCCACCGTTAACCAGCCACGGCTCTCTGCCGTCACTGACGTTCAAGCCACGCCCCTAACTGTTAAAGAAATCCAAGCGCGTTTGCGCTCAGGAGAACCGATTGAATCTCTTGCACGGGAAGCACAGTGGACTATCGAAAAAGTAGAACGATTTGCTGGGCCAATCTTGCAAGAGCGCACATACATTATTGGACTCGCGCATGATGTAGTGATGCGGAAAGAAAACGGCCGCGAGAATTTGAATTTTGCGGAAGTTGTCGCCGCTCGACTCACTCCCCGCCAAGTTGATATGAATGCAGTTGAATGGAATACGTGGCGTCTGGAAGATGGAAGTTGGGTTATCCGTTTAAATTACCCAAACCGAGATGGATTCGCCATTGCAGACTGGAACTTCGACCTGACTCGCCGCGCTCTTGCCCCACTAGATGATGATGCTCGTTGGATCATCGGTGACGAGAGCATAAACCGGGAGAGAACCCCCGTTGATCATGGCCTTATTTATGGCAATCATCCTTCTGCAACCAGGGGCAGTCAGAACCGTCCGCTTGAAACGCGAGACGGACCTCGATTGGTTTCTATACGCGAGACCCCCGATGAGGAGAGTGCGCGCGATGGAGTAACCGGTCGCGCCACGGTGCCTTCGTGGGATGAGATCATGTTCGGCTCTCGTAAAAACAATGAGGACTCCGAAGAATAACTTTTGTTAGGAAATGAGCGCGCTGACCAACGGCACAAACTTCTCTGCATCGCTCATCGCCCCATGATGTCCAACCATGGCAGATTCAAGATTGACACGTAGGGGGTCAACAAAAATCACTCTTCCCTGTGCTATCGCAATGAGGTCACCCATTCGCTCGGATGCATCACGCGATACAAAGCTTCCAAAGAGACTGGCGTCGATCGCTTCTTGGCGTGTGAAAATCTCGACTGCCTCACCTAATGTTCCCCGCCAATTTTCTGCTACAACAGAGGGACCATTTCCTTCGAGAAATCGCTCTTCCAGATAAAGATGACGAGCGCGGGGCTCCCCCGCGACAAGTGCTACACCCTCGAGGAGAGAATTCTCTCGGCCAAGGATAATCTTCTCTTCGACATTGACCATCCCGTGATCGGCCGTAATCCAGAATCGGGTTCCTTTAGGAAGTTGATCCAAAAATGTCCGAACAGCCTGGTCGACAAAAGCAAGGGCAAGCAACCATTTCTCCGAACCAACTCCATGACTATGTCCAGCAACATCTAAGTCGTTGAGGTATAGATAGGCAAAAGATGGCGCAGTCTTGAATGAGATTTTTGCCGCTTCAACCATTTCCGGCAAAGTATTCGCACCGCGATACGTTGCTCCTCGAAATGCCGCCGAGGTAAAGCCGGTGTTCTCATAACGTTTTGAAGCGATATGCGAAACTGAGATTCCCACGCGACTCCCCCGCTCAAATAGAGTCGGGACGGGTTGCCATATTTGCGGATCAACTCTCTCATCCCACTTCAGCGAATTGAGAATTCGCCCGCCACTTCGTGGAACGCGAACCGTGTAACCCATCATTCCATGAGTGCCCGGAAGCACACCCGTCATGAGTGTCGTCAGACTTGTTGCGGTCGTCGAAGGAAACGGAGTCTGCACCGGCTCGTAAAACTTCAATCTATTCAGTGTCGGCGCAAATTCAGAATATTTCTCAATTACATCGGCACCAAGACCGTCGACCAAGAGCAGACATTCACGTCCGTGTGGACTCTCTCCAAAGCCGCAACTGTCATACACATCCGATAACCCAAGTCCCGCGAAAATCGATGGAGTTATATCAGCCAGATGCACGGTGTCATCCTCTCACTAAATCCACTATCGTGAGCATGTGATTAAAAAAGACTTGGTTCTGCACTTTTCAGATGAAGTCCACGCCGCACTTGAATCGAAAAAGCCAATCGTCGCACTTGAATCGACAATCATCAGTCACGGACTGCCCCGTCCGCAAAATCTTGACGTGGCTCGTGAAGTCGAAGCAATCGTCCGAGAACACGGCGCCACCCCTGCCACCATTGCCGTCATAGACGGCACCGTGCATATTGGGCTCAATGATTCAGAACTCCAGGAAATTGCAAATCGTGACAATATTGCGAAGGCATCAAGTCGCGATTTGGCAATCACGGTTGCATCCGGCACAAGCGCGGCGACAACGGTTGCAGCTACTGCACATCTGGCTGTACTGGCCGGCATTTCAGTTTTTGCTACCGGCGGACTAGGTGGCGTGCATCGCGGAGCCAACGAATCTTTCGATGAATCGGCTGATCTCACTGCTCTTTCTTCCCTCGACATTACAGTCGTGTGCGCGGGAGTGAAATCAATATTAGATGTTGGAGCCACTCTCGAAAGACTCGAGACTCTCGCGATCGGGCTCGTTGGATTTCAGACAACGAAGTTCCCAGGTTTTTATCTAACCGACTCTGGGTTCACCATTGAACACCGTGTAGAAAGTGCCCCTGATGTCGCACGCATTTGCCAAGCTAGGGAGATTTTGAAAACCAACTCGGCGGCTCTGATCGTTGCAAACCCAGTTCAGAAGGAGATGAATCGCGCGCTTCATGATGAGATCCTCGCAAGCGGTCTGTCACGTGCCAAAGTGGCGGGTATCAGCGGTAAAGTTGTTACGCCCTTCCTCCTGGAGCATTTCCACTCCAATAGTCATGGCGAATCACTACGAGTAAATATAGAGATCATCAAATCAAATGCAGCACTCGCGGCAGACATAGCCATCGCTCTAAGCCTCTAGAAGTTTGGGCGGCCAGATGGAAAAGGTTCTCTGCATCGGTGATGTCATGCTGGACGTGATTGCGGTTATTAAGACAAAAATCAATTACGGAAGTGACACTCCCTCAAAAATATCCACCCATGGTGGCGGGGCAGCCGGAAATGTAGCCTCCTGGGCTGCATCATCAGGCGCTTCCACGCGAATTGTCGCCCGTGTCGGTAATGACAGCGCAGGCATCGCCGTACTCTCGGAATTTGATGCTCTCGGCATTGCATACAGCAATGCAATTATTCCGGGTGTTCAAACCGGAGTTGTTGTCGTGCTGGTTGATACGAGCGGCGAGCGCACAATGTTTCCCGAAACTGGCGCAAACTCTGGACTTTCACTTGCCGATCTTCCAGACCTTAACGGTGTCGAGGTTGTTTATCTCTCTGGTTACGCACTCTTGGATTCGGGTTCGCGTCCTGGCGTGCTTGAGATGATTTCGAAGATCCAAGATGCAGGAGTTCCAATATTTTTTGATCCAGCGACAGTTGGGGGTATGAGCGAAGTCGATATCTCCGAGGTTCGAAGTTGGTTGCCTCTCATGAGCGCGCTGTTTATGAACGAAGAAGAGGCAACTTTCCTTACGGGCGAAACCAAACTTGAACCCGCATTGGATTCATTATTGCAGAATGCGCCGCTGGTTGTTATCAAGCAAGGTTCGCGTGGGGCAATTGGAAAAGTAAGAGGCGGTGCATCGATTTCTATACCCGCAGTGCCTACGCAAGTTCTTGATACCACAGGTGCAGGTGACTCATTTGCCGGTGGATACATCGCCGCATGGATCAAAGATCCGGATCTTCTCAATTGCATGGAGGCTGGCGCTCTCGCAGCGGGTCACTGTGTTGCAATCATTGGGGCTAGACCGCACGTCACTCCCGCACTTTAAAGGTTCGCCTTGGCATAATCACCGCCATGGCTACTGCAAAAACCCCTGCCGCAAAAGGCACACGAGGCAAAAAACCTGTCGGCCCTAAACCTGGCGAATACCCGGGCAAGATCATCGACATCGATGTCGCCTCTGAAATGTCGGGCTCGTTTCTCGAATACGCATACTCAGTTATCTACTCGCGCGCCCTGCCCGATGCACGTGATGGACTCAAGCCCGTGCACCGACGCATCCTGCATCAGATGGCGGAGATGGGGCTTCGCCCAGAGCGCGGACATGTAAAGAGCGCCCGCGTCGTCGGTGAAGTCATGGGTAAGTTGCACCCGCACGGTGACGCAGCTATTTATGACGCCCTCGTCCGTATGGCTCAGTCCTTCTCAATGCGTCTGCCACTCATCGATGGCCACGGAAACTTCGGCTCCCTTGACGCAGGCCCTGCCGCAATGCGTTACACCGAAGCACGATTGGCGCTTCCTGCCATGGCGATGGTCGCCGAAGCCGATGAAAACACCGTTGATTTTGGCTCCAACTACGACGGTCAGATTCTTGAGCCACTTGTACTTCCTGCCGCCTACCCCAACCTCCTAGTAAATGGCGGATCAGGTATCGCCGTTGGT